>DDKG01000337.1 GCA_002339265.1 Massilia sp. UBA2604 | reverse complement strand
ACCGTGTTCGGCCGCCGCCTGTGGCTGCCCGAGATCAATTCGCCGAACGGCCCGCGCCGCGCCGGCGCCGAACGCGCGGCGATCAATGCGCCGATGCAGGGCACGGCGGCCGACCTGATCAAATTGGCGATGATCGCGGTGCAGGGTTGGATCGAGAGCGAGAAGCTGGGTACGCGCATGATCATGCAGGTGCATGACGAACTGGTGCTCGAAGTGCCGGAAGGCGAGCTCGAACTGGTGCGGGTCAAGCTGCCGGAGCTGATGGCGGGCGTGGCCAAGCTGAACGTGCCACTGCTGGCGGAAACCGGCGTCGGCAAGAACTGGGAAGAGGCGCATTAAAGATGCGCAGAAGTCGCAGACATTCACCAAGTGTCCAATTCCAGATGCGCCGGGCAGTGCCAGCCGCACGAGAAAAGTAGTCGCTCTGCGCTTCGGTTGGATCCCGTTTGATGCGATGGGCTAGCAGCATGCGATGGCTTTTACCCGTCAATACTAAGCTGCGAGTCCGACGAGCGCGGCACAACCGTCGCGCTCGCCACCTGCGGTTCCGAGTCCTTATGTACTCAACGCTGTCCGTCACTTCACGCAATTAGACATCAATAGCCTGAGGCAATGGCTGCCGGCGTGGAGAGGCGTCGATCAGAACGTGGCGCGCAGGGTTGCCGACGCTGTGCGCGGCTCCGCGTAGTGCAGGCCGTTGTAGAAGCCGACCCGGTTGTAGTAGATTTTGTCGAACACATTGCTCACGTTGACGCTGGCCGTCAGGTGCTCGTTGATGCGGTAGCTTGCCATCAGGTTGGCGAGCCAGATCGAGCCCTGGCCGATGCGCGACGCCGAGGTAATCGGCGCGCCGCTGGCGTTGAAGCTGCCGGTGGGTTTCTGCGCCGTGTTCCACAGATTGCTCTGCCAGTTGACGCCGCCGCCGACCGTGTAGCGTTCGTTGTCGCCGAAGCGGTAGCTGGTGAAGACGCGCAGCAGGTTACGCGGAATGACGGTATTGATCGGCGCGCCCAGGGCATTGCGCGAGCGGGTATGGCTGTAGCCGGCCGACAGGTTCCACTGGCGCACGATCTGGCCCGATGCTTCCACCTCGACGCCGTCGATCACATTGCCCTTGCCGGTGCTGCGATAGGCCTGGACCGCGCCGGGCAGCGAATTGGGCGGCACGCTGTCGTCGATCTCGGCCACGTTGTCCTTCTTGCTGCGGAATACCGCAGCCGAGAAATTCATGCGCCGGTCGAACAGTTCCGCCTTCACGCCGGCCTCGATATTGTTGCCCTCGACCGGATCCAGGAACTCGTTGTTCGCATCGCGGAAGTTCTGCGGCTGGAAGATGCTGGTGTAGGCGGTATAGGCGGTCCATTGCTGGTTCAGGTCGAACAGCAGGCCGACATAGGGCGTGACGATGTCGTCGTTGGTGAAACCCGTGGTGCTGGTGTTGGCGCCGGCTTCGCTGAAGTTGCGGGTGCGGGTCGTGTACTTGCCATGGCGCGCGCCGACCACCGCCTTCAGCGCGTCGGACAGGTTCAGGCGCGTGGCGATGAAAGCCGCCTTCTGGTCGACGTTGTTGATGCTGGTCGGGTGCGCGCCGACCGTGGACGGGAATTCCGGCACGTCGCCGCTCCAGGTCTGCCAGTTCGGGATCAGGCCATAGCCATCCGGGACCGCGCCGAGCGTGATGCGCGGCGAGATGGTCTCGCGATCGGCCTTGCCCCAGCCGAATACCAGGTCATGACGGCGCCCGAACAGGTCGAACTTGCCGTCGATGTTCAGCTCGAGCACGTCCATCGTCTCGTCGGCCGGGAAGCGGCCATAGGCGACCGTGATGCCGCTGCCGCTGCCGTCGGCGCGCGGATAGCCGCCATAGCCGAAGTACAGGCTGCCGTCCTGCACGCGGTCGGCCGTGGTCCAGCCGGCGCGCAGGCGCCAGTCGCCGTTGATGCGGTGCTCGAGCGTGGCGAAGGTCTTCTTCTCGTCCATATTCCACGAGGCCCAGGGCGTCGACAGGTTCAGGTCATGCGGCATATTGGCCAGCGAACCATCGGCGTTCCAGTAGGGGACGGTGCCCCAGGTCGAGCCGCGCGGATCGGACTTCTGGCGCTCGTAGCCGAGCGACACTGTCGTGCTTGCGCCGAGATCGGCCTCGAGGATGCCGTACAGGGCGCCCAGATCCTGCTCGTACAGCGGACGGAACGACTTGGCTTCCTGCTTGGCGGTGACGAAGCGGCCGCGCAGCTTGCCCTCGTAGGCGATCGGACCCGACACATCGAGCTCGGCGCGGCGCAGCTCATGGGTGCCGATGCGCACGGCTGCATTGCCCTGGAAGGTTTTGGTGGGGCGCTTGCGCACCTGGTTGATGGTGGCCGATGGGTCGCCGGCGCCGGTGGTAAGCCCGGTCGCCCCGCGCACCACCTCGATGCGGTCGTACACCACGTTGTCGCCATTGGCCTTGAGCGAGCTGCCGAACAGGTTCAGCATGCCGTCGACCTGGAAGTTGTTGATCGCGTAGCCGCGCGCGTTATAGGTGACACGCTCGGTGTCGTTGTAGTTGACGTAGACGCCGGTTACCTGCTGCATGGTTTCGGCCAGCGTCTGCAGGCCTTGTTCTTCCATGCGTTCGCGCGTCATGATCGACAGCGATTGCGGCGTCTCGCGCGGCGTCAGGTTCAGGCGCGCGCCGGTCGCCAGCGGACCGGTGGTGGTGTACGAGCCGCTGCCTTCGGTGGTGGCATCGCGGGCGCCGGTAATTTTCACTTCGTTGACGGCGGATGGAAGCTCGGGTGCTTCTTCGGCCATGGCGTGCCAGGCGGGCAGTATGCCGAGGATGGCGGCGGTGAGGGTGTTCAGGGTGAATATGCGAGCGGTGCTGCGGGAGTGGCTGGTCATGAGCGAAGGTTTTTGGTGTGAGAGGCGGATGCCGGTCGTCTCGGCTGCAGACGCAGATGCGAAGCGATCAATATTTTTCAGTTGAGAATTATAATGCGAATCATTCTCATTACGTAAATATTCATCTTGCATCTGTGTCGTTTCAACCACGGCCCGAGCTCATCCGTGCGGCGCGTGCAGTCGGCCCGGGCGATGCTAAACTTGCAAGCCTGTCCAACACTGACCAGAAAGGGGATGTTCATGAAAGATCTCGTCAACGACGGTAACAGCCTGCTCGGCGCCAGCGCCTATGACGACGGCGTGAAGCGGCGCGACTTCCTGAAGGCGGCGGTCGGCACCGGCTTCGCCGCGGCCGCGCTGCCGGTGGTCGCGCAGACCCAGGTACAGACCGACACCGAGGGCCTCGACGCCGCCGACAGCATCCTGATCATCGAGGGCCAGGACGTGCCCGTCTATCGCGCCCAGCCGCGCGGCAAGACCGATGTGCCCGTGATCCTGGTGATCTCCGAGATCTTCGGCGTGCACGAACACATCAAGGACGTGGCGCGCCGCTTCGCCAAGCAGGGCTATATGGCGATCGCGCCCGACCTTTTCGTGCGCCAGGGCGATGCGACCAAGGTCGAAGCCATCCCCGACCTGATCAAGAACATCGTGTCGAAGACGCCCGACGCGCAAGTCATGTCCGACCTCGATACCGTGGTGGCCTGGGCCAAGCAGCGCGGCGGCGATACCAAGAAGCTGGGCATCACCGGTTTCTGCTGGGGCGGACGCATCACCTGGCTGTACGCGGCGCACAACCTCGACGTCAAGGCCGGCGTGGCCTGGTATGGCCGCCTGGTGGGCGAGGCGACCCCGAACACGCCGAAACACCCGATCGACGTCGCCCAGAACCTGAAAGTGCCGGTGCTAGGCCTGTACGGTGGCAAGGATTCCGGCATCCCGCTCGATACGGTCAAGCGCATGCAGGCCGCGCTCGACAAGGGCAACAGCCGCTCGACCATCCACGTCTATCCGGATGCGGACCATGCCTTCCACGCCGATTACCGCAAGAGCTATAGCGAGCTTGATGCCAAGGACGGATGGAACCGCGCGCTGGCCTGGTTCCGCAAGAACGGCGTCGCCTGAGGCTTGTTACCAGGGGTGTTACTTAAGGCGCTTGGACGACCGCGGGCCGGGAGCGGTACAATGTCCGGTTTGCGGATCGTCGCAA
>DDKG01000220.1 GCA_002339265.1 Massilia sp. UBA2604 | reverse complement strand
CTGAAGAAGGAAGGCGGCGGCGCCTGGGCCGACGAGCAGTGGCGCATCTGCGAAGAACTGCTGGGCGAAGGCACCTCGCTGCAACAGTTGCTCGACACCATCGAGGGGTACAATAACGATGCGACCAGCGCCGCTTTCCGCAACTTCGAAGCCTGGCCGATGGACAACACCCCGGAGCTGGCCGAAGTCATGATCGGCACCTCGGAAGCCATCACCGCCCTGCACAAGGACAAGAAGGCGCTGATCACCGACCACCTGTCGAGCCTGGTGCTGGAAGGCGCCGGCCCGTTGATGTTCCATGGCGCGTCGGAAAAGATCGCGCCGGTACTGTGGCTCAACCACGACATCATCGCCCGCCAGCTGAACGAGCTGCACAAATAAGACAAGTAAGACTTGACGCCGGCGGCAGGCGGAACAAGAATCTGCCCGTCGCCGGCACTCAGCCGTCATTTATCTCAAGCGAATCATGATCTTCTCGAAAAAACACGTGATGTACGAATCCGAGCACACCAAGTTCATCTCGGAGCTGAAGAAACAGAACCCGCACCTGGACGCAGGCCAGGTCGCCGGCCGCGCCCTGCTGTGGGACAAGGAGCCGGTCTCGCTCGACGAGCAGGAGCGCATCCAGCAATCGCGCCTGCGCCAGCAAGCCTACCCGTACCAGACAAAGGTCTGAGGACGGAGGCGCGCGCATGATGCCCCAAGGGG
This sequence comes from Massilia sp. UBA2604, assembly GCA_002339265.1. Taxonomy (GTDB): domain Bacteria; phylum Pseudomonadota; class Gammaproteobacteria; order Burkholderiales; family Burkholderiaceae_D; genus Telluria. Next base: position 2,249 of record DDKG01000220.1, on the reverse strand, counting down.
CGGCCGCAGGGGACGACGTGCCCCTGGAAGCCGCCGTGGACGACCAGCATGCCGCGCCCTCCGCACCGGAAGACGCCGCGATCGCGCGCCTGTATGGCGAGCCGCTGACGCGCCTGCCGAACGACCTGTACATCCCGCCAGACGCGCTCGAGGTCTTCCTCGACGCCTTCGAAGGTCCGCTCGACCTGCTGCTGTACCTGATCCGCAAGCAGAACTTCAACATCCTCGACATCCCGATGGCGCAGGTGACCCTGCAATACCTGGTGTACGTCGAGCAGATCCGCAAGAGCAACCTCGAGTTGGCGGCGGAGTACCTGTTGATGGCGGCGATGCTGATCGAAATCAAATCCCGCATGCTGCTGCCCAAGCGCCAGGACGACCTGGTCGAGGACGCCGGCGACCCGCGCGCCGAGCTGGTGCGCCGCCTGCTGGACTATGAACAGATCAAGTCCGCCGCCGTCGCGCTGGGCAATGTGCCGCAAGAAGGCCGCGATTTCGTCCGGCCCCAGCTGTTCGTGGAACAGAGCCTGATCCAGCCCCTGCCCGACGTCGACCCGTGGGACTTGCAGCGCGCCTGGCTCGACGTACTGCGCCGCGCCAAGCTGACCCAGCACCACCGGATCGGGCGCCAGGAACTGTCGGTGCGCGAGCACATGTCGGCCATCCTGCGCACGCTGCAGTCGCAGCGCTTCGTCGAGTTCGGCGACCTGTTCGCGGGCCAGCACACGGTGCCTATCGTGGTAGTACACTTTGTCGCCATGCTCGAACTGGCGAAAGAAACACTGATCGAAATTACCCAGGCCGAACCTTTTGCGCCGATCTACGTGCGCCTCGCCTATTCGCCGGCTTGATGCCGCCGCTTCATTCTTACCCGAACACCCATGAAAATCATTTCTTCCATTGACGAATTGCGCGACCAGTTGCGCGGCCAACTGCGCACCGCCTTCGTGCCGACGATGGGCAATCTGCATGAAGGCCACCTGTCGCTGATGCGCCTGGCGCGCCGCCACGGCGACCCGGTGGTCGCCTCGATCTTCGTCAACCGCCTGCAGTTCGGCCCGAACGAGGATTTCGACAAATACCCGCGCACCTTCCAGGAAGACGTGGCCAAGCTGGAGAAGGAAGGCGTCTACGTGCTGTTCGCGCCGACCGAGAAGGATTTGTATCCCGAGCCGCAGGAATACCGCGTGCGTCCGCCGGACGGCCTGGGCAATACGCTGGAAGGCGAATTCCGTCCCGGCTTCTTCGAGGGCGTGTGCACCGTCGTGACCAAGCTGTTCTCCTGCGTGCAGCCGCGCGTGGCCGTGTTCGGCAAGAAGGATTACCAGCAGCTGATGATCGTGCGAAATATGGCGCGCCAGTTCGCCCTGCCGACCGAGATCATCGGCGCCGAGACCTTCCGCGCCGAAGACGGCCTGGCCCTGTCCTCGCGCAATGGCTACCTGTCCAGCAGCGAGCGGGCCGAAGCCCCGGTGCTGTACCAGCACCTGAACGCGGTGGCCGACACCATCCGCAGCGGCGAACGCGACATCAAAGCCGTCGAAGCGCGCGCGATGGCCGCCCTGGCCGAACGCGGCTGGAAGCCGGACTATATCTCGGTGCGCAAGCGCATCGACCTGCAGGCGCCCGGCGCGGCCGACCTGGAACGCGGCGAGCCGCTGGTGGTGCTGGCGGCGGCCAAGCTGGGCACCACCCGCCTGATTGATAACCTGGAAATTTGATTCATGCCAATGCTGCACGATTGATTTCCCGTTTGCAACAACATTACAAACAGGCTTATACTTCCGTGCAGCAGCATTTTACAATCACGCCCAGGACCCCGCCGTGAACGTCTCCGATGCCGTCGCTTTTGCCCGCAAGGGCCCGCCCAAGCCCTCCGATCTCTTGAGCCGCATCCCGGGCAATGCCGCGCCGCACCAGATGTCGGATCCCTTCGACATCGGCGAAGCCTTGACCGCCCTGGCGCAGAGCGGCGATCCGGTCACCGTCTATTCCGGCATCCAGGACCCGATCCTGGTGCGGATCGAGTCGGTCGATCCGGAATTGCCCCATTTCGTGCTGGATTTCACCGACAGTGAGTTGCCGCTCACTCACCACGCGACGTTTGTCAGCTCCATCGGCGGCAACGCCAAGCTGCAATTCGAGCTGGAAAGCGACTGGTCGAGCCTGCCCGGCCAGCCGCACCTGGTGCCGGCGACCTTCCCCGAACACTGCCTGGTACTGAACCGGCGCTCGGCGCGCCGGGTCGA
>DDKG01000198.1:7518-20375 GCA_002339265.1 Massilia sp. UBA2604 | reverse complement strand
GATGCCGGCCACGTCCAGGCCAATCTTGCTCGCTGCGCGCACGCACAACAGGCGCGTCGAATCGGGCAGCAGGTCGGTCACGTCTTCGGCGGTGCCGCCGGTCGACAGGTTGGCGTTGCCGCGCAACTCGGCCACCACGCCGACGGGCAGCACGCTGTCGAATTCGAAGCCCTGGCGCGACAGCATGTCCGCCGCATGCTCGTCGAGCGCGATCCGGGTCAGGATCGTCACATGGCCGGCGCCGCGCGCCGGGTTGGCGTTCTCGATCTCGACCAGTTCGCGGATGGTCTTGACGCCGTCGCCCACCACATGGGCCGGACGGCGCCGCGAAGCGGCTGCCACGCGTCCACCCGCCACCAGCACGCGGTAGTCGCAACCCTTCACATGGCGTTCGACGATGATGCGGCGGCCATACTGGCGCGCGAATTCGAAGGCGCGCGCGACGTCGTCCGGCGTATTGCAGTCGACCGTCACGCCCTTGCCCTGGTTGCCGTCCAGCGGCTTCAGGGTCACCGGACCGTTCAGGCGGCGCGCCACGCGCTGGGCCGACTCCACGGTGGTGACCACGTCGCCTTCAGGCACCGGCACGCCGGCTTCCTTCAGCAAGGCCTTGGTCAGCTGCTTGTCGCTGGCGATCTTCACCGCGATGAAGCTGGTGTCGCCGGTGGTCGTGGCCTGCAGGCGCTTTTGCCGCACGCCCCAGCCGAGCAGGAACAGATTCGCTTCGTCGGTGATGCGCTGCACCGGAATGCCGCGCTCCTGCGCCGCCGCGATCACGGCGGCGGTGCTGGTGCCGATCGCATAACGCGCGGCGATGCCGCGCAGCTCTTCCAGTCGCGGGGCCAGTTCGAAGCCCTCGCCATGCGCCAGCGCCGTGACCAGGTCGAGCGCCAGGTCGAAGGCCGGCTCGGCCAGCTTTTCGCAGCTGTAGGCGCAGACGATGCGGAACTGGCCCGGATGGCCGTTCACCGGCCGCGTGCGACCGAAGGACGCGGGGGCGCCGGCCAGGGTTTGCAGTTCCAGGGTCACGTGTTCGATCACGCGGCCCAGGTAGGTGCCTTCATGCAGGCGCTGGGCGAAGCCGCCGGGCTGGCCGGCGGGCAGGCGCTCGCCGTGCAGCGACGGCAGCAGCTCGAGCAGCGCGTGATTGAAGCCGGGAAGGTCTTTGGTGGACTTGCCGTACAGGTCCTGCAGGTCGACCACCGACAGCAGGCATGGCGAGTCGGCGTGGACGTTCGGTCCGCGCAGGAAGCGTTGTTCGAGGATTTGCACGTGTGATTTCCTTGTAATAGTCGTATTTGTAGCCACGGCCGGCATGCGCTCTCTATCGCATGCCGGCCGTTATCGCACTGTGCAGGCGGTTCAGGCGTCGAACAGTTGCGTGTACATGCGGGTGGCCATCAGGCCCACCGCCGTATGGTGAATCTCCGGCGACAGCAGCCGGCCCAGCATCTGCATCGCCTCCTGCTTGCCGTTCGCCGCCGCCACCTGCTGTTCCAGCAGGCGCAGCTCGTTATTGGCGTCGGCGTCATCCAGGTTGGCGTGGCGGCGGATCAGGCCGCGCACCGGATGCGCATTGCTCTGCTGCGCGCCCTGCCCCAGCTGGTCGAGCGTGCGCTGGCGCGCCCTTGCGGTCAGCACGCGCTGGGCGCTGGCCGGCTTGCCGTCGGCAGTAGAGGTGATCCAGTCGCGCAGCACCTGCAGTTCGTAGGCGTTGAACACGCCGAACATCTCGGCCCGCTCGCCTTCGACCAGGCGCCAGAAGCGGCTATGCTCGACGTCTTCGCCGCGCTTGATCCAGCCGGCCCCTTCGAGCGCGGCCAGGAAGGCCGGGATTTGTTCCGGGTCGGTCAGCCAGTCGTTGACCGAGCGGCCGGCCACGCGGCAGTAATCGGAGTGCATGTTCTTGCCCACGCCGCTCTTGGCGGCCAGGATGCCGACCAGTTCCGACTGCAGGTCGAACTCACCGATCACCGAGGTGGTGCTGGCGCCCAGTTCATTCAGGCGGTAGCCGTCGACCACGCGCTGCCAGAAGGCCTCGCGGTCGCCGACCTTCGGCATCAGGTCGTGCACCGCCTGCACCGCTTTGCGCGCATGGCCGCTGGCGGCGTTATCGACCGTCACGTGCAGGGTGAAGTAATACGGGTCGATGCCCAGTTCATTGAGCTCATAGGACGTGATCAACAGGTGCAGCGGCAGCTGTTCGTAGCCGAGGTTGTAGCCGACGACTTCGGGCAGGAAGTGCTCGGCGTGGTGGCCCAGCGCCAACTGCAGCGCGCCTTGCAGGAAGTGGTCGTCGCCCAGGTCTTCCCAGCTTTCGCAGCCGTGGGTGGCCAGCAGCTTGCGGTACAGGGTCACGTGGTTCTTGTCCGGCAGGCCCTCGCCCAGTTCTTCCAGATAGGTCTTGATCAGCGGATGGAAAGCGACGTCGTCCCACTGGCGCGTGAGGCCGTACAGCCAGGCGCCGTCGACCAGCTTGGTCGGAGCCACGCCCTTGATGAAGTACAGCGCGTGCGCGCGGCACGAGAAGTAGCGGCGCGGCGCGCCGTTCTTGCGTGCGGCGAGGTAGTCGCGGTACTGCTGGCCGACGATGTCGGTGCGCTCTTCGATCCAGGCCTGCAGCTGGTCGATGCTGGCCGGCAGGTCGGACGGCAGCTCGCGCGCGATCGCCATCTGGGCGGCCACGAAGTCCCTCGCCTGTTCGGGATTCGCTGACGGATCGGCGTACAGCGAAAAATACAGGTCCTTCGCGCCTTCTGCGGTAGCAAGGGGCGCGGTCTCGACGCGCGGCGCGTCGGCTAACAGCATTGGTGTCATGTCTCGCATCGTAATGTGTCCTATGGACGATTACCGACATTATCCAAGCTGGACCATGTTGCGAGAATCGGTAGGCGCGCTGCGAGAATGTAAGATAGGGATTACAAAAAATATATCTCGCAGCGCAGCATTCGATTGCAAATTAATTACGCCTACGACGTCGCTGCGCCACCCTGCTGCCGCACGCCCCGCTCGACGTCCGCTGCCTCGGGATCGCCCTTGCGCTTCGCCTCTTCGACCTGCTTTGCCTGAGCGTCCACGATATGCGGCGGGAACGGCGGAATATTCGGATCGGCCAGCACTTCGAGCACGAACGGGCGGCCGGCCGCCAGGGCCCGGTCCCAGGCCGGCCCCAGCGCTTCCGGATCCTCGACCCGCTCGCCCTCCAGGCCCAGCATGCGCGCATATTCCGCATACGAGAAATCGGGCAGCTGCTGTGACGCTTCGTACTTCGGCTCGCCCTGCATGCCGCGCTGTTCCCAGGTCACGAAATTGAGGTCGCGGTTGTTCAGCACCAGCACCACGAGCGTCGGATTGTCCCAGTCGCGCCAGTGGCGCGCGATCGTGATCAGGCCGTTCATGCCGTTCATCTGCATCGCGCCGTCGCCGGCCAGTGCGATCACCGGCCGGCCCGGGTGCGCCATCTTGGCCGCCATCGCATACGGCACCGCCGAACCCATGGTCGCCAGGCCGCCCGACAGCGACGCCATCATCCCCCGCCGCAGGCGCAGGTGCAGCGCATACCAGGCCGACACCGAGCCCGAATCGCCGGCCAGGATCACGTCCGCGGGCAGGCGCGGCGACAGCTCGCTGAAGGCGCGCTGCGGATTGACCGGCTTGCCCGGCTGGCGCGCGCGTTCGTCCAGCACGCGCCAGCTTTCCGCCACATTCGTCTCGATGCGCGCGCGCCAGCTGCGCTCTTCCTTGCGCCGCAACAGGGGGATCAGCGCGCGCAGCGTTGCGCGCGCGTCGCCTGCCAGGTTGACGTCCATCGGATAGCGCAGGCCGAGCATGGTGGCGTCGGCATCGATCTGCACCCCGCGCGCATGGCCTTCCGGCGGCAGGAATTCGGCGTACGGGAAGCTCGAACCGACCATCAGGAGCGTGTCGCATTCCTCCATCATCGTCTCGCTGGCCTGGGTGCCGATCATGCCGATGGTGCCGGTACAGAACGGCAGGTCGTCCGGGACCACGGCCTTGCCCAGCAAGGCCTTGGCGATCCCGGCGCCGAGCAGCTCGGCCACCTCGACCAGTTCCTCCAGCGCGCCATGGGCGCCGGCGCCCGCCAGGATCGCGACCTTGCCGCCGGCATTGAGCAGATTTGCCGCTTCCTGCAGCGCCTGCGGCGGCGGCACGGCCGCTTCCAGCGCCGCGCCGACGCCGGAAAACGTGTTGCCGTGTTCACGCGGCGGGTTCGGCACCGCGTCTTCTTCCTGCAGGTCGTTCGGCACGATGATGCAGGTCACGCAGCGCCGCGCCCGCGCGATACGGAAGGCGCGATCGACCAGGTGGCGCACTTGGGTGGCGTCGGTCGCCATCTGCACGAATTCGCCGGCCACGTCCTTGAACAGGCTGACCAGGTCGACTTCCTGCTGGTAGTGTGCGCCGAGGGCGGAGCGCTGCTGCTGGCCGACGATGGCCACCACCGGCTGGTGATCGAGCTTGGCGTCGTACAGGCCATTGAGCAGGTGGATGGCGCCGGGCCCGGACGTCGCCAGGCACACGCCCACCTCGTCGGTGAACTTGGCGTGGCCGCAAGCCATGAAGGCCGACATCTCTTCGTGCCGGCACTGGACGAATTCGATCGCGTCCTGGCGCCCGAAGGCGGCCAGGATGCCGTTGATGCCGTCGCCCGGGTAGCCGTAGACGCGGTGCACGCCCCATTGCCCGAGCCGCTCGAGCAGGAAATCCCCAACGGTGCTGGTCATGCCGGTGTCCTTTCGCAGAGAGTGGAAAGGCGACTGTAGGCCGCGCGCGCCGGCCCTACCGTGCGCCAACGCCCACAGGCGCAAGATCCGGCCGACCTGTACCGACCTAAGGCCTTGCGCCCAGCGCGACGTCGGCCACCAGGCCGTCGCCCGACAGCCGCACCGGCACGGCCCCCGCGAGCAGCATGCGCGTCATGGCGCGGTCGCCATCGCCGGGCGCGACATCGACCGCACGGGCGGCCTCGGCCACGATCAGGATCTCGATGTCTTCCTTCAGGCCGTCGAGCACCGTATTGAGCACGCAATAATCGGTGGCCAGGCCGCACACGGCCACCCGCCGGATGCCGCGTGCGCGCATGGCGTCTCCGAGCCCGGTGCCGTTGAAGGCGGAATACGCGTCCACCTCCACGGTATCGGCCTTGGACACGACGATGACGTCGTCCGGCAGCCGCAGTTCGTCGGAAAAGCCGGCGCCTTCGGTCCCGGCCACGCAATGCGGCGGCCACGGCCCGCCCTGGGCGGCGAAGGAGCAATGCAGTTCGGGATGCCAGTCGCGCGAGGCGTAGACGGGCAGTGCGCGCGCTTGATAGAGGTCGATCAGGCGGTTGATCGGCGCGATCACCGCGTCGCCATGCGGCACGCCGAGGCTGCCGCCGGGAAGGAAGTCGACCTGGAGGTCGACGATCAGGAGGGCATCGCCCTGGCCGAGCACGATGGCGCTCATGGTACATCTCCATGTCAGGGACGCCGTCGAGGCGTCAAAGATGGCAGATTAACATGAAGCGCCGGCACTGGCCGAAGCGCGCGCGGCAGGCCGGAAGGGCCTGCCGCGTGGGGACTAGTTGCTACTGTTTACTGCTGCGGCTTGTTCAGCAGCGAACGTTGACGCGCATAGCCGAAGTATACGGCGGCGCCGATAGCGAGCCAGATGCCGAAGGCGACCCAGGTATGCCAGCTCAGGAAGGACATCAGCACCAGGCAGAACACGATCGCCAGGCCCGGGATCACGGGCACGCCAGGGCAGCGGAAGGCGCGCGGCAGGTCCGGACGCTTCTTGCGCAGCACGATGACGGCGATCGAGACCAGGGTAAAGGCGGCCAGGGTGCCGATGTTGACCAGCTCGGCCAGCACGTTCAGCGGCACCACGGCGGCGATCAGGCCGAAGATGATGCCCACCAGCCAGGTGGCGAAGAATGGGGTGCCGTATTTCGGATGGACCTTCGACAGTTTGGCCGGCAGCAGGCCGTCCCGCGACATGGCGAACAGGATGCGGGTCTGGCCGTAGGCCATCACCAGGATCACGGTGCTCATGCCCAGGATCGCGGCCAGGTCGACGAAGCCGGCGACCCAGTTCTCGCCCGCCACCTGCAGCGCCAGCGAGACCGGGTGGTCGACGCCCTTGAAGTCCAGGTGCGGCACGATGCCGGTCATGATGGCGGCCACCACGACGTACAGGATGGTGCAGACCACCAGCGAGCCAATGATGCCGATCGGCAGGTCACGCTTCGGATTTTTCACTTCTTCGGCGGCCGAGGTGACGGCGTCGAAGCCGATGAAGGCGAAGAACACCAGCGCGGCGGCGCTCATCACGCCACCCATGCCGTATGGCATGAACGGTTCCCAGTTCTCGGGGCGAACGTGGCCGACGCCGACGGCGATGAACAGCAGCACAACGCCGGTCTTGATGATGACCATGACGTTGTTGACGCGCGCCGATTCGCGCATGCCCAGCGACAGCATGCCGGTGAGAAGGATCATGATCACGAAGGCCGGCAGGTTGAACAGGGTGTCGACGCCGGGACGGGCGCCCGGAGCGGCGGTCAGCGCGTCCGGCAGCACCAGGCCGAAGCCCGACATCAGCGACTGGAAATAACCGGACCAGCCGACCGCGACGGTCGACGTGGCCAGGCCGTATTCGAGCAGCAGGTCCCAGCCGATCATCCAGGCGACGAATTCGCCCAGGGTGGCGTAGCTATAGGTATAGATCGAACCGGCAACCGGCACGGTCGAGGCGAACTCGGCGTAGCACAGGGCGGCGAAACAGCAGGCCATGGCGGCCACGATGAAGGAGAGGGTCAGCGCAGGCCCGGCGGTGACGGCGCCCGTGCCGGTGAGCACGAAAATACCGGTGCCGACGATGGCGCCAATACCGAGCAGGATCAGGTCGGTGGGGCCGAGCACCTTCTTGAGTCCGCCCGGCTTGGCGCTGGCCGCCAGCATGGCATCCAGATTCTTGGTTCTAAAAATACTCACTACGTGTTCTCCAATCAGAAAAGTGTATGGTCCCGCGTCTTGTCATTGCGCCGCGCCCGCAGGTCGTACGGGCACGCTCTCGGGATCCTGCCTGTTGGGCCGGCATGCCTGACTTGAAACCAGTTGCTGCACCTGCAAATCGTCAACTTTTTGCAGACGTGCAAATATAACCAGAATGCTGTTGCGAATCAAAGCAATCCGACAAATCTTCTGCAATTTACGTGCCGCGAGGCAATTTCTGCTACCGAAATGCAGCCGTTGCGTAAACATCGCAGCCAGGACCGCTGTGCTTGATTTCCTCAAATCAACATTCGATAATGGACCGGACCACCCGCCTCGCCCGCGCTTTACCGCTTATCCATCCCGCCGCCATGACCGTTTTGCCCGGACGCACGACCAGATTCACGCCACCGCTTGCGATCGGCGCGCTGCTGGTGGCGCTCGCCGGCCCGGTGGCGGCAGCCCCGCATCCGGAAGCGCGGCTGGACGAGATCGCCGCCATGGCTGAACAGAACAATGCGCAGGCGCGCACTATTCTGGAGCAGGAAGGGCCGAAGCTAATCGCCGGGGCGCCCTATCCGGTGCGCATCCATTACCTTCGCCTGCTGCGACGCATCCAGGCGGATTCAGGGAACTTCCGCCAAGCTTTCGAGACAAACGAGCTTATCATCGGCCTCGCCGAGGCCGAACGCGATCCGCTCAATCTTGCGCTGGCCAGTCTGGCGCGGGTGCTGCGCCTGATCGAGAACAACGATCCGGCCAAGGCCCTGGGCCAACTAGCCACCCTGGACGCCCGCTACCGCGACCTCGACAGCCTCGAATTCACCGCCACCGCCGAGGGCCTGCACGGCATGGCCTACAGCGCGGTGGGCCAGTACGACCGCGCCCTGCACCACTTCCTGCGCGCACTCGACATGGTGCAGCGCCATCCCGGACTGTGGAGTCCGCGTGAAGCCGACATCCGGCTGGCGATGGCGCGCATGTACGTCAACTCGCGCGATCCGGTCCGGGCGCTCGAGACGCTGCGCGAGATCCGCGCCAAGCCGGTCCGGCTGCCGCCCCGCACCGAAGCAGCAGCCCACTTCTTCGAAGGCCGGGCCCTGGTGGCGCAGGACGAGCTCGAGGCCGCCCAGCTCGCCTTTGGCCGCGCGCTCGAACTGGCCCATACCCACCAGCTGATCGCACTCGAAGCCAATGTGCTGGGCAATATCGCCAACGCCCACCTGAAGGCGGGCCGCTACCAGGAGGCCGAGGAAGCGGCGCGCGCCGCCCTGGCCCCGGCCGAGCGCAGCGAGGACCGGATCAGCCTGCAGATGGCGAAAGCCAACCTGGGGTTCGCCCTGTATGGCCAGGGCCGCCAGCGCAAAGGTATGCAGCACGTCGATGCGGTGATCGCCGCGATGCGCAAGGCCGGCGCCATGTCGACCGTCGGCCGCCTGCTGGCCGAAAAGAGCCAGGCGCTGGAAGGCGCCGGGCGTTTCCGCGAAGCGCTGGCCACCACGCGCGAGCGCGAGACGGTGATCCAGGAACTGGCGCTGGACGAGCGCAACAAGGCGATTTCGGCGCTGCAGGAACAGTTCAAGGCGCGCGAGCGCGCTGCCCAGATCGATACGCTGCGCCAGGAAAACGCAGTCAAGGACGCCGAACTGCGCCACCGCAGCCTGCTCCAGAGCGCCGCTTCGCTGGGCGCCTCGGTGGCGCTGTTCCTGTGCGCCGGCGTGCTGTGGATGTACCGCAAGTCGGTGCTCACCGGGCGCCGCCTGGCCGAACTCAACGACGAACTGGCCTACCGCTCGGCCCACGACCCGCTCACCGGCCTGTTCAACCGGCGCTCCTTCCTCGACCGCATGCGCAGCCGTACCGGAGAAGCGGCGCCGCGCCTCGGCTCGGCCGACTGCTTCACCCTGCTCGACATCGACCACTTCAAGCGCATCAACGACGAGCATGGCCACGCGGCGGGCGACGCGGTGCTGGTCGAGGTCGGCAAGCGCCTGCGCGCGGCGATGCGCGAGTCGGACATGGTGCTGCGCTGGGGCGGCGAGGAATTCCTGGTGTACTCCCAGGGTGTGACCCAGGAACAGCGCCCGCTGCTGGTCAAGCGCATCCTGGATGCGATCGCGGCGTCTCCGGTCATGCTGGACGATGGCACCGCGCTCAGGGTCAGCGCCACCGCCGGCGCGGTATCGCTGCCGTTCGCGCCGGATGGCGACGCCTCGGCGCCGGAAGCCACGGTCCAACCGGATTGGGAACAGGCGATCGCGCTGGCCGACCGCGCGCTCTACAAGGGCAAGGAAGCGGGCCGCAACCGCGGCTATATCGTGGCCGGCCTGCGCCGCCCCGAAGGCGGGCTGGAACTCGACCTGGTGCTGCCGGGCGCCTTGGAGCACTCTTAGAGCGAACGCAGCAGCTTGCGGCGGGCGACGATCGCCGCCACCGTCTGCAGCAGGATCGCCGGGGACACCGGCTTGGCCAGGTACTCGTCGAAGCCCGCTTCCAGCGCGCGCTGCTGGTCTTCGCGCCGCGAGAACGCGGTCAGGGCGATGGCCGGCACACCGGCGATCTCGCGGTCCGGCATCGCCCGGATGCGGCGGATCATCTCGAAACCGTCGACCAGCGGCATGCCGATGTCGCTGATGATGAGACCTGGCCGGCGCGCCTCGACCAGGCGCAGCGCCTCGCGCGCGCCGGTGGCGGTGAGGATCGTGGCGTCGCTGGCGGCCAGCACCTGCTGCACCAGCTCCAGCGAATCGAGTTCGTCGTCGATCACCAGCACCGTCATCCCGGCCAGCTCAGGCGGCGCGAGCGACAGCCCGGCGAGGGGTTCCAGCCGCGCCGCCGGCGCCGCACCGGGCGCCGCCAGCGGCAGGTGCAGGGTAAACGTGGCGCCCTGCCCTTCGCCGCGGCTGGCCACGCTGATCGCGCCACCCTGCAACTCGACCAGCTGGCGCGCGATCGCCAGGCCCAGTCCCAGCCCGCCGTGGCGCCGCGCCGACGATGCATCGGCCTGGCGGAAGCGGTCGAACACATAGGGCAGGAATTCGGGCGCGATGCCGGCGCCGGTGTCGGCCACGTCGATCGCCACCGCGCGCTCGTCGCCTTCTCCATCGATCCGCAGCGTGACTGTTACCGAGCCGCCCGGCTCGGTGAACTTGAGGGCGTTCGACAGCAGGTTCGACATCACCTGCTGCATGCGCGCCAGGTCGCCGCGCACCGGGCCGGCGCCGTGGTCGATGCTGGCGTTCAGGCCGATGCCGCGCGCCAGCGCCGCCGGGCGCGCCGTCTCGAGCGCCGCGTTGATGAAATCCTGCGGCTGGATCGGCCCCGCGTCGACGCGCACTTTGCCGGCCAGCAGGCGACTCATGTCGAGCATGTCTTCGATCAGCTGCGACTGGGCGCGCGCATTGCGCTCGATGGTTTCCAGGCCGCGCCGCAGCATGGCGCCGTCGCGCTGGCCCTGCAACAGCAGCTGCGACCAGCCGAGCATGGCGTTGAGCGGCGTGCGCAGCTCGTGCGACAGCGTCGCCAGGAATTCGTCCTTCATCTGGCTGATGTTCTCGGCCTCGACCCGGGCGCGCTGCTCGTCGAGATACAGTTGCTGGCGCTCGGCCGCCGCCTGCAGCGATTCGGCCAGCGTGCGGTTGCGCGCTTCCAGGCGCGCGTCGAAAATGGTGGCCAGCAGCGCGATGCTGAGCAGGGCAACGGTGGCCACCGTGACCAGCGCCGCCAGGTGATCCTGGTTGACGCCGCCGAGCGCGGCGCGGCACACGCTGCCGGCCTCGAAATGGGCGGCGGCCATGCCCGTATAGTGCATGCCGGCGATGGCGCCGCCCATGATCACGCTGGCCGCGAGCTGGATGGCGCGGCGCGAGCGGCCACCCTCGTGCAGGCGCAGGCCGAGCTGCAGCGCCAGCGCCGAAGCGCCGATCGCGATCGCGACCGACAGCGCGAACAGCCAGGGGGTATAGGTGATGGCAGGGTCCATGCGCATGCCGGCCATGCCGGTGTAGTGCATGGCGTTGATGCCCAAGCCCATCAGCACGGCGCTCCAGGCCAGCTGGCGGCGCCGGAATTCGCGGTGCCGCACATGCCACAGCGCGAGGCTTGACGCAACCACCGGCAGCAGCCAGGAAGCGAAGGTGATCAGGGGATCGTAGCCGACCGGCATCGGCAAGCGGAAGGCCAGCATGCCGATGAAGTGCATGGACCAGATGCCGCTGCCCATGGCCAGCGCGCCGCCGGCGATCCAGAAGTATGGGGCGCGGCCCTGGGCCTGGCGTACCCGCATCGCAAGGCTGAGCGCCGTGTACGACGCCAGGATGGCCACCAGGATCGACACGAAGACCAGCAGCGGTTCGTAATGCCCGTTCACCATCGGTTCTGTCCCGTTCTCATCCGGTTCTTGTTCTGTCATCGGCATGTGGCATGCCGGTCGAAGCCAGTGTACACGACCTGGTGCGCGATATCGGGTACGCTTGCACTGACTGTTCAACGCCAGCTCCAGAAGGAAAACCATTGTCCGACGACCGAAGAATCGACCTATCCATCCTGCATGAGCGCCGCACCGTGCTGCATGGCGCCGCCGCGCTGGCCGGCCTGGCGCTGGCCCCGGGGGCGATCCTGCCCGCGCTGGCCGATCGGCCCTTGCCCAAGGTGCCTTATGTGACGACGCCGCAGGACATCGTCGACCGTATGCTGTCGATGGCGCGGGTCGGCCGGAATGACTTGGTGTACGACCTCGGCTGCGGCGACGGGCGCATCGTGATCTCCGCCGCCCGCAAGTACGGGGCGCGCGGCGTGGGCATCGACCTCGACCCCGAACGTATCCGGGAGGCGAAGGACAATGCGCGCGCGGCTGGCGTAAAGGAACGCGTGCGTTTTCGCCAGGCCGACCTGTTCCGCACCGATTTCAGCCCGGCCACCGTGGTCATGCTGTATCTGCTGTTCGAGGTCAATCTGCAGCTGATGCCGCAGCTGTGGCGCCAGTTGCGGATCGGCGCACGCGTCGTCTCGCACGACTTTCATATGGGCGCCCAATGGCCGCCGGAGCAGATCGTGCGGGTGCGCGACAAGACCCTGTATGCCTGGACGATCACGGAGGAGCTCAAGCGCGAGCTTGCAGCGCAGCCTTGACCTGGGTTAGCTGGGCCTCCACCACTTCCCTGCCGTATTTGGATTCCTGCATCGCCATATGCCAACGGCCGATGGCGCGCTGCAGCCCGTGCTCGTCGCGGGCTGCGTCGATTTGCCGGACCAGGTCGGCGGCGATCAGGCCGAGATACGTTTCGGCCGAGCGGATCAGCATGGCTTTTACCGGCGCCAGGCGTGCAGCGTCGTTCGGAACCTCGGGAGCGGTCGCGGGCGCGATCAGGCCGAGCGCTTCCAGTTCCTCGAGAATGCGCGCCAGTTGCGGGGCCGGCATCAGCGCCGTCAGTTCTCCTGCAGGCTTGTGGCCATCCAGCATGATCAGCACGCTGCGCTGACGCGCGCCAAGGCCGGCGCTGCGCCGCGCCACCTCGGTGCGGCCCTGCTCGGTTTTCGCAAAGACGACGTCGGTAAAGGTGTTGATGGAAGATTCGGCGAGCATCGTCGTCCCGGGCCTGATAATCGCTTGATTCTATGAAGCAATTATTACAGCAATATGTCGGACGGGACGCGGCGGCGGAGAAAGCGACGCTTGAAAAGCAAAACGCCCGCATTGCGCGGGCGTTTCGAAGAATCCTGTTGGTGGGAAGTGCAAGTTTCGAACTTGCGACCCCTGCAGTGTGAATGCAGTGCTCTACCCCTGAGCTAACCTCCCAACGAGGCCGTATTATGCCATAGAGTCTTGATTATTCCAAATGGCAATCGACCAACTTATTT
>DDKG01000198.1:1692-7299 GCA_002339265.1 Massilia sp. UBA2604 | reverse complement strand
CGAGGCGTATTATGGCACAGAGTCACTAGCCTGTCACCCCTGCGGAGAATAATTCCTCCACACGCACTGGCCTTTCACGTTCTTGTCGAGTCCGGCCAGCACCTCGTCGTGCGCCGCGAGTTCGTCGCTGCTTGCCGCGACCACGATGATCTCGCCCAGCGGCACCACTTCAAGCGCGTCGCCGATGTTCGCGGTCTCGACTTCGACGTCCATCGTCAGCGAGTTCTGGCCGCGCGTCATGGCCAGGTAGACGTCGGCCAGCAGTTCCGAGTCGAGCAATGCGCCGTGCAGCTTGCGGTGCGCGTTCGAGATCTCGTAGCGGTCGCACAGCGCGTCCAGCGAATTGCGCTTGCCCGGATGGAGTTCCTTCGCATGCACCAGGGTGTCGATCACGCCGCTGCAGTGCTCGACGAAAGGTGGCAGGCCGATGCGGGTGAATTCGTGGTTCAGGAAGCCCAGGTCGAACGGCGCGTTGTGGATGATGACTTCGGCGCCCTGCACGAACTCGCGCAATTCTTCGGCGATCTCGTGGAACTTCGGCTTGTCGCTCAAGAACTCGGTGGTCAGGCCGTGGACGGCCAGCGCCGCTTCATCCGACTCGCGTTCCGGATTGATATAGCGGTGAAAATTATTGCCGGTCAGTTTGCGGTTGAAGATTTCGACGCAGCCGACCTCGATGACGCGGTCGCCAGTGCGAGGATTCAGGCCGGTGGTTTCGGTATCGAGGACGATCTGGCGCATGGTGCCTTACTGAAGAAATTGAAGCGGACAGAAGTATAACGCACGCATCAACGGCGCACCGAGGCAGCCCCGCGATTGGCCAGCACGTCGGCCCGCTCGTTACCCGGATGGCCGTTGTGGCCGCGCACCCAGCGCCATTCGACGGCATGCTGCTGCTGCGCCATGTCGAGCGCCTTCCACAGGTCGTCGTTCTTGACCGGTTCCTTGGCCGCGGTCTTCCAGCCGCGCGCCTTCCAGCCGTGGATCCATTCCGAGATCCCCTTTTGCACGTACTGGCTGTCGGTATGCAGCACGACCTTGCACGGACGGTTCAGGACGCCAAGCGCCTCGATCACGGCACGCAATTCCATGCGGTTGTTGGTGGTGTTCGGCTCGCCGCCGAAGATTTCCTTCTCGTGGCCGTTCGAGACCAGCAGCGCGCCCCAGCCGCCGGTGCCCGGGTTGCCCTTGCAGGCGCCGTCGGTGAAGATCTCGACCTGGGTCGGGGCCGCTGGTGTTGCTGTGTTGATTTGTTGTTCGCTCATTCCCTGTTCGCTGCCGGCACTGCCGCCGGCCGCTTGCTCGCTTTCTTGTTCCATGCGGGACCGATGATGTGCATGCCCTTGACCCGCTTGATCGCATGCACCACGTAGACCGCGCCGAGATACGGCCACCAGCGTCCGCCCGCCGATTCCATCATCGCGAAGCGGCTGAGCCAGTGGGCCGTGCGGCACGGCGGGGCGTAGCAGCCGAAATGGCTGCGCGTTACGCCCAGGTTCAGCAATTTTAGCCAGTCTTTCAGACGCGGCAAAGAAATGAATTCGCCGGACTCGGGCAGGTAGTCGCTGCGCGTCACGCGCCGGAAGCCCTGGCGCATGCCCCACAGGCTGGCTGGATTGAAGCCGCAGATGATCACCTGCCCTTCCGGAATCAAGACCCGTTCGACTTCGCGCAAGACCTGGTGCGGCTCAAGGGCGAACTCCAGCACGTGCGGCAGCACCACCAGGTCGATGCTGCCGGTGGCGAACGGCAGTTCCTCGAAATCGACCGCTACCGCGATCTGCTTGCCGCCCGCGGCGAACGCGAGTTCGTCCGCATGCGAGGTGCGCGTGGCGGCCTGCCATTTATTGGGCATGCGGCTGGCCGCCAGCGCGTCGAGCTGGGGCACGCCGATCTGCAGCGCATTGAAGCCGAAGATATCCACCGTGAGCTCGTCGAGGCAGGCTTGCTCGAACGCGCGCACATAGGCGCCCGCCGGCGATTGCAGCCAGTTGTCGAGCGCTATAATGGATTTTTCGGATACGCTATCCATGCCACCTCTTGGACCTTCGCTGGAAGGTTGTTTTTACCATGACGACTCCACTGCGCACGAACCTCTCCGCGAATCTCTCCGTATTGACACTTCCTGCCTTTAAAGACAATTATCTCTGGCTCATTCACGACGGCAGCAACGCGGCCATCGTCGACCCGGGCGACGCCGCGCCGGTCAAGGCCGCCCTCAGCGCGCACAAACTGCGCCTGACCGCCATTCTACTCACCCATCATCATGCTGACCATATCGGGGGTGTGCCGGGCTTGCTCCAGGACTGGGATGTGCCCGTGTTCGGGCCGCGCAACGACGGCATCGGGTGCGTGACGCATCCGCTCGGCGAAGGCGAGCGCATCGACGTGCCGGGGCTGGATCTCGCCCTGGACGTGGTGGACGTGCCGGGGCATACGCTGGGCCACATCGCCTATGTACGACGCGCTCCCGGCGCGGACTGGCTGTTCTGTGGCGACACGCTGTTCGGCGCGGGCTGCGGGCGGCTGTTCGAAGGCACGCCGGGGCAGATGATGGACTCGCTGGGGAAACTGACGGCGCTGCCGGACAGCACGCTGGTGTATTGTGCGCACGAGTACACGCTGTCGAACCTGCGTTTCGCCGCGGCGGTCGAACCGGGCAACGCGGCGCTGGAGGCGCGGGTGCGGGCCGATGGCGCCAAGCGCGAGGCCGGTCAGCCGACCATCCCGTCGACGATCGGCGTCGAGCGGGCGACCAATCCGTTTCTGCGGGTTGGCGAAGCGCGCATCGTGCAAAGCCTGGTTGACGCGGGGCGTCTCACGGCCGACGCATCGCCGGTTGAGACGTTCGCGGCGCTGCGCGAGTGGAAGAATACGTTCTGAGTTCGTTGAACGCGTGGACGGCTTTGCCGTCCACGCGTCGATAGTTAGCGGCGAATTTTCCGCCTCCGGCATTCAGATTTCTTCATACAACGGCAATGTCAGGAACTCGGCGAATTCATCCGAGGTCGACATCTCCTCGAAAATAACCGCGGCGCGCTCGTAATGCGCATGCGTCCCGTCCTTCGCCACCTCCTTCACCTTCTCCAGCTCCTCGGGAATCATCCCCCGCACCATGTCCGCCGTGACCTTGCGGCCATCTTCCAGCACACCCTTCGGTGAACGAATCCACTGCCACACCTGCGAGCGGCTGATCTCGGCCGTCGCTGCGTCTTCCATCAGGTTGTGGATCGGCACGCAGCCATTCCCGGCCAGCCAGGCGCCCAGGTAATGGATGCCGACGTTGATGTTGTAGCGCAGGCCGGCTTCGGTGATCGGCGTCTCGGGCTGGAAGTCGAGCAGTTGCGCGGCCGTCACCTCGACATCCGGACGCAGCTTTTCGAACTGGTTGGGTTTGTCGCCCAGCACCTTCGTAAACTCTTCCATCGCCAATCCGACCAGGCCTGGGTGTGCAACCCAGCCACCGTCATAGCCGTCGGTGGCATCGCGCGCCTTGTCGGTGCGCACGCCGCCCATCGCGATCTCGTTTTTTTCGGGATCGTTCTTGATTGGAATCAGGGCCGACATGCCGCCGATCGCCGGCGCGCCGCGCTGGTGGCAGGTCTTGAGCAGAAGCAGCGCGTAGGCGCGCATGAAGGGCGCCGTCATCGTTACCTTGGCCCTGTCGGCCAGGCAGAAATCGCGGTCGTGCTTGAACTTCTTGATGCACGAGAAGATGTAATCCCAGCGCCCGGCGTTCAGGCCGGCGCTGTGCTCGCGCAGCTCGTACAGGATCTCATCCATCTCGAAGGCGGCAAGAATGGTCTCGATCAGCACCGTCGCCTTGATCGTGCCCTGCGCCAGGCCCAACGCATCCTGGGTCATCACGAAGATGTCGTTCCACAGGCGCGCTTCCAGGTGCGATTCCAGCTTCGGCAGGTAGAAGTATGGCCCGGCGCCGCGCACCAGCAATTCCCTGGCATTGTGGAACATGAACAGCGCGAAATCGACGATGCCGCCCGAGACGCGCTGACCATCGACCAGCACGTGCTTTTCGTCCAGGTGCCAGCCGCGCGGACGCACGATCAGGGTCGCTACCTTGTCATTCAGTCGGTAGGACTTGCCGTTCTGTTCCAGCGAAATGGTTTTTCGGACCGCGTCGAACAGATTGATCTGCCCCCCGATCTGGTTGTCCCAGTTCGGCGTATTCGAATCCTCGAAGTCGGTCATATAACTGTCGGCGCCGGAATTGAGCGCGTTGATGACCATCTTGCGCTCGACCGGACCGGTGATTTCCACGCGCCGGCAGGCCAGCGCCGGCGGGATCGGCGCGATCCGCCAGTCGCCGTCGCGGATGTGGGCGGTCTGCGGCAGGAAGTCCGGGCGCTCGCCGGCGTCCAGCCGCCGCGCCCGCTCGGCGCGGGCGGCCAGCAATTCCTGGCGCCGCGGAGCGAAGGCGCGCGCCAGCTGGGCCACGAGCGCGAGCGCTTCCGGGGTCAGGATGTTCTCGTAGCCGGGCTTGATCTCGCCCGTGATCTGCATGCCTGCGGGGATGGTGAGGGACATAGAACCTCCAGTAATGAAGAATGCGTGCGACGCCGCACCCCTGACGGGCGCTTCTTGGCGTTTGTCTTTGCATCAAGTATATTCACCTGAATAGCGCTAAACCATACAAATTCTCACAGCATCCGTGTGTTTTTGTATCAAATAAGAGGCGGGAACATGGGCAAATTCACCCAGATGGCGACCTTCGTCGAAGTCGTCGCGCGCGGCAGCCTGTCCGCCGCGGCGCGCGCCGAAGGCATTGCGCCGGCCATGATCGGCCGCCGGCTCGACGCGCTTGAGGCCCGGCTCGGCGTCAAGCTGCTGCAGCGCACGACGCGGCGGCTGGTCCTGACCGACGAGGGCACCGCCTTTCTCGAGGATTGCCAGCGCATCCTGGCCGAAGTCAATGACGCCGAGTCTGCCATCTCCGAGCACAGCATGCGCGCTTCCGGCCACCTGACGGTGTCGGCGCCGGCCGGCTTCGGCCGCCAGCACGTGGCGCCGCTGCTGCCCTCCTTCCTGGCCGAACACCGCGACGTGACCATCAACCTGAATCTCTCCGACCGCGTGATCGACCTGGTGGCCGAGGGGGTCGATGTGGCGATCCGCATCGCCAGCCTCGACGACTCGAGCCTGGTCGGCGTCAAGCTGGCCGACAACCGGCGCGTGGTCGTGGCCTCGCCCGCCTATCTGAAGCGCCACGGCCGGCCGCGCCAGCTGGCCGACCTGGCGCGCCACAACTGCCTGCCGATCAGCAGCGAAGGCAGCCAGCGCGGCTGGACCTTCGTGGATGAAGGCAAGCCGGTGACCTTGAAAGTGGGCGGGAATATGGTGTGCAACGACGGCGCCGTGCTGCATGCCTGGGCGCTGGCCGGCAAGGGCCTGGCCTGGCGCTCGATATGGGAAGTGGGCGGGCAAATTGCGAGCGGCGAACTGGTGACCGTGCTGGACGAGTTCGCGGCGCCCGGCAACGACGTCCATGCCGTGTTCGCCCAGCGCCGCCACCTGCCGCTGCGCATCCGCGCCTTCGTGGATTTCCTGCGCCGCAGCTACGCCGCGCCGGATTACTGGCGCCATTCCTGA
>DDKG01000198.1:0-1516 GCA_002339265.1 Massilia sp. UBA2604 | reverse complement strand
TCCTGCAGCGACTTGAAGCCGGTGCTCTGGATAGCCGAGAAGTGCGCGAACAGATCTTCGCCGCCTTCATCAGGGGTGATGAAGCCGAAGCCCTTCGAGTCATTGAACCATTTAACGATGCCAGTTGCCATTACAATTTCCTATTTCGGTTAGTTGGGCTTGCGCCCGTTTCAGATCGTTTGAAGAAGCAAGAAAGAAATGACAGACAGACTGCACTACTACCTCGAACCCAACGATCCCGTATTATACCGAATAAAACCGTCGCGCACCCTATTCGTTAAATAAAAAAACCGTCGAGCCGCAACGATTCTTGAATTCAATAATTACGAGAGCGCGTGTTTTTATCCCGTACGGAGGAAAATATAGGCGGAACGCTCGGCCAAATGTTTGCGATGAATCAAATTCCGCTCTACCGCACGTTTGCGCATGCCGCTTGCGTAGCGCCGCACGCGAGTGGGCGCCGGGGCAAAGGCTCAGGTCAGGGATTTGGGATCGTGGGCCGCGACGCGGATGTATTCGTCGAGTTCCGCGCGCCAGGCTTGCCACTCCGTGGCGGCCACCACATCGAAGGCGCGCAACGCCCTTAGCCGCTGCTCCAGCAGGCGCGCATGGTTGCCCAGGCCGCGAAAACCGAAGGTGGCCGCCGAGCCGGCCAGCGTATGCAGCATGGCCTGCACCTCGCCGGCGGCAGGCGCGGCGTCGAAGGCCGGCTCGCCGGCGCGCTCCAGTTGCCGCGACAGCGCCGCCAGATTCTCCAGGGTCGACGGCAGGCGCGCCGCGAACTTCTCGTTGAGTTCGGCGAGGCGCGCGAAGAATTGCTGGTCGGCCGGCTGCACGGTTGCCATCGCCGTGCTTACTTGGTGCCGAAGATACGGTCGCCCGCATCGCCCAGGCCCGGAATGATGTAGGCGTGATCGTCCAGGTGCGAATCGAGCGAGGCGACGTAGACCTTGACGTTCGGGTGCGCGTCCTGGACCACCTGCACGCCTTCCGGCGCCGCCACCAGGGCCAGGAACAGGATCTGCTCGTCCGGCACGCCGCGCTTCTTGAGCACGTCGATCGCGTGTACCGCCGAGTTGCCGGTGGCAACCATCGGATCACACAGGATGAAGGTACGGTCGACGGTATCCGGCAGGCGCACCATGTATTCGACCGGCTCGTGGGTTTCCGGGTCGCGGAACACGCCGATGTGGCCGACGCGGGCCGACGGCACCAGCTCCAGCAGGCCATCGCTCATGCCGATGCCGGCGCGCAGGATCGGCACCACGGCCAGTTTCTTGCCAGCGATCACCGGCGCATCGATGGTCACCAGCGGGGTCCTAATCGAACGCGTGGTCAGCGGCAAGTCGCGCGTGATCTCGTATCCCATCAGCAGCGTGATCTCGCGCAGCAGTTCGCGGAAGGTGCGGGTCGAGGTGTCATGCTCGCGCATATGCGACAGCTTGTGCTGGATCAGCGGGTGGTTCAGGATGTAGAGGTTCGGGAAGCGCGGGTCTTGTTTCATGGCGGGATTCAA
>DDKG01000197.1 GCA_002339265.1 Massilia sp. UBA2604 | reverse complement strand
GCCTTCCAGCGGATCCTGGGGATTATTGGCAGTCGTGGCACAGCCGGTCAGGGCCAGGACGGCGGCAACAACGGCGCCGAGGCGCAAGCGCGAGAGCGTGACGGCGTGGTTCATTCACTACCTTCCTTTCCTTCTGCAGCCTTGCTGTAGATAAATTGGTTAATCAAGTCTTCCAGGACCGTCGCCGACTGGGTGCGATTGATGCGGTCGCCCTCCGCCAGGTTTTGTTCATCGCCACCGGCTTCGATGCCGATGTATTGTTCACCCAACAAGCCAGCCGTCAGGATCTTCAGCGAGCTGTCTTTCGGGAATTTATATTCAGTATCCATATCGAGGCGCACCGATGCCTGGAAGCTCTTGTCATCGAAGGTGATCTCACCCACGCGACCGACCACCACGCCGGCGCTCTTGACCGGCGCCTGCGGCTTGAGCCCGCCGATATTGTCGAAGCGGCCTGTGACCGAATACGTCTGGCCGAACGACAAAGTCCTCATGTTTCCTGCCTGGAAAGCCAGGAACAGCAGCGCGGCCAAGCCCAGCAGAACGAACAGGCCGACCCAGACGTCGATAGTTTTGCGATGCATTTTAAATACCCTACAGTAACCGTTTTAACCGTTTATTAAACTTATTTATTGAACATCAGGGCCGTCATGACGAAGTTCAGCCCCCAGACCAGCAGCGATGCAATCACGACGGTGCGCGTGGTCGCGCGCGATACGTCTTCTGGCGTCGGCTGGGCCTGGTAGCCCTGGAACAGGGCGGTAAAGGTCACTGCGATGCCAAATATAAAGCTTTTGATGACGCCGTTCAGTACGTCAGCTCGCACATCGACGCCGGCCTGCATCTGCGACCAGAACGAGCCTTCGTCGACGCCGATCAGTTTCACGCCGACGATGTAGCCACCCAGCACGCCGACCGCCGAGAACACGGTGGCCAGCACCGGCATGGCGATCACACCGGCCCAGAAACGCGGCGCCAGCACGCGCTGCACCGGGTTGATGGCCATCATTTCCATCGCCGACAGCTGTTCGCCGGCTTTCATCAGGCCGATCTGGGCGGTCAGCGAGGTGCCGGCGCGGCCGGCGAACAGCAGCGCGGTCACGACCGGGCCCAGCTCGCGCACCAGCGCCAGCGCCACCACCTGGCCCAGCATCTGCTCGGCGCCGTACTGATTCAGCGTGTAGTAACCCTGCAGGCCCAGCACCATGCCGACGAATAGGCCGGACACGGCGATGATCACCAGCGAATAGTTGCCGATGAAGTGGATCTGTTCGGAGATCAGGCCGGGACGGCGAAAGGCGCCCGGCGATACACCCAGCAGGTTGAAGAAGGAACGCACGGCGAAGCCGAGGCCGGCAAAGCCTTCGCGCACGGTGCAGCCGACCAGGCCAAGGACGCGGGCGATCATTTGCGCGCTCCCAGGCCCAGGTCGTCGGCCAGCGACTTGCCGGGATAGTGGAACGGCACCGGACCGTCCGGGGCGGCATTGACGAATTGTTTCACGTAAGGATCTTCAGAGACGCGCAGGTCGTCCGGCGTGCCCTCGGCCACGATCTTGCCGGCGGACATGAAGTACACGTAGTCGGCGATCGCGAAGCATTCGTGCACGTCGTGCGAGACGAGGATCGAGGTCGAGCCCAGCGCGTCGTTCAGGTTGCGGATCAGGTTGGCGGTGACGCCCATCGAGATCGGGTCGAGGCCGGCGAACGGCTCGTCGTACATGATCAATTCAGGGTCCAGCGCCACCGCGCGCGCCACGGCCACGCGGCGCGCCATGCCGCCCGAGATCTCGGCCGGCTTCAGGCTGTGCGCATTGCGCAGGCCGACGGCGTTCAGCTTCATCAGGACCAGGTCGCGGATGAGTTCTTCGGGCAGGTCGGTGTGCTCGCGCAGCGGGAAGGCAACGTTGTCGAATACCGACAGGTCGGTAAACAGCGCGCCGAACTGGAACAGCATGCCCATGCGACGACGCAGGCGGTACAGGCCTTCGGTATCGAGCTGGTGCACGATTTCGCCGCCGATGCGCACTTCGCCGCGCTGGGGACGGATCTGGCCGCCGATCAGGCGCAGCACCGTGGTCTTGCCGCAACCCGACCCGCCCATGACGGCAATCAGCTTGCCACGTGGGAAGTCCATACGGAGATTCGACAGGATGGAACGCTCACCGTAAGCAAAATGCAGATCGCGGATTTCGACTAGGTTCGACACAGCATAATTAATGTTTGGGGAATCCGGTATTGTAGTGCAGAAAGCTATTTACCTGCTTGAGGGACCCGATTTTACCCCCAGGCGGCGACGTACTATTACAACACTAATAACTAATGAGTCAGCTAATTACGCGCATAAGCCATTGTTTTTGTTGGGATATGTATGTTCCGCAATATTGCCATTGTTGAATTGTATCAATAAGCTGCATCCAGAAACGACCGAAGGAGCTGGTTTAAGCTACTCCTAATTACCGACCCGGTAAGTCACGTTTTTTGCGCCGCACCATAATCTGGGGCCGATGTGACGAAATAGCAAGTGACAGAATATGCAATACTCTGTCGCCATTTTGTCAACGCAAGATACAACCGCGGCTCAGATGCCGGGATGGCGTTTCACTTGGGCAGGATGGTGTACAGCGGGGTTCGGGGAAGTCCGGCTGGCGCATGAGCGCGGCCGGCGCCATCGCGGGTGATGGGCATCGCCGCCTTCGACGAAGCGGCGATCGATGCGGGAGCGAAGGTAGTGGCGGCCGCATTGCGCGGCCGCCACCGGGATCTCAACGGGGCAGGACCGAGGAACCCATCAGGAACTCGTCGACCGAACGCGCGCACTGGCGGCCTTCGCGGATCGCCCACACCACCAGCGACTGGCCACGGCGCATGTCGCCGGCCGCGAACAGCTTCGGGTTCGAGGTCTGGTAGGCGCCTTCGCCCTCGGTGGCGGCGCGCACGTTGCCGCGCGGGTCCTTCTGCACGCCGAAGGCGTCCAGCACCTGCTGCACCGGCGAGACGAAGCCCATCGCCAGGAACACCAGGTCGGCCTTGAGTTCGAATTCGCTGTCCGGCACTTCGCTCATCTTGCCGTCCTTCCATTCNNAGAAAGCTATTTACCTGCTTGGGGGACCCGATTTTACCCCCGAGCGGCGACGTACTATTACAACACTAATAACTAACGAGTCAGCTAAATCCGCTCATAAGTTATTGTTTTTGTTGAGATATGTATGTTTCACAATATTGGCATCATTGAATTTTATCAATAAGCTGCATCCAAAAATGCACGAAGGAGCGGGTTTAAGCTCCTCCTAATTACTGGCGCCGAAAGCCTCGCTTTTTGCGCCGCACCATAATCTTGGGGCAAGGTGACGGAATAACAAGTGACAGGATATGCAATACTCTGTCGCCATTTTGTCAACGCTGGATGTAATTCTTGCAACCCTTTATCAGCCGCCGAAATGGCGCTCCACCTCGGCCCACGCGCGCGCGCGTCCCTCGGCTGCCCGCTCGGCGCCCAGCGCCTGTCCCTCGGCCGAAAACACCGTCACGTCCTTCAGGCCGATCATGGCCAGGATGGCGCGCAGATAGGGTTCGAGGAAGTCGGGCTGGCGCGCCCGTTCGCCGGTGCGGATGCCGCCGCTGGCCAGCGCCAGGTAGACCGGGCGATCATGCAGGTTGCCGACCTTCCCTTCCGGCGTCGGGCGCATGGTGCGGTTGATGCGCACCACGTGGTCGATCCAGGATTTCAGCGTCGACGGCACCGTCAGGTTGTGCATCGGGGTGCCGATCACGACGACGTCGGCGCGCACCAGTTCCTCGATCAGGCCGTCGGAGCGCAGCTGCGCGCCGTCGACGCCCGGCTCGTTGGCCGCGCTCGACAGCGCCAGCGCATAGCCGGCGTCGATGTGGGGCAGCGCATCTTCTCCTTCCACGCCGGCCAGCTCGCGCAAGGTGACGGCGGCGCCGGGATGGCGCGCCAGCAGGCGCTCGACGACGTGGTTGGACAGGGCGCGGCTCGCGGCTTGCGCGCCGCGCGGGCTGGCGCTGATGTGCAGGATGTTCATAGGGTCTTTCGGCTAAGGTTGAAAAGCGTCAGGCGAAGTCCAGGCGCAGGCCGCACATCGCGAGAATGATGGTGGTGGCCAGCAGCGCGGCGAACACGATGCCGCCCGCCAGCACGCGGTCGGCGCCGGCGCGCGGCGCATGGTGCGCCAGCATCACGATGCGCAGGCCGCAGAAGGCATGCGCCACCACGAAGAATACCGCGCCCAGGTAATACGGCAGCAGGCGGATATTCCACGGGTCGAGCGGCATGCCGGTCGGCGCGCCGCCAGTTCGGCCGGGCTGGGGTCGTTCAGGCGCCCGAGCTGCAGCGCGGCGCCGAAGGCGATCGCCGGCATCGCCGGCGCCTGTGCCTGCACCTGCGCCGCGTTCGACCTCCTTCGCCGCCGCGTGGTACAGGGCCAGCAGCCAGGGATAGACGGCGGCCGCCAGCGGCGCCGCAAACCAGTGCGCCTTCATGGAACGATCACGTGGTCCGGGCGCGCCAGGGCGAAGGCGGCGTCGCGATCGGGGGCCGGCGGATAGATCCACTGGGTGTTGATGGTGCGCTTGAGCGCCTTGCCCTCTTCGCGGGTCAGCCTGACCTGGCGATCCCAGCCCTCTGTATACAAGGCGCCCCAGGGGCCAAGGTCGAGGCAGGTCACGTACTTCGGCTGGCTGTAGGCGTGCAGCGGCAGGCCCACGAGTTCGGCCACCGCGTTGTAGCCGGCCACGCGGCCCAGGCTCAGCGCGTGCTGGCAGGACATCGCAGCCACATTGCCCTCGTCATCGGTGGCGGCGCGCGCCACGTCGCCGGTGACGTAGATGCCGTCCGTTCCCGGCGCGCGCAAATAAGGGTCGGCATGCACGCGGCCGAAGCGGTCGACCTCTCCGCCGACCTGTCCGGCCAGCGGATTGGCGCGCATGCCGGCGGTCCAGATCACGGTGGCGGCTTCGAACGTGCGGCCATCGGACGTCACCACGCCGCCGGGACCGATCGCGGCCACGCCGGCGGACGTGATAGCCTCGACGCCGACTTCGCGCAGCGCTTCCTCGATCACGGGGCGTGGGCCGGCGCCGAGTTCCGGGCCGACCACCGGCGCATGTTCCAGCATCAGGACCCGGACCTTCGCGTCCTGGCCCAGGATGGCGCGCAGGCGCTCCGGCATCTCGGTGGCGGTCTCGAGGCCGGTGAAACCGGCGCCCGCCACCACCACGGTGTCGCGCGCCTGGCTCGGCGGCCGGCTGGCCAGGCCTTGCAGATGGCGCTCCAGCCTTTCGGCCTGTTGCAGCTGGTCGACGTTGAAGCCATACTCGGCCAGGCCCGGCACGTCCGGCGTCACCACCTGGCTGCCGGTGGCCAGCACGAAGCGGTCGTACGGCAGGGTGGCGTGGCTGCCGTCGTTCAGGGCCAGCGCCACTGTACGTTGTTTTGCATCGATCCTGTCGATGCGGCCCGCCACGTGGCGCACGCCGACGGCGGTGAACAGCGGGCCCAGCTCGGGCGCCATATCGTCGAGCCTTGCCTCGTACAGGCGCGGGCGGATGTGCAGCTCGGCGCTTGGGGACACGACGGTGATGGCAAGTTCGTCCGACTTGCCGGCCACAAAGGCGGCGCGGGCGGCGGCGATGGCGGCCCACAGGCCGGCGAAGCCGCTGCCGGCGATGATGACGTTCTGGATCATGATGTCTCCTGGTTGGGTTGTCGATGCATGGATTCTGGCGGTAGACTGGACTGATGTATTGAGCCAGTCTTCCTACAAACGATTGATCCACTTCTCATGACAGAGGCATCGCCCATCCGATCGAGCCACAGCGAACTGGCGCTCGGTGCGCCCGCCGCCGGCGAAACGCTGCAACGCTGGCTCTACCGCAGCCTGCGCCAGGCCATCCTGGACGGCCGCCTGGCGGAAGGCGCGCGGCTGCCCGGCACCCGTTCGCTGGCGCGGCAGTACGCGCTGGCGCGCGGCACCGTGCAGCTGGCCTACGACCAGCTGCTGTCCGAAGGCTATCTGCAGGCGCTGCATGGCAGCGGCACCCGGGTCAGCCGGGTGCTGCCGGACGCCAGGCTGCAGGCTGGGCCCGCCCCGGTGCGCGTGCTGGACGCACCGCCGCCGCAGTTCGAGCCCGGCGGCCCCTGGCTGCGCAACGTCGGCATGCAAGCGCCCGCCTTCCCGCTGCGTCCCGGCAGCGGCTTGCCGCCCGCCTTCCACCCGCACCGCTGCGACGTGCGCGGTTTCCCGATCGACCTGTGGCGGCGCCTGCACGGACGCCACCTGCGGCCCTCGAAGCTGGCGATCCTGTCCGAGAACGAGGCCGCCGGCCTGGCGCCGCTGCGCGCCGCGATCGCGCGCCACCTGGACCTGGCGCGCGGGGTGGCGGTCTCGCCCGACCAGATCGTGATCCTGGGCAGCGTGCAGCAGGCGTTGGACATCTGCCTGCGGCTGCTAGTCGCGCCGGGCGAGGCGGCATGGATGGAAGATCCCGGCTATCCCGGCGCGCGCCAGGCCATGCATGCGCACGGCGCGCGGGTGGTCGACGTCGCCGTCGACGAGGACGGCATGCGGGTGCACGAGGCATTGGCGGCAGCGCCGGATGCGCGTCTGGCCTACGTGACGCCGGCGCGCCAGGCGCCGCTGGGCATGGCGCTGTCGCCGGAGCGCAGGCTGGCCCTCCTGCAGTGGGCGCGCGCGCACGGCGCCATCGTGTTCGAGGACGACTACGACAGCGAATACCGCTTCGCCGCGAAGCCGGTGCCGGCGCTGCGCAGCATGGAAGGGGCAGAATCGCACGTGGTCCTGGCCGGCACCTTCAGCAAGCTGCTGTTTCCGGCGATCCGGCTGGCCTTCGTGGCGCTGCCCTGGCAGCTGGTCGACCCGTTCGTGCGCGCCGCGTCGCTGGCCGCGCGCAATGCCAACGCCCTGTCGCAGGCGGTGCTGGCCGACTTCATCGACGACGGCCACTTCGACCGCCACGTGCGGCGCATGCGGCGCGTGTATGCCGGCCGCGCCGCGGCTTTCGAAGACGCGGCGGCGAAGCATTGGCAGGGATTGATCGCGGCGCCGGCGGTCACGGCGGGGCTGGACGTGGTGACGCGGCTGCTGGCGCATGAAGAACGCGAGGCCTGGCAGCGCCTGAACGCGGCCGGCCTCACGGCGTTTCCATTGGAGCGCTATTGCGCGCGGGCGCGGCTGGCGCCGTCGCTGGTGATGGGGTTTGCGGCCTTCGACGAGGCCCAGATCGGGGAGGGAGCGAAGGCGGTGGCGGCCGCATTGCGCGGCCGCACTTAGGGCTTGGCTTTTAGCGCGGCAGGCTCGATACGCCCATCAGGAACTCGTCGACCGAACGCGCGCACTGGCGGCCTTCGCGAATCGCCCACACCACCAGCGACTGGCCACGGCGCATGTCGCCGGCGGCGAACAGCTTCGGGTTCGAGGTCTGGTAGGCGGTTTCGCCCTCGGTGGCGGCGCGTGCGTTGCCGCGCGGGTCCTTCTGCACGCCGAAGGCGTCCAGCACCTGCTGCACAGGCGACACGAAGCCCATCGCCAGGAACACCAGGTCGGCCTTGAGTTCGAATTCGCTGTCCGGCACTTCCGCCATCTTGCCGTCCTTCCATTCGACGCGGCAGGCGATCAGCTTCTCGACCTTGCCGCCCTTGCCTTCCAGGCGCTTGGTCGCCACCGCCCAGTCGCGCTCGCAGCCTTCCTCGTGCGAGGACGAGGTGCGCAGGCGTGTCGGCCAGTAAGGCCAGACCAGCGGCTTGTTTTCCTGTTCCGGCGGCTGCGGCATCAGTTCGAATTGTGTCACCGAGGCGGCGCCGTGGCGGTTGGAGGTGCCGACGCAGTCCGAACCGGTATCACCGCCGCCGATCACCACCACGTGCTTGCCGGTGGCCTTGATTTGGTCCTTCAGCTTGTCACCGGCATTGACCCGGTTCTGCTGCGGCAGGAAGTCCATCGCGAAATGCACGCCTTTCAGCTGGCGGCCCGGGACCGGCAGGTCGCGAGGCTGCTCGGCGCCGCCGGCCAGGATCACGGCGTCGAAGTCTTTTTCCAGGTCTTCCGGGAAGATCGTCTCGCACGCCATATTGCTGACCGTGGCCGGGAAATCCTTGCCGATCAGGACGCTGGTGCGGAAGGTCACGCCCTCTGCCTGCATCTGTTCCACGCGACGGTCGATCAGGCCTTTCTCCATCTTGAAGTCGGGGATCCCGTAGCGCAGCAGGCCGCCGATGCGGTCGCTCTTTTCGAACACCGTCACGTCATGGCCGGCGCGCGCCAGCTGCTGGGCCGCGGCCAGGCCGGCAGGACCGGAACCGACGATGGCGACCTTCTTGCCGGTCTTGCTGCTGGCCGGCTGCGGCACCACCCAGCCGTGTTCCCAGCCGGTGTCGATGATCTTGCGCTCGATCGACTTGATGCCGACCGGGTCGTTGTTGATGCCGAGGGTGCAGGCCGATTCGCACGGCGCCGGGCAGATGCGGCCGGTGAACTCGGGGAAGTTGTTGGTCGAGTGGAGATTGTCCAGCGCATGGCGGTAGTTGCCATGGAAGACCAGGTCGTTCCAGTCGGGGATCATATTGTTGACCGGGCAGCCCGTATTACAGAACGGGATGCCGCAATCCATGCAGCGCGCGCCCTGCACCTTGGCCTGGCCGTCGGTCAGGGTGACGACGAATTCCTTGTAGTTCTTGAGACGGACAGGGGGATCGAGGTATTCCTCTTCCTGTCGTGCGAATTCCATGAAACCGGTGATTTTGCCCACAATGTTTTCCTTTGGCCAGCGGCCTTAGCTCGTCGTTCCCGCCCAGGCGGGAACCCAAGTTTGCGTGCAGGGCGATAATGCTGGCGCCAGTGGCATGCTGAGAAACTTGGGTCCCCGCCTTCGCGGGGACGACGTTGGATAATTTGGCTGTTACGCCGCCAGTTCGATCTTGTCGTTCGCTTCTTCCATGCTCGAGTTGTGCATCTCCTCGAGGGCGCGCTTGTAGTCGGTCGGGAATACCTTGACGAACTTGGTGCGGCTGTTGGCCCAGTCATCCAGCAGGTTGCGCGCGCGCGTGCTGCCGGTATGCTTGAAGTGACGCTCGATCAGGCGGCGCAGGATGACCTCGTCGCATTCGCGCTCGCCATTGCGGGTCTGGCTGTGCCAGGCCGCCGGGTCGCTCTGCTCCTTGGCCGACAGCACCGGTTCCAGGTTGACCATCGTGGTATTGCAGCGGCCCGCGAATTCGTTCTTCGGATCGTAGACGAAGGCCACGCCGCCCGACATGCCGGCCGCGAAGTTGCGGCCGGTCTCGCCCAGCACCACGACTGTACCGCCGGTCATGTATTCGCAACCGTGGTCGCCGCAGCCCTCGACCACCGCGATGGCGCCCGAGTTACGCACTGCGAAGCGCTCGCCGGCCACACCGTTGAAGAAGGCTTCGCCCGAGATCGCGCCATACATCACGGTATTGCCGACGATGATGTTGTCCACCGCCCAGCCGCGGAACTCGGTGTTCGGCCGCACGATGATGCGGCCGCCCGACAGGCCCTTGCCGACGTAGTCGTTGCCTTCGCCGACCAGGTCGATCGTGATGCCGCCGGCCAGGAAGGCCGCTGCCGACTGGCCCGCCGTGCCCTGCAGCTGGATGTGGATGGTGTCGTCCGGCAGGCCGGCGTGGCCATAGCGCTTGGCGACTTCGCCCGACAGCATGGCGCCGACGGTGCGGTTCAGGTTCTTGACCGGCGAGATGAACGAGACGCGCTCGCCCTTTTCCAGCGCGGCCTTGGCCTGCGCGATCAGCTTGTGGTCCAGCGCCTTGTCCAGGCCGTGGTCCTGCCCGCTCGTGTGGTAGAGCGAGGTGCGACAGTCGACGTGCGGCTGGTAGAAGATGTTCGAGAAGTCCAGGCCCTGCGCCTTCCAGTGCTGGACCGCCTTCGATTTGTCGAGCAGGTCGGCGCGGCCGATCAACTCGTCATAGGTGCGGATGCCCAGCTGGGCCATGATCTGGCGCGCTTCTTCGGCGACGAAGAAGAAATAATTAACGACATGCTCAGGCTTACCCTGGAACTTGGCGCGCAGGACCGGGTCTTGCGTGGCCACGCCCACCGGGCAGGTATTCAGGTGGCATTTGCGCATCATGATGCAACCCTCGACCACCAGCGGTGCGGTCGCGAAACCCACTTCGTCGGCGCCCAGCATGGCGGCGATGACGACGTCGCGGCCGGTGCGCATCTGGCCATCGGCCTGCACGCGGATGCGGCTGCGCAAGCCATTGAGCACCAGCGTCTGCTGGGTCTCGGCCAGGCCCAGCTCCCATGGGGTGCCGGCATGCTTGACCGAGGACAGCGGCGAGGCGCCGGTGCCGCCGTCATGGCCGGCCACCACCACGTGGTCGGCCTTGGCCTTCGAGACGCCGGCGGCCACGGTGCCGATGCCGACTTCCGACACCAGTTTCACCGAGATCGAGGCGCGTGGATTGGCGTTCTTCAGGTCGTGGATCAGCTGGGCCAGGTCTTCGATCGAATAGATGTCGTGGTGCGGCGGCGGCGAGATCAGGCCGACACCCGGCACCGAGAAGCGCAGCGAGGCGATGTACTCGGACACCTTATGGCCCGGCAGCTGGCCGCCTTCGCCCGGCTTGGCGCCCTGCGCCATCTTGATCTGGATCTGGTCGGCCGCGTTCAGGTATTCCGCGGTGACGCCGAAGCGGCCCGAGGCCACCTGCTTGATCTTCGAACGCAGCGAGTCGCCTTCTTCGAGCGGAATGTCGACCATCACGCGGTCCTTGCCCAGGACCGACGACAGGCTTTCGCCCTTCTTGATGGCGATGCCCTTGAATTCGTTCAGGTAGCGCGACGGGTCCTCGCCGCCTTCGCCGGTATTGCTCTTGCCGCCGATGCGGTTCATCGCGATCGCCAGGGTGGCGTGGGCTTCGGTACTGATCGAGCCGAGCGACATGGCGCCGGTGGCGAAGCGCTTGACGATCTCTTTCGCCGGTTCGACTTCCTCGATCGGGATCGCCTTGTCGCGGTCGATCCTGAACTCGAACAGGCCGCGCAGGGTCAGGTGACGGCGCGTCTGGTCGTTGATCAGCTGCGCGTATTCCTTATAGGTCGAGAAGTTGTTGGCGCGGGTCGAGTGCTGCAGCTTGGCGATCGCGTCCGGCGTCCACAGGTGGTCTTCGCCGCGCACGCGGAAGGCGTATTCGCCGCCGACGTCGAGCGCATTGGCCAGCACTGGATCGTTGCCGAAGGCCAGGGCGTGCAGGCGCAGCGCTTCTTCCGCCACTTCAAAGAGGCCAATGCCTTCGACGTTCGACGAGGTGCCCTTGAAGTACTTGTCGACCAGCGACTTGTTGAGGCCCACGGCCTCGAAGATCTGGGCGCCGCAATAGGACATATAGGTGGAAATGCCCATCTTCGACATCACCTTCAAGAGGCCCTTGCCGATCGCCTTGATGTAGTTGTAGCTCGCGGTCTCCGCCGACATCTCGTGCGGCAGGCCGTGGGCCAGCTCGGCCAGGGTTTCCAGCGCCAGGTAGGGGTGGACGGCTTCGGCGCCGTAGCCCGCCAGCAGGGCGAAGTGGTGGGTCTCGCGCGCCGAGCCGGTCTCGATCACCAGGCCGGTGGAAGCACGCAGGCCCTTCGCTACCAGGTGCTGGTGGACGCTGGAAGTGGCCAGCAGCGCGGGGATCGCGACCAGGTCGGGCGACAGGCGGCGATCCGACACGATCAGGATATTGTGGCCCGACTTGACGGCATCGACCGCTTCGGCGCACAGCGAGGCCAGCGACGCTTCGATGCCTTCCTTGCCCCAGGCGACCGGGTAGCAGATGTTCAGCTCATAGGCCTTGAACTTGCTGCCGGTGTGCTGGCCGATGGCGCGCAGGCGCGCCATGTCGTCGAAACCGAGGATAGGCTGCGACACCTCGAGGCGCATCGGCGGATTGACGTTGTTGGTGTCGAGGATGTTCGGTTTCGGGCCGATGAAGGACACCAGCGACATGACCATGCTTTCGCGGATCGGGTCGATCGGCGGGTTGGTCACCTGCGCGAACAGCTGCTTGAAGTAGTTGTACAGCGGTTTCAGCTTGTTCGAGGTGACGGCCAGCGGCGAATCGTTGCCCATCGAGCCGGTGGCTTCCTCGCCCAGCACGGCCATCGGCGCCATCAGGAACTTCAGGTCTTCTTGCGTGTAGCCGAAGGCTTGCTGGCGGTCGAGCAGGGTCAGGGGCTGCTTCTCTCCCTGGGCGTCCTTGGCGCGGCCAGCCATCAGCTGCGATTCGGACAACTTGATTTCATTGAGCTTGATGCGCACCGACTTGATCCAGGCTTTATACGGCTTGGCGTTGGCGAAGCTGTCCTTGAGTTCCTTGTCGTCGATGATGCGGCCTGCTTCGAGGTCGATCAGGAACATCTTGCCCGGCTGGAGGCGCCACTTCTTGACGATGCGCGATTCGGGGATAGGCAGCACGCCCGATTCGGAGGCCATGACGACCAGGTCGTCCTCGGTGATGACGTAGCGCGCCGGACGCAGGCCGTTGCGATCGAGGGTGCCGCCGATGTGGCGGCCGTCGGTGAAGGCCATGGCGGCCGGGCCGTCCCATGGTTCCATCATCGCCGCGTGGTATTCGTAGAAGGCGCGGCGGTTGTCGTCCATCGCGGTGTGGTTTTCCCAGGCTTCCGGGATCATCATCATCATCGCCTGGGCCACCGGGTAGCCGGCCATCACCAGCAGTTCGAGCGCATTGTCGAAGCAGGCGGTGTCGGACTGGCCTTCGTAAATCAGCGGGAACAGCTTGTTCAGGTCGTCGCCCAGCACGGCCGACTTGAGCGTGCCTTCGCGCGCGCGGGTCCAGTTGAAGTTGCCCTTGACGGTATTGATCTCGCCGTTGTGGGCGATCATGCGATACGGGTGGGCCAGCGGCCACTCTGGGAAGGTGTTGGTCGAGAAGCGCTGGTGGACCAGGGACAGGGCCGAGATGCAGCGCGGATCCTGCAGGTCCTTATAGTAGACGCCGACCTGGTCGGCCAGCAGCAGGCCTTTATAGACGATGGTGCGCGCCGACATCGACGGCACGAAGAATTCCTTGCCGTGCAGGAGTTTCAGCGCCTGGATCGCGTGGCCGGACGATTTGCGGATGACGTACAGTTTGCGTTCGAGCGCATCGGTCACCATGATGTCTGGACCGCGGCCGATGAAGATCTGGCGAATGACGGGTTCCTTGGCGCGAACGAATGGCGACATCGGCATGGTCTCGTCGACCGGCACGTTGCGCCAGCCCAGCACGACCTGGCCTTCGATGCGCACGGCGCGCTCGATTTCCTGTTCGCAGGCGATGCGCGAGGCATGCTCTTTTGGCAGGAACACCATGCCGACGCCATATTCGCCGGGCGGCGGCAGCTCGACGCCCTGCTTGGCCATCTCGTCGCGGAAGTACTGGTCCGGGATCTGGATCAGGATGCCGGCCCCGTCGCCCATCAGCGCATCGGCGCCGACGGCGCCCCGGTGGTCGAGGTTCTTCAGGATCTGCAGACCCTGTTCAATAATCGAGTGACTCTTGTTGCCCTTGATATGGGCGATGAAACCGACGCCGCAGGCATCGTGTTCATTAGCGGGATCATACAAACCTTGGGCAATCATGAGGCATTCTCCACAACTTTTCGGGGGTCGAACGCCGAGAATAGTGCACCGCAAAATGCCCCGTCAACCAGAATAATTAGGGTCAGAGTCGAATTGTTTGACAACTTTTTGTCTTGGCGATTAATTGGGGACAGAGTCAGTCGAAGTTGTTCAAAACCAGTTCTTTTTGGCTTAAGCGATTGATATAGAAGGAAATTTAGACGAAAAAAACGGCGCGAATAACCGCGCCGTTGTTTCAGGAATTGCCTGTTTCAGGCGGGAGAAAGCGGTGGTAGGGGCGGATTGAACGGCCGTCCGCGCTTCGCCGGCAGGATCTGGCGTTGCGTTTTTTGCTCGAGTTCAGTCTTGAAGGTGAGCGAGCCCAGGGGCTGGTTCTTGAGGATGGCGATCGTGATGAAATCGACCTCTTCCGTGGTAAGGCCTTGCTGCACCAGGTCGATATAGGCCGCCTCGCGCTGGAATGGCGTATTGCCCAGAGCCCAGAACAGCGGATGATCGGCGACCAGGGTGTCGGTACGGATGCCGGCGTGGTGCGCATAGCTGGACCAGGGATAGTCGTCCGGCATCACCGACAGCTGGGCGCGCACCGGGTTGAGCTCGATATAGCGGCTGCAGGTCATGAAATAGCGGTCGGAATCGATCAGCGAGGTGCGGAAACGCCCTTCGAACAGCCCGCCGCTGCGCTCGTACTTGTGATTGAACCAGGGGACGTAGAGCCGGCCCACCTTCTGCATCATCAGCGCCAGGCCGGTAGCGTTGCTGGGCGTGGCCAGCAGGTGCAGGTGGTTCGGCATCAGCACA
The DNA here is from genome assembly GCA_002339265.1 of Massilia sp. UBA2604. Classification (GTDB taxonomy): domain Bacteria; phylum Pseudomonadota; class Gammaproteobacteria; order Burkholderiales; family Burkholderiaceae_D; genus Telluria. The sequence continues at coordinate 4,060 of DDKG01000197.1, read as the reverse complement.
TACGAATGAATCGCCACGTCGTAAAACTTGGCGCCTTCCTTGAGCCATACCAGGAAGCGCTGGTAGTCGGCTTCTTCGCGAAAAATCACCTGACGGTTATTGCCGCGCTGGATGACGTGGTGCGGTTGCTCGGGAACGATGAGTCGGGGTTGGCGTGCCATGAGGTCTGCTCACATGTTGAGCAGGCGATTCTACAGCAGGAATCGACTCTGTCCCTAATTAATCGCAAGCCGAGGCGTTAACACGCTGACTCTGTCCCCATTTATTGGAAGCCAGCGCAATCGAAGTCAGGCAATTTTTCGTAAATCCGAGTAAAAATGCCAAGATTGCCAAAGAAATTGGCCAATAATTCTACTCTGACCCTAATTATCCGAGTGGCTATTGGCCAATAATTCGACTCTGACCCTAATTAGGAGAGGGTGAAGCCGGCCGAGAGGCTGTAGCCTTCGCCGTAGGCGCTGCGCAGGGGGAGGTCCTGGCCGAGGCCGGAGCGGGCTTTCTTGCGCAGGCGGTAGACCAGCATGTCGACCCGGCGGCTGGCGTCCGGATCCTCGCCGCCCATGCCGGCCACGATCACGTGACGCGGCACCGGACGGGTGTTGATCGTCAACAGGTGCAGGAAATTGCACTCTTTTTCGGTCAGGTCGATCACTTTGCCCATCAGCTCCAGTTGGCGGGCGCTGACCCGCAGCGTCCACTTGCTCGGGGTCGGGGCCGGATCGGGTGGGCGGACGCGGCGGTCCAGGGCTTCGATGTGGGCCGCCAGTTCGGGGAACTTGATCGGCTTGGTCAGATAATGGTCGGCGCCCAGGCGCAAGCCCAGGATGCGGTGGTCGAACGCCACCCGGCCCGTCAGCACCAGCAGGCCGATCTCGGGATATAGCTGGCGCATGCGCGGAATGACGTTGAAACCGTCCTCGTCCGGCAAACCGAGGTCGAGCACGACCACCGCGGCCGGGGTGCGCGTCAGCGCCGCCCACATTTCGCTGGCGGTCCTGGCGATCGTCACTTCATGGTCGAGCTCCTTCAGGAACTCGGCCATGTCGTCGGCGTATTCGCCATTGTCTTCAACAATCAGTATCTGGGTCATGCCTTGGCCATATTGTTCTTTAACTCGACAATGATACCAATGGTAGCGTTATCCTTGGCGGGTCGCGGTCCGATTATCGTTGCTGAGGCGGTCTGAAGCAAGGAGTTGTTTCTCTACAATCCCAGCGCCGGCATCCATAAACGGAATTCGGCGCCTGCCCCTTCCTCTCCAGGGGCTAGGCTCAGCACCCCGCCATGCACCTCGACGATCGAGCGCGCCATGTACAGGCCGAGGCCGCTGCCGGCCAGGCCGGCGGCGTTGCGACCCCGATAACCCTTGTCGAAAACCCGCGCCACGTCTTCCGGCGGCACGCCTGCGCCGCCGTCGAGCACCGCCACCTCGACCCCGCCGCCGCTGCGCCGTGCACGCAGGATCACGGGCGCCGACGGCGGCGAAAACGCCAGCGCATTATCGATCAGGACCTTGAGCGCCAGGCGCAAGCCTTCCGGCTCGCCGCGCAGGGTCAGTGGCAGTTCCTCCAGCCGCAGCGCGGCTTCGCGGCCGGCCGCGCGGATCTGGGTGGCGCCGCTCTCGACCAGGTCGCGCACAGTGATCGTGTTCGGCTGGCGCCCGCGGCCGAGCGCGGCCATGCGGTCCGGCGACAGGTATTCGTCGAGCATCCCGATCAGGCGGTCGACCGCGGCGCCGATCTTGCGGTAGCGCGTGCGCGTGGGCTCGTCGGCGTGGTTCGACGTCGCCTCGAGACGCTGGATGGCGCCGTCGATGGTGGCCAGCGGGGTGCGGAATTCGTGGTTGAGCATGCTGGCGAAGCGTTTCTGCTCGCTTTGATGGGCGCGCCGCGCCGACAGGTCGCGCAACTGGCCGACCAGGGTCGTGGCCGCATCATCGATCAACACCACGGCCAGGCCCTCCAGCGCCAGCGGCCGGCCCTCGGCGTCGAACAGGTCGAACTCACGCTGGCTGCGCGCGCCGGGCTGGCCGGCGGCCGCCTCGCGCAACCAGGCCGCGAGCGGCGCCAACGGCGAGACGCCGTCGCCATCGAGCGCGCGCTGTAGCGCCTGGCGGTCGAATCCGCTCAGCGCCCCGAAGGCGGGGCTGAGATACACGAAGCGGCGCACCGGCAGCGCGATGGCAAAGGCAATGTCGCCGCCCAGCTCGGCGATCGCGCGGAACTGCCGCGCCGGCAGCGCCTCGTCTTGGCTATCCAATACGGAGGACTGGACGGCATTATCGGAGCTGGACGTCATCAGTATCTTTCTTAACCAACTAGCAAGTATTCGGGGTTTACCACCAAGTATATAGCTGTGGGACAATATTTGTGAACTATATCGACCAGATCCATTTCATGATTTGTCCGAATAGATATTGAACAGCAGACGCTAGCTTAAGCGACTTATAAACAAATGCGCCACGCAGATGGTAGTTGAGGGATAATTCGCGCACCATGAACGATACCGCAACCCTCCCCCCGCTCCCAGACCGGCTGTCGATCGACCCGAGCAGCCCTTTCCACAACCGTGACGTGTTCCAGCGCGAAATCGGCATCCGCTTCAACGACAAGGATCGCTACGACGTCGAAGAGTATTGTCTCAGCGAAGGCTGGATCAAGGTCGCCGCCGGCAAGACCCTCGATCGCAAGGGCAAGCCGATGCTCATCAAGCTCAAGGGCAAGGTCGAAGCCTTCTACAAATAAGCCGTCTGACGGCTCTGCACGCGGCCTTGCGCCGCGTGATTTCCCACCAGCGCTCAGACCAGCGAGCGCGACGCCAGCTCCAGTCCCAATCCGATCAGGAATGCCAGGAAGCACTGCCTGAAGCGCCTCGCGCTGATGCGCGCCCGGATCGCCTGCCCGATCCACATCCCCAGCAGCGCCGGCGCGATGGCCAGTGCCGACAGGCCCAGTTGCTCGAGCGCGAAGGCGCCGTGCGCCGCCAGGCCGATCGCCAGCGCCACGGTCGATACGGTGAACGACAGGCCCAGCGCCTGCACCAGTTCGTCCTTGTCCAGCCGCAGCGCCTGCAGATAGGGCACGGCCGGCACCACGAACACGCCGGTGGCGCCGGTGACCAGTCCCGTCGCCACGCCCACCACCGGTCCCAGCCTGGTCTCATGCCGCCGCGGCAGCGCCAGCCCTGGCGCCGCCAGCGCATAGCCGGCGTACAGGATCAGGGTCAGGCCCAGCGCCAGGCTCGCCGTCTGCGGATCGACCCGCGCCAGCAGCACCACGCCGCCGGCCGAGGGAGAACTGCGCGACTTCGCGCACGGCGCCCAGGGCACCTTGCACCTGCACGCCAACACCGCCGCGCTGGCCGAATTCCTGCCGCGCCGGCTGGCGCCGTGGCTGGCCGAGCGGCCGCGCCTGCACGTCGAACTGAAGGAACGCACCAGCGCCGACATCGCGCGCGCGATCGCGGCCGGGCTGGTCGAGGCGGGCGTGGTGTCGGATGCGGTCGAGGCGCCGGGCCTGCACCTGCAACCGGTCGAGCGCAACCACCTGGCCTTGATCATGGCGCCGGGACACCGGCTGGCGGATGCCAGGGCCCTGCGCCTGGCGGACGTGCTGCATGAAGCCTTTGTCGGCCTGGCGCACGGCAGCGCCCTGCAGGACTATATCGATGCGCAGGCGCTGGCCGCCGGCCGCGCGCTGGCGCTGCGCACGCGGATGACGACATTCACGGGGCTATGCGAGATGGTGACGCATGGGGTGGGCATCGGGATCGTGCCGCAGGCCGTGGCAAGCCGCAACCGGCGCCGCCATGGCTTGCGCACGATCGCGCTGGACGAAGCATGGGCCAAGCGCCAGCTGTGCCTGTGCTGGAACGATTGGGACAGCCTGTCCGCATCGATGCGCAGCCTGCTCGCGCACCTCGGCGCAACGCCGCCCGCACCCTGAAAACGTCGTTCCCGCGGAGGCGGGAACCTAAGTCTTCAGCGCCGCCACTTCGTTTGACCGTAGCTGGTAGGCATGCAAACTTGGGTTCCCGCCTGCTGAACTGCCACAAGAAAGTC
>DDKG01000195.1 GCA_002339265.1 Massilia sp. UBA2604 | reverse complement strand
GTGGCGGTGCGCCAGCGCCGAACCCTGCTTCTCACCAGCCAGCGGCACATCGTCGCTGTCGGCGATCGCCGGCAGCCGGGCCAGCCAGAACAGCACCGCCAGCACCACCAGCACGCCGGCCAGCACCAGGTAGGGGCCGCGCACGGATGCCGCCTCCGCCGCGGCATCGCTGCCGGCCACCGCGACCGCGCCGGCCGCGGACAGGATCAGGACGCCGCCGACGGCCGGCCCGATCGTCGTGCCCAGCGAGTTGAAGGCCTGGGTCAAGGTCAGGCGGCTCGAAGCCGTGCGCGCCGGCCCTAGCACCGCCACATAGGGATTGGCCGCCACCTGCAGCACCGTGATACCGGATGCCAGGACGAACAGCGCCAGCAGGAACACGCCGTAGCCGCCGAACGAGGCCGGATAGAACAGGCTGCAGCCGGCGGCGGCGACCAGCAGGCCGGCCACCGCGCCCTTCTGGTAGCCGATGCGGCGGATCAGCGCGCCGGCCGGCAGCGACACGATGGCGTAGGCCCCGAAGAAGCAGAACTGCACCAGCATGGCCTGCACATAGGTCAGGGTATAGACCGCCTTCAGGTGCGGGATCAGGACGTCGTTGAGCGACGTGATCAGTCCCCACATGAAGAACAGGATCGTCACGATGACGAGCGCGCTCGTGTTGCTGTCGAGCTGCGTCGCCGCGCCCTGGTTCTGGGCGGCAGGCGCCGCCTTGTATGGCATATTGGCCATGCTGTCTCCTGATATTGTCTTCTGCTTCGCTTAGTGCGCCACGCCGGCCGGTGCGCGCGGCAGGTCACGCCCGCGCGTGCCCCAGCCCTTGGTGTCCGGCTGCGTGGTCAGCTGGTACTTAAGGGTGCCGGCCGATTGCAGCTGCTCCCAGTCCAGCCACACGCGCTCCACCGCGCGGCCGCCGTAGTTCACCGACTTGACGAAGCGGCGCTCGCCCGGCTTCGCGCCCGGCGCCTCGATGCGCAGGATGCGGCCTTGCGGCAGGTCGATCTCGGCCTTCGCGAAGCGCGGCGCGTGCAGCAGGAAGCGGCCGCTGCCCGGCATGTCGGGGTAGATGCCCAGTGCGCTGAACAGGTACCAGGACGACATCGTGCCCAGGTCGTCGTTGCCGGTCACGCCGCCGGGGCCGTTGGTAAACAGCGTCTCGGCCGCGCGCACCACCGTGGTGGTCTTCCACGGCTGGCCCATCAGGGTGTACATCCATGGCGCGTGCAGGTCGGGCTCGTTGTTCGGGTTATAGCGGAACTGGGCGTAATAGCTGTACGGCCCCACCACCCACGACTTGCGCACCGCGTTCGGGTCGGCCAGCACGGCCTGATAGTCGAAGAACTGGTCCAGGCGGCCCAGTGCCGGCGCGGCGCCGCCCATGGCCGCGGCCAGGCCGGGCACGTCCTGCGGCACCAGCCACTGGTATTGCCAGGCCGTGCCTTCATGGAAGCCGTGGTCGCCGCGCGGATCGTAGCCGCTGCCGACGTCGCCGAACCAGCTGCCGTCGAGCAGGCGCGGACGCGGGAAGCCCTTCTGGCCGGTCTCGGCGTCGACCACGCTCGGGTCCCAGATCTTCTTCCAGTTCAGGGCGCGCTGCGCCAGCACCTTCGCATCATCCAGATGGCCGAGCGCCTGCGCCATCCCGGCCAACGCGCCATCGGCCGCCGCGTATTCCAGGGTCGCCGAGGCGCCGTGGTGCGGGTCGGTGTCCATGCCCTTCGAGACGAAGCTGCGGTCGTACTGCACGAAGCCCTGCTTCAGGTAGCTCGGGTTGCCGGCACGGCCTTGCGGACGGATGCCGTGGGCCGGGATGCCGAAGGCGTTCTCGCGCAGCGCGGCATAGGCCTCGGCCTCGCGGCCCTTCAATGCGCCGAAGCGCCACAGGTCGACCAGGAACGGCGTCACCGGGTCGCCGGTCATGATGTTGGTCTCGAAGTTGGCATAGCCCCAGCGCGGCAGCCAGCCGCCCTGTTCGCGGATCTTGAGCACCGAGGTCGCGATATCGCTCGCGCGCTCGGGACGCAGCAGCGCCAGCATCTGGTTCTGGGCGCGGTAGGTGTCCCACAGCGAGAAGAACTCGTAATAGGTCCAGTCCTTGGCCGTGTGGATGGCGTCGTCGTAGCCGCGGTAGCGGCCGTCGGCGTCGTTGCCGGTCAGCGGCTGCAGCAGCGTGTGGTACAGCGCGGTGTAGAACACGGTGCGGTCGTCATTGCTGCCGCCCTCGATGCGCACGCTGGCCAGCTCGCGCTGCCAGTTGGCCTGCGCCCTGGTCTTCATGGCGTCGAAGGTCAGCGGACGGCCGCCTTCCATGCCCTCGGCCTTCAGGTTGATGCGCGCGCCTTCGGCGTCGACGTGCGAGATCGCGCTGACGGCGGTCACCGCCTGGCCATTCCTGAGATCGAAGCTCAGCCACACGCCATGCGGCTTGGCCTCGCCCTGCTGGCTCGGGCCGTCGACGTCCGGCCAGCCGGCGCGGTCGTCCCAGATGCCGCGCTTGGCGAAGGGCTGGTCGAACTCCATCCGGAACCAGGTGGTGTACTTGGCGCCGCCGCAGAAACTGCGGGTGACGATCCGGCCCTCGACGCTGCGGTCGCCCACGATCTTGACTTCGCTGCCGATGACGGAGTGGCGCTCGTTGGCCTGGCCGAGGTTGAGCAGCACGTGGCCCGTCTTCGTCCCCGGCGCATAGGTATAGCGCTCGGCGGCGGCGCGGGTGAGCGCAGTCGCTTCCGCAGTAATGCCGCCATAGCTGGTCAGCTTGACCTTGTAGTAGCCGGCCTGGCCGACTTCGCCGTCATGGGTGTACTCGGCGGCGTACTTCTTGTGGTCGAAGGCGCCCTTCTTGCTGGTGTCGAAGTCCCCGCCGGGACCGATGGTGCCGGTGACCGGCAGCACGGATAGTTGCCCGCCCTGCTCCCAGCAGCCGGCGCCGGACAGGAAGGAGTGGCCGAAGCCGCGGATCTTCTTGTCGGTATAACGGTAGCCGGCGTAGTGGTCGGCGATCGGGCTGACCTGGATCATGCCGAACGGCGCCGAGGCGCCGGGGAAGGTATTGCCTTCGTCCTGGGTGCCGATGAAGGTGTTGACCGGCATCGTGCCCGCGGCGACAGCCGCTTTGGCGGGTGCGCCAGCTGCCGTCGCATCGATGGCGGACAGCGGCAGCAGGCAGGCGGCCAGGGCGAAGCAAATGCCTCGGATCGCGGGTTGGAACGGGTTGGTGCGGGTTCGACTCGTCATCACGCTACGTCTCCTTCGAGCTGTTCGAATAGTTGTTGCATGGCCGCGGGCGGCGGCGGCGTGGCCCCGGCCTGCAGGCAGGCGGCGGTACCGGCGGCCAGCGCGGCGTGCAAATGCGATTGCAGGCGCCGTTCCGGATGGCGCATCAGGCTGGTGAGCAGGCCGGCGGCGCTGGCGTCGCCGGCGCCGACGGTGTCCACCACCGTGACTTTCGGCGCCTGCGCATCGCAGCGCTCGACGCCGTGGAACAGGCTCGCGCCTTGTCCGCCGCGCGTCAGCAGGCAGTACGCGGCCGGATTGAAGGCGCGCAGGCGCGCCAGCGCGTCGTCCAGGCCGAGGCCCGGGAACAGGCCGCGCAAATCGTCGTCCGACACTTTCACGAGGTCGGCGATCGAGGCCATCGCCGCCAGGGTCGGCGCATAGCGCTCGTCCATCAGGTTGCGGTAATTGGGGTCGAAGCTGATCGACACGCCGCGCGCCTTGAGTTCGCGCGCCAGCGCCACCAGCTTCGATGCCAGCGGCTCGCGCGCCAGGCTGATGCCGCCGAAGTGGGCCCAGCGCAGGCCGTCGGCCCAGCCGGCCGGGAACAGCGCCGGCTCGAAGTGCAGGTCGGCCGAATCGTCGCCGATGAAGAAGTAGCGCGGCGGTTCGCCTTGCTCGACCACGGCCAGCAGCGGCGAACGGTCGACCCGCTGCAGCAGGCGCGTGTCCAGGCCGACGGCCTCGCTGGCGCTCCACAAGGCGTCGCCGAAGCGGTCCAGGCTGATGGCGCCGGCAAACGCCGTCGGTTCGCCCAGCGCCGCCAGCGCGCGCGCCACGTTCCAGGTCGAGCCGCCCACGCGGCTCACCCACTGTTCGTCGCCCTGGTGGATCATGTCGGTCAGCGCCTCGCCGGCGCACAGCATGACAGGAGATTTAAGCACGCGCGTCACCTTTCAGCACGGCCACGATGTCATAGGCGGCGCCCATGGTGTGGTAGTCGACCTTGCCGGCCGGGCTTTTCTCGTCGCTGAGCTTGCGGTTCTCGCGGTCGAGGATGCGGTACCAGGCGCCGTGCTGGTGGTCGACGAAATGGGTCCAGCTGTATTCCCACAAGCGGTCGTACCAGGTCCAGTAGTATTCATTCCCGGTGCGCGCGGCCAGCATCGCCGCCGCCGCGGCGCTCTCGGCCTGCACCCAGAAGTATTTGTGGAAGTCGCACACGCCCAGGTCCGGCGCCAGCGAGTAGCACAGGCCACCGTGGTCCGGGTCCCAGCCCTTCTCCACCGCCACCTTGAACAGCTTTTCCGCGGTCGGCAGCAGCCAGCCGAGATCCTGCTCCAGCACGTCCTTGCCGCGCGCTTCCAGCTGCAGCAGCAGCTTGGCCCATTCGGTGAAGTGGCCCGGCTGGTAGCCCCAGGGACGGAACAGGTTTTCCGGGTCGTCGATATTGAACTTCCAGTCCGGCTGCCAGTTGGTGTCGTAGTGCTCCCAGATCAAGCCGCCGCAACGCTCGGCCTGGCGCTGGGTGATGTTGAAGGCAACCGTGTAGGCGCGCTCCAGGTAACGGCGCTCGCCGGTCGCCGCATGGGCCGCCAGCAGCGCCTCGCAGGCGTGCATATTGGCGTTCTGGCCGCGGTAGGTCGACAGCTCGCGCCAGTCCTGGCTCGCCTCGTCGGCATACAGGCCGTCGGCCGCGCTCCAGAAGCGTTTTTCCATCAGGTCGAAGGCCTCGGCGATCCAGGGACGCGCCTCCTCCATGCCCGCCATCGTGGCGTGGGCATAGGCCAGCAGCACGAAAGCCTCGCCATACGCATGCTGGGTGCCGTCCTCGATGGTGCGGCCGTCCAGCATCCAGGCATAGCCGTCGCCATCCGGGGCGCGGTGCGCTTTGCGCACAAAGCGCACCGCGTGCTCCAGGCCCTCGCGATAAGCCGCGTCCCCGAAGTGGCGGTACGCCATCGCATAGGTGAACACGAAGCGGGTGCTGCTGACCAGGTGGCGGTGCTGCGGGTCGTAGACCGCGCCGTCGTCCTTGAAGTAGTGGTACATGCCGCCGGCGGGATCGATCGCGCGCGGGTGGTAGAAGCGCATGGTGTGGCGCGCGTGGTCGAGCAGCACGTCCGGGCTGCGGAAGTTCGGGAGAGTGGTCATGGTGGCTGGTAGGGTGTGTGCGTTAGTCGTCGTAGCTGCTCTCGCGCACGATCATCTCGACTGGCAGGGTTATCTGGGAAGGGTTTTCGTCCGTTTTGTGCAGCAGTGAGTCGACCCCGGCCCGGCCCAGCGCTTCCTTGTCCACGTGGACGGTGGACAGCGGCGGGATGGCGGCGGCCGAGGCGGCGATATCGTCGAAGCCGACGATGGCGAGGTCGTAGGGAATCTTGAGCCCCTCGGCCAGGCAATACTTCATGGCGACCAGGGCGGTGCTGTCGTTGTAGCAGAACAGCGCGTCCGGGCGCTTGGGCAGCTCGAGCAGGCTGCGCACGGCTTCGATCACGCCCTCCTCGCCCTCGCCCATGGTGGGCACGATGACTTCCAGGCTCGGATCGGCGTGCACCTTGGCGTCGAACAGCGCCTGGCGAAAGCCCCGGTTGCGCTGCTGGATGCTGTAGTGGGCCAGGGAACCGGACAGCATGGCGATGCGCTTGCGGCCGCAGCGCAGCAGGTGCTGGGTGGCCAGGTAGCCGCCGCCCATATTGTCCGGATTGATCGAGGTGAAGCCGCGCCGGTGCATGTCCACCAGCACCATCGGCTTGCCGGTCTGCTGCAGCGCGCTCAGGACTTCGGGCTCGAAGAAGCCGGCGCACAGGATCGCGTCCGGCTGGTGCAGGCGGATCTGTTCCAGCACCGGTTCGGCCGGGCCGACCACGATCAGCGACAGCGCGATGCCTTCGCGCCGGCAGGCTTCCTCAGCGCCGTGCAGCACCGGCGTGAAGAACGGGCTCGAAGTGAGCGTGTTGTGCTGGCTGTGCAGCAAAAAGGCGATGCGGCGGATACGGCCCTTCTTGAGCAGCGAAAAATCGTAGCCCAGGCGGAGCGCCGCCTCGCGCACCACAGAGCGGGTCGCCTCGGTCATGCCTCCCTGGTTCTTCAAGGCGCGCGAGACGGTGCCGATCGACAGCCCGGTCTCGCCGGCGATGTCGCGCAGGGTCACCTGGCTCATGGCAGCACCAAAATCGACAGCATGCTGTGTCTCCGTAATTTATTATTCGAAGCTGGTTTATTAAACGCACGATATCGCGTCGCCAGGAGCCGAATCGGCCTGGCAAATCTGCGTGCGTCCAGCAGGTTTTATAACAGTCGCACTTTCGACGCGTCAATCGAAGAGAAGCTGCAACAGTCGTTTTTAGCGGGTTTTAGTAAACAACCCCGACATCACCTGCCGCCAGCTTCCGCCGACGCCTGTCCAGCGTCGGCGGAACGTACTTACTGTGTGTTTACCTGACGCTCAATGCACCGGTCGAAGGCTTGCGCACGCCCGGCTCCAGCAGTTCGAGTTCGGCCAGTTCGATCGTGCTGCCGTTATCGAAGCGCAAGCGGTATTCGCGGTAGGCGCCCGGCTTGGCGATGCCGAACGGACGCAGCTGGCGCTCCCAGTCGAAGCGCTCTCCGCTGCGCTGGTCGAGCGCGGTCCAGCCGCCCGTGCCGCTGCGGCCTTCCAGCGTCCAGCCCAGGCCTTGCAGGCCCGACGCGCCTGCGGTGATGGTGTAGTGGCTGATCCGGGTCGGGGCTGCGAACGCGAACGCAATGCTGGCGCGCGGCGGCAGCGACAGCCCGGTCGCCGCATCGTCGTCTACCAGCGCGCCGGCGATGCGCTTGCCACCCAGGGTGACGCTGCGCGCGCCGCCGCTGCGGTCGTCCAGGCCTTCCGGCTGTGCGCCGGGGGCCGTGAGCGACGCCGGCAGGCTCGCCGCGTCGCTGCCCCAGCTTGATGGCGTGCTGCCCATCGTGAATTCCAGGGTCGCCCCATTGGCGATGTCGGCATGATTGATCCAGGCCTTGTTCCACGGCTTGCCGTTGACCTTGAGCGACTGCACGTACACGTTCTGCGGGCTGTTGTTGTTCGCGATCACGCTCAGCATGCGCCCGTTTTCCAGCCGCACGTCACTGCGCGCGAAGGCCGGCGAGCCGATCACGTACTCGGGAGAGCCCATACGCATCGGATACAGGCCCAGCATGGCGAAGGTATACCAGGCCGACATCTCGCCATTGTCCTCGTCGCCTGCGTAGCCCTGGCCGATCTCGCTGCCCAGGTACAGGCGGCGCATCGCTTCCCGGGTCAGCGCCTGGGTCTTCCACGGTTGGCCGACGGAGGCGTACAGCCACGGAATGTGATGCGAAGGCTGGTTGCTGTGCGCGTACATGCCCATGCGCACGTCGCGCGCCTCGGTCATTTCATGGATCACCCGCTTGTAACGGCCGGAGAACTTCTCCTCGCCGGTCTCCGGGGTAGCGAAGAACTGGTCCAGGCGCGCCGCCAGCTTGTCGCGTCCGCCCATCAGGGTGGCCAGTCCCTCGACATCGTGCGGCGTGGTGAACGCGAAGGTCCAGGCGTTGGCTTCGGTGTAGTCAGCGGCCCACAGGCGCGGCTCGAAGCTGGCCGCCGGCTGGCGCCACTGGCCCTTGGCGTCACGGCCGCGGAAGAAGCTCGTCGCCGGGTCGAACAGGTGCACGTAATCGGTGGCGCGGGACGCAAAATACTCGCTCTCCTCGCGGTAGCGGCGGGCGCGCGCGGCATTGCCCTTGCCGGCCTCCTCCTCGGCCAGCGCCTGCCCCATCCGGGCCAGGCCGAAGTCGTTCAGCGCCCCTTCCAGGGTCCACGACATGCCCTCGTGCACCGAGGTGTCGGCATAGCCGCGGTACATCGACTTCGCCAGGCCCTTGCGGCCCACGTTCGAGACCGGCGGCGCCACCGTCGCGTTCTTCAGTCCCGCCTCGTAGACCTGGTGCGCGTCGAAACCGCGCACTCCCTTGAGCCAGGCGTCGGCGAAGGCGACGTCCGAGCTGGTGCCGACCATCAGGTCGGCATAGCCCGGCGACGACCAGCGCGCCATCCAGCCGCCGTCGCGGTACTGCTGCAGGAAGCCGTCGACCAGTTCTCCGGCCCGGGTCGGCGTGAACAGCGCATAGGCCGGCCAGGTGGTGCGGAAGGTGTCCCAGAAGCCGTTGTTGACATAGTTCTTGCCAGGGATGACCTTGGCCGAGGTGCTGGCGGCGTCGCCGCCGGCATTGTCATTGGACCAGCCGCTCTGGTCGGCATGGCGCCAGTCCGGCCGCAGGGCCGTGCCGACGTTTTCATGGGCCATGTTCGGATACAGGAACAGGCGGTACAGGTTCGAGTACACGGTCACCAGCTGGTCTTCGCTGGCGCCCTGCACCTTCACCCGGCCAAGTTCCGCGTCCCAGGCCGCCTGGGCGCGCTCGCGCACCGCCTCGAAACCGGCGTCGCCGACTTCCATGTCCAGGTTGCGGCGCGCCTGCTCGAGCGAGATCAGCGAAGTGGCGATGCGCATGCGCACCTCGCCGTTGGCATCGGGCTTGAACTTGACGTAGCCGGTCGGGCGCCCGGTCTCGAGCGCGCTGCTGGCGGTCCAGGGCTGATCGAAGCGCGCGAACACGAACATGCGGGTGGCGCCGTTCGACAGGCCGCTGCGGGTGTCGGTATAGCCGCGCAGGGTCTGGGTCGCCGCGTCCAGGGTCAGGCCGCCGCGCGCATCGACGTTGTCGAACAGGAGGTTGGCGTCGCCATTGGCGGGGAAACGGAAGCGGAACACGGCGGCGCGCTCGGTCGGCGCGATTTCGGCGCGGATGCCGTTGTCGAAGTCGACCCGGTAGCCATGGGCGCGCGCCTCTTCCTGCTCGTGCGAGAACGACAGCGAGCGACGCTGGCGATCGGGATCGGGCTGGCCGCTGGCGGCCGACGGCATCACCTGGAAGGTCTGGCGGTCCGCCATCCAGGGACTCGGCTGGTGGCTGAGCGACAGCGCCTGCAGGCGCGGCCGGTTGTCGGGACCGTTCTTCTCGTTCCAGCTGTACATGAAGCTGAGCGTGCCGGCGTCGGTGACCGGGGTCCAGAAGTTGAAGCCGTGCGGCATCGCCGTCGCCGGGATGTTGTTACCGCGCGAGAAAGTGCCGTTGGCCTGGGTGCCGCGCGTGGCCAGCACGTAGTCCGACACGCGCGTGACGGCCAGCGGGGCCTGGTCGGCGATGACGATATCGTCCAACCAGCCGCTGGCCTTGCCCTTGCCGCCGACGGGCTGCACGTCGACCTCGATCGACTTGATGCGGCGACCCTTCAGCTGGCCCAGGCGCACCTCCTTGTTGGCCCACTGCTGCGGGTACAGGGTCTTCGATTCGGCCTGCGCGGCGGCGCCGACCTTTACGCCATGGTGGTCGAGGATGCCAAGCCCCGACAGGCGGCTGCCGTCGTCCAGCACCAGGTCGAGCGAAACGCCGGTCGAGACGGCGGTGTCGCCGTCGACGATCTCGGGCAGCACCTTCCAGGACAGCGTGGTGTCCGCATCAATGGCGATATCGACCGGGAACAGCTGCATGCGGCCGCCGCTGCCTTCGGCCTGGTAGCGCAGCGCGCGCAGGCCGCTGTAGCCGGCCTTGGCCTTGGCGGTATAGGGACGCTCCGGGCCTGCACCCGGCTCGATCGTCACGCCGCCGGCGGCCGGGATTGCCGGCATGGGATCGCCCGCCTCGAACGAGCTCGAGAACCGGGCCGCTTCCTTTGCGGGCGCCAGGCCATCGGGCGAGGTGCTGGCGCAGCCGAGCAGCAGCGCGGCGGCGGCGACCTGGGCGGCGATGGCGCGCCGGCGCGGGGCAGCGCTGCGTGGTTGGTCGGACAGCAAATCGGCGCTGCGGGAGTCGTGAGCGGTTGCTTTCTGCGTCATGGTGCGGAAGGGCTCCTGGTCTGTGGATGGGTGGCTGGCACGGCGTCGGCCAGCGCGCGGAGTTGAAGGGCGGCGCGCAAGGCGTCTTCGCTGGCGGCGGACGTCACACTGAGCGTGATGCGCTCGCCGGGCAGCAGGGTCAAGGCGTTGTCGGACAGGTCGGCGTCGAGGTCGCCGAAATCGATCCAGACCGCACGTGCGAAGCTGGACGCGGAGATGTCGAGCTGGTAGGCGCCGGCATGATTGGGGTCGCGGCGCAGTTCGGCGCGCAGGCCGGCGCGCAGGTCGGCGTCTTTCCAGGCGATGCGCTTGGCCGGCGCGAAGTACACCACCGCGCGCGCGGCCGGTTCGCCCTCGGCCTGCAAGTCGAACACGGCGACGGTGGCGGCGGGATCGGCCGTACCGAGCAGCTCGGCGTCGCGGTAGCCGGCCACCCTGGCCGCCGACAACGGCGCCATGTCGACCGCCTTGCGTTCGTCGCGCAGCACCCGGCCGTCCAAGGTCATCACGCGGGTGCGCAATTCGCCACGCACGCGGTGGATGCGGTCATTGAGCAGGCTGACCCCGGTCTGGCCGGCGGCGTCACGCAGCGCGGCCAGCGCCACCGGCGCGAAAAAGCGGCGTGCGTGGAAGTGCAGCGCCTTCGGACGGCCGAACCAGTCGATGCTGGACCAGGAAGCGCCCGGCCAGACGTCGTTGAGCTGCCAGTACAGCGAACCCATGGTGGTGGGACGGCTGCGGCGGTGATGCAGCGCAGCCAGTTCGATGCCTTCGGCCTGCATTACCTGGCTCAGGTAAACGAAGCCGGCGAAGTCGCGCGGCGCGCCGAACTCGTCGTCGATGTACTTCAGCAGGCGTTCATTGCCCTTGCCGGCCATGAACTTCTGGTGGGCGTCGATCACGGGCGAGCCCAGTTGCTGCTGGTCGCGGCGCGCGAACGCATCGATGGTGCGCTGGACCGGCCACGCCTGCAGGCCATATTCGGACATGAAGCGCGGCGTGATCTCCAGGTATTTGGTGACCGGATGGGCCGGGTTGCCCCACACCTCCCAGTAATGCATGTCGCCGCTGGCCTGGGTGTTGGCGACTTCCTGCAGGTCTTCGCTCGGCGAGCTGGACCAGTATCCGATGCCGCCACCCTCCTCTTGCACCACCTGGCGCAGGTCGACGCCGAACAGCTGCACATAGCCCTTCCACACCCGGTCGGCGAAGGCCGGATCGGCCTCTTTCAGCTTCTTGCCGTGACCCCAGTATTTCCAGGCGATCTCTTGCTCGTTATTGCCGCACCAGAGCACCACGCTCGGATGGTTGCGCAGGCGCCGCACCTGGTCGCGCGCTTCGTGCACGACGTTGGCGCGGAAGGCCGGGTCGTAGGCCGGCTGCATGCCGCCGCCGAACATGAAGTCCTGCCATACCAGCAGGCCCAGCTCGTCGGCCAGGTCATAGAAATCGCGCCCCTCGTAATAACCGCCGCCCCAGCTGCGCAGCATATTCATATTGGCGTCACGCGCCAGCTCCAGCGCGCGGCGCAGTTGCGCCTTCTTGATCCTTGGCTGGAACATGTCGAACGGGATCGTGTTGGCGCCCTTGGCGAACACCGGAATGCCGTTGACAACAAAATAGAAGGCGGTGCCGCGCGGGTCGCGGTCGCGGCGCAGTTCGACGCTGCGCAGCCCGGTGCGGGCGGACAGGCTCGCCAGTTGGGTCTTGCCATCGGCCACCTCCAGCTCATAGCGGTACAGCGGCTGGGTGCCGTAACCGTTCGGGAACCAGCGCTGCGGCTGGTCGACCGCCAGCGGGAGCGCGATGCGATTGGCGCCGGCGTGCAGCGCGGAGCGCTGGCGGGCGGCCAGCGTGCGCGCGCCGTCGGGCGCGGTCTGCCACAGGCGCAGCTCGACCGCGCCGGCGCGGACCGCGTCGAGCGAGGCGATCGCGGTCAGCTCGGCGCGCGCGGCGTCGACGCGGTCCTGGCGCAGCTGCAGGTCGTCGATGCGCAGCGCATCCCAGCTTTGCAGCACCACCGGCCCGGTGATGCCGGCGCCGACGTAGCGCGGCCCCCAGTCCCAGCCGTAGTGATAGCCGGGTTTGCGCACGAAGTTGCCGGTCATGGCGTCCGGCGGCTCGTCGCCGTAGGGAGAAGGATAGTTGCCGGCGATTTTGTGCGGCATCGCCGCGACCTGCGGCAGCATCCGCGCGATCGGCGAGCGCAGCACGATCCGCAGGATGTTGCCGCTCTCGCGCAGGCGGCCCTGGACCGGCACGCGCCAGCTGCGGTGGGCGTTGTCGGCGTCGAGCACCTTGTGGCCGTTGAGCCAGACTTCGGCGAAGGTATCCAGCCCTTCGAACACCAGGTCGCTGCGCGCCTTGTGCAGGGCGGCGCGCGGGACGTCGAACACGACGCGGTATTCCCAGTCCGCCAGGCCGATCCATTGCAGGCCGGCCTCCGGCGCTCCGACGTACGGATCGGGAATGAGCTTGTGCGCCAGCAGGTCGGTATGCACCGTGCCCGGCACCGTGGCCGCACGCGACGGCGCCGCCTCGGGATAGGCGCTGGCCTGGTCCTGGCCGGGCACCAGGCGGAAGGTCCATCCCTGGTCGATCGTGAACTGCTGCGGGGCGTCGGCCAGGGCGGCGCCGGCGAACAGGGCCATTGCCAGTCCAAGCAGAAGGCGCGTGGCGGCAATCATCGCAGATGAATTCATTGGCATATCCATGCAACGGGACCCTGGCCGGCGCGCGGACAAGGCCATGGAACCACCTTCCGGCGCCTCATGATCGAAGCGCCGGAAGGAGCGAGGCTGTGGACTCAGAACTTGTAGTTCAGGCCCATGTAGGCCACGCGGCCGGTATAGCCACTGGAGTAGTAGCGCGCCTTGGTGTCGTTGCCCAGGCGGGAACGCGTCTCTTCTTCGGTCAGGTTCAGCACCGACGCGGTCAGGCTGAGCTGCTTGGTGAAGTTGTAGGCGGCGTTCAGGTCGACCTGGCTGTACGGCTCGTCATACACGTTCAGGCCGTTGACCAGGCCGTTGACCACCTCTCCGCGGCGGTTGTACGACGCGCGCAGCATCATCCTGTCGTCCGAGTAGAACACGGTCAGGTTGGCCTGGTTCTTGGCGCTGCCCACCAGCGGCGAGGTGCCGATCTCGCGGCCGTCGGCCAGGGTGATCGCCGCCTGGTTGGTCTTGTTGTAGGTGTAGTTGGCCTGGACACCGAAGCCCGAGCTGAAGGTGTGCTGCGCATACACCTCGATGCCTTTGGACACCCCGTCGCGACCGCCGGCGCTGGTGCTGTAATTCTGTACCGGCACCGCCTCGCCGCCGATGTCCAGCGTCACGTCACGCACCACCGGCACCGCGAAATTGCTCACGTTCTTGCGGAACACGGCCGCGCCCAGCACCGAGCCGCGCGTGAAGTACCACTCGAGGCCCAGGTCGTACTGGACGGCCTTGTAGGCATCCAGTTCCTTGTTACTGCCCGAACCGAACCAGCCGACCTGGTCGCCGCCGCCGATCAGGCGGCGGTCGTCGACGTATTCCTGGCTGAAGTTGCGCAGGCTGCCCGGAGCCGCGATCGCGTTGTAGCTCGGACGCGCCACCACCTTCGACGCCGCGCCGCGCAGCAGCAGGGTGTCAGTGAGGTCGAAGGCCAGGTTCAGGCTTGGCAGGTAGTCGGTGTAGGTGCGGTCCAGCGCGCTCACCACGAAGGTCGAGATGTGGCCGCTGGCCGGATTGGTCTGGCTGTCCGGCACCACGGTGAAGCCGCTGGTGCAGCCCGAGCCGGCCGGTGCGCCGGCGGCGGGCACGCCGCCCGGCAGGCAAGGCGCCGGCGAGCCGTCCGGGCCGTCGAAGAAGTAATCGTTGTAGTAATCGACCTGGTCGGTCGAATCGGCGTGCTGGCGGGTGCGCACCACGCGCATGCCGAGGTTGCCGCGCAGGCGGTCGGTCTTGATATTGGCCTGGACGTACATCGAGGTGATCTTCTCGTCCACGTTGTAGACGAAGTTGTCCTCGTTCCGGGTCTGCATCGCGCCGTAGGTGCTGTTCAGGTGCGCGATATAGGCCGGATAGTTAATGGCCGGGAAGGCACTGGCCTTCAGCCCGTTGGTCAGGTTGCCCAGCTCCTCGCTGTACAGGAAGTCGGGACGGAACTTGTTGGCATTGACGTCGCAACCGTTCTGGAAGCGGCTGTCGTAGTCGCCGGGGTCGGCGCCCTGGCACACCCAGTAGTTGTTGCCGGTACGGCGGTTGGTGCCGCCGTCGCGGTACTTGGCGCCGAACTGCACGGAATCGAGCCAGCTGCTGTTGTCGACGTGCCAGGTCAGATCGGCCTGGGCGTAGTTCTGGTCGGTCTTGTTGCGGGTCCACGACGAGCTGGTCGAGCCAAGATCGATCTCGCCGATGCCGTTGCGCAGGTTGGCCATCAGCTCGGGCGAGAAGTTCATGGTCGGGGTGCCGCTCAGGTCCCACGACGAGAATTGGTTGCCCAGGCTCCAGCTGCCGTCGGCGTTCTGGCGGCGCGGCTTGATCGGCATGCCGAGCGTCATTTCCGGACCGCCCTCGGCCCAGGTGCGGCCGAGCTTGATGTCGGCGTCGAGCGAGTCGCCCTTCCAGTTGAGTTCGAAGTCGGCGGTCTGCGACAAGGCCTTTTCGCGGCTCAGGTTACCGGCGATCTGCGGGGTCGGGATGGTGCAATCGTCGGGACCGAAGCCGCCAGTATTGGTCAGCCCGCCAGCCCCGGCCTGCGCCGAGCTGCAGTAATAGTTCCTGCCCGGACGCACGCTGTACTGGGCGCCGGTGACGATGGTGCCGCTCGGATCGAACGTCAGGTGGTCGAGCATGCGGCCGCCCGGATGGTTGCCGTCGCCGTTGTAGCGCGCGATGCTCCACTCCGGGATCTTGAGGGAGTTGGTCTGCGTATTCTGCTTCAGGTCGAAGCGGAAGTAGTTGGCCGTCATGCTCAGGTTGCGCAGGGGCTTGAACTGCAGCGTCAGCTGGCCGCCCTTGCGCTCGCGTTCATTGGTCACCACGTCCAGGTTGACCGAGGTCGGCAGCGCGAAGTTGGTATAGTAGTCGCCATCCTGGTTGTAGAAGCCCGATTCGCCCCACCAGTACGAGTTCAGGCCGTTCGGCTGGCCGTTGACGTCGACCGATGGATTGGTGGCGCGGCTGTCGCTGTACCACTGCCAGTTCGAGGTGCTGCCGCCCATGGTGCGAATGGTGCGCTTTTGCTGGGTGTAGCCGATCAGGACGCCGAAGCGCTTGCTTTCGTCGTGCCAGGCGTACTGGCCCGAGATCTGCGGGTCGGTCTTCTTGGTGGTGTCGGACCAGGTGCCTTCAGCGTTCAGGAAGCCGGAGCCCGATTCCACGTCCAGCGGACGGCGGGTGCGCAGGATCACGGTGCCGCCGATGCCGCCTTCGTCGAAGCGCGCTTCCGAAGTCTTGTACAGCTCAGCGCTGGCCAGCATATTCGACGGCATCAAGGTGTAGTTGAACGAACGCGACGGGTCGCCGTTCGATTCGGCGGTGGCGACGTAGTTGCCGTTCAACTGGGTCAGCGTCAGTTCCGACGACAGGCCCCGCACCGAGACGTTCTTGCCCTCGCCGCCGCTGCGGGTGATGATCACGCCCGGCACGCGCTGCAGCGCGTCGGCCACGTTCTTGTCGGGGAATTTGCCGACGTCTTCGGCGGTGACCACTTCGACGATCGAATTGGCCTCGCGCTTCTGGTCGAGGCTCTTCTCGATCGCGTAGCGGTAGCCGGTCACGTGGACCGTCACCGGACCCGTGGCGTTAGTTTGGGCCGCGGGCTGTGCACCCGCCTGCGCCGGCTCAGCTTGCGGGTCAAGCGGCGCCGCGCCCTGCTGGGCGGCCGGCGCCACGGGTTCCGCCGGGGCGGTCGCAGCGGTCTGCGCGTGGGCGCTGGAAAGCGACATCAGCGCGACGGCGACCGCCATGGCGATCGGCGTGACGCGGCAGCTCAGCTGTCGGGTAGCGGATTGGGTTCTTGAAGTCATCATCTGTCTCCTGGTCGTGCCCTGTGGCGGGCTTTCTTTTAGGCGGAACCGTTCAGGTTCCATGGAGCGGCTTGCCGTGCTTTCCCCGAATGCGCGGAACGCCGGAATGGTAGCGTTCACAGGGATTTACTAAACGACGGTGATGCCGCTTGCATAGCTGGGGGCTTCGTGTAACAACAAGCGAATTTATACAAAGGAAAGAACTTGCACTCAACAGTCTTTCGCGGATCGGGCGAAGTTTAGCGAAGTTTAGTAAACACAGGCAAACCGCGCGCTACCCTGTTTCACAGGGCCGAGTGCGATATCATCGCGCCAACTTACCCAGAGACAAGAGTGTTGCCGCTGTGTTTTTTCCCTATGTTTACGTCGCCTATATCTACCTCGTACTGCGCCTGATCGTTCCCCTCTCCCTGCACCGCGTCACCCGGATCGGGCTGGGGGTCGCCCTGCTGCTGGTCTGCCAGCACCACATGATCCAGCGCTGGGTGTTCGGCACGATGTTCTCGCCCGAGATCCCGCGCATCTTCATCATCCTGCTGGGCTGGTTGTACTGCAGCTTCCTGCTGGTGCTCCTGCTGCAGCTGCTGGCCGACCTGGCCCTGCTGGCCGCCTGGGCGTTGCGCCGCGGACGCGCCATCGACGCGCGCCTGACGCTGCGCTTGCGCTACGCAGTGGTGGCCTTCGGCGCGGCCTTGTCGGCCGTCGGCGTGGGCCAGGCGGTTCAGGTGCCCGAGGTGCGCCGCGTCGAGCTGGCAATCCGCGACCTGCCGCCAAGCCTGATTGGCTTCCGGATGGTGCAGCTGACCGACCTGCACATCAGCCGCCTGATGCACGAGGACTGGGTGCGCCAGGTGGTCGAGCGCAGCAATGCGCTGCGGCCCGACCTGGTCGTCATCACGGGTGACCTGATCGACGGTTCGCCGCAGGCGCGCGCACGCGACGTGGCGCCGCTGGCCGACCTGGCGGCCCGGCACGGCGTCATTGCGAGCCTCGGCAACCACGAGTACTATTTCGGCGCCGAGCGTTGGACGCGCACCTTCGAAGGGCTCGGGATGCGCGTGCTGGTCAACCGCCACGCCGTGATCGAGCACGATGGCGGGCACCTAGCGATCGCCGGCGTCACCGACCGGGTGGCGCCGCGCTTCGGCATGGAAGAGCCGGATACGGGCCGCGCGCTGCTCGATGCGCCGGCCGGCGCGCCCGTGGTCCTGCTGAGCCACCAGCCGATCGGCGTCGCTGCCAATGCCGAGGCGGGGGTCGACGTCCAGTTGTCGGGGCATACCCATGGCGGCATGATCCGCGGCGTCGACCAGGTCGTGAAGCGCGCGAATGGCGGCTACGTCTCCGGCAGTTACCGCATTGGCGGGATGGAGCTGTATGTCAGCAACGGCACCGGCTTGTGGAACGGGTTCCCGATACGGCTGGGGGTGCCGGCCGAGATCACGGAATTCATCCTCAGGCCGGCAAGGTAGGTCAACGCGGCTTTTTCTCAAGCTTCGGCACCGGCGGCAACGACGCCCGGTGCTTCTTGATGTCGCTGAGCAGCAGGCGCGCCTGGGTTCCCCAGCCGCCGATGAAGACATCAATCTTGCCGTCACCATCAAGATCGCCCTTGCCCATGCTCCAGCTGCGGCCGACGGTCACGCCCGGGATCACGGACAGGGTCACGTCCTTGAAATGACCCTTGCCGTCGTTCTGCCAGGCGCGCAGCTGCAGCGGCACGAAGCCCGGCACCTGGATCGCGCCCACCAGCAGGTCCGGCGCGCCGTCGCCGTTGAAATCGACCACCGTCCCGGCCCAGCTCGAGAAAGTATGCTGCGGCAGGCGGGCCGCGGTCTCGTCGCGGTAACGGCCCTTGCCGTCGTTGACCAGCAGGCGGGTCTGCGGATCCTTCTCCCAACCGGCGTTATTGCTGGTGATGTTGAAGAAAACGATATCGAGCTTGCCGTCGCCGTTCACGTCCAGCACGTGCACCTCGCGCGTCTCCATCCGCGCCGTCAGCTCGAGCCGGTGCGACTCGTCGCGAAAGCGTCCCTTGCCGTCGTTGATCAATAGCCGGTTCGGCTGGCTGGGGCTGGCCAGCACCAGGTCGAGGTGGCCATCGCCGTCCATGTCGGCCAGCACCGCGCCCTCGGTCTGGTCGTTCGCCTGCGGCAGGTGGGTGGCGGAAGCGTCGATGAAGTAGCCGGGCCGCTTCGGGTCGCCCAGGAACAGCAGGTTCTTCGCCGGCACCTCCTTGCCGCCGCCCGCTTCGCCGGTGCTGCCGATGAAGATGTCGGGCAGGCCGTCGCCGTTGACGTCGCCGACCGCGAGACCATTGCCCTGGCTGTGGGCCGGCAGGCGCGCGCTGGCGTCGACGAAACCGCCCTTGCCGTCGCCGAAATAGAGTTGGTGGTATTCGTCGGCCTCGGCCACGAACACGACGTCCATATGGCCGTCGCGGTTGAAATCGGCGGCGCGTACGTGCTCGCTGTCGTGCATGCGGGTGCCGAAGGCGTCGGGGATGTAGGTCAGCTTGCCGCCGCCGTCGTTGCGGTACAGGCGGTTGACGCCGTGCTCCACCGAGACCACGACGTCCAGGTCGCCGTCGTGGTCGACGTCGATGAACACGGAGTCGGTGGCATGCAGTCCGGGGGCGACCGGCACATTGGGCAGCGTCGCATCGATCCAGCCGGAGCCCGGCGCCTCGGGGATGAGCGAGAACGCATCGTAGGCAGGGTCGCGCGCGGCGAGCTTGCCGGGCTGGATGACCCAGAGATCGTTCAGCTCCGGCCCACCACCGCGATTGCCGCTGCCGGCCGCGAGGTACACCTTGCCACCCTGCGTGGCGGCCTGGGTGCCGTGGCGGCCAACCGGCAGGCCGGGCAGCGATTGCCAGCGGGCCGCCCCGGGATCCCAGGCTTCCACTTCGCGATGCGCGTGTTCGTGTTTCATGCTCTCGCCGCCGATCACCGCCAGCTTGCCGTCGATGACGGCGCTGGCCGTCCCGGCGCGTGGCGTCGGCAGCGGCGCCGGGAGCGTGCTCCAGCGCTTGGCCTTGAAATCGTAGACGTCGACTTCGGCGACGGTCTGCGCCAGGGCATTGCCCAGGTCGTGCGCGGAGCGACGCCCGCCCGCCGCGTACAGCTTGCCGTCGACGACGGCGGCGTGGAAGTGGTCGCGCGCATGCGGCGCATCGGGCAGCACGGTCCAGCGGCCGGTGGCGGGGTCGAAGGCGTCGAACCAGGCGACGTAGCCGCTCATGTGGCCGCGGCGGTTGCCGCCGACCAGGTAGATGATCCCGTCATGCACCGCCACGCCGCTGGCGCCGCGGCGGCGCTGCGGCGGAATCTCGGGTCCCTTGCTCCAGCGGTCGGCCACCGGATCGTAGATCAGGATGTCGGGCACCGGCTGCTCTTCCGGGAATTTCCCGGTCAGCGCGCCGAGCACGTACAGCTTGCCCCCGAACTCCACGCCCTGCATGTGATGGATCTCGAACGGCGGCGCCTCGCCCCGGCTCCAGCTCCCGCTGGCCGGATCGTAGATCTCGAGCGGACGTTCGCCACGTCCACCAAGCAGGATCAGGCGGCCGGCCACCGCAACGAAACCGTTCTCGTGGCGCGCAGTGGGCCTGGAAGCGGCGTCCGCCTGGCGCCATTGCTGCGCCGCCTGGGTGGGCTCGTGGGCGGCGCTGCCGCCGATCGTCGCGGCGGCCAGCGCAATGGCGGCGGCGAGCCGGATCCAGATGGGATTGCGCTGCCTGGCGCAAGGGTCAAACGTCATCAATACGTTCCTCCGTGGGCTGCGAACCGGCAGCATAGCAGACTTGTCAAATTGGCCAGCACGCCAGGCGCCGCCTTCATGTCATGGAATTGTCACGTGACGTTGATAGCATGGCTCGTTCGGTTCGATAAATCATAGCCCGGTGCCCGCCTCCGCCTCCCTTCCAATCGCCACCCTGCGCCGCCGGGTCCTGTCGCTGGTCAGCCCCGATGCGCTGCTGCCTGTGACGTGCGTGCTGGGACTCGTGGTCGTGCTCTCGATCTGGGCCTTCTACTTCGACCGCGCCGAACAGGAAAAAACCGTGGCGCGCCAGGCGGCGATCACCAGCAGCGAGAACATCGTGCTCATCGTCGCGACGAATCTCGAGGAAGTGCTGGGCCGGGCCACGCTCTATGCGCGCATCGCCGCCAGCGAAGGAAATGCCTCGCAACCCACCGCCTTCCACCTGAATCCGCAACTGGTCGGCGATTCGGCCTATGTGCGCGCCGCGGTCTTCGACGCCGCCGGCGCCCTGCTCTACTCGTCCGCCAACCACGACCGCGAACCCGAACTCCAACAGCTCGTCGCGCGCGCCGGCGACAGCACGCCCGACGCGCCCAGGATGACGATCGGACGCCCCGCAGCAAGCGGCAAGTATCCGTGGCGCTTGCCCGTGCTGGTCCGGCTCGACGGGGACAGGGGCTACTACGGCGCCATGGTCGACCTGGGTTACTTTTTGGGCAGCTACCGCAATGTCGACCTGGGGCCGGAAGGACGCATCGAGATCGTCCGCCAGGACGGCGCGCCGCTGGCGCTCATGCAGGGCGGAATCCTGGTGCCCGGCAGGGAGATGGCGACTGCGCCTGCCTCAGGCGCGATCGTGGCCCGCGAAGTCCTGGCCGACATCCCGATCCGGGTGACGGTGATGCAGGATCCGGCGGTCGTCCTGGGCCGGCTGGATGCCCAGCACGAGGCGTACTTCCTGCGCGCGGGCGGATACTCCCTGCTGGTGCTGGTCATCACGCTCGGCATCGCGGCCGGCCTGTGGCAGCAGCAGCGGCTGCACAGCGCCGTGGCCGTGTCGGAACAGGAAAAGCAGCGCCTGATCGCCCAGCTGGAACAGGAAAAGAGCCGCGCCCTGGCGCTGGCCTCGCAAGACCACCTCACCGGCCTCGCCAACCGCCGCATGTTCCAGGAGATGGCGTCGGCGGAACTCAAGCGCGCCAGGCGCAGCCGCAACCTGTATGCCCTGCTGTTCTTCGACCTCGACCGCTTCAAGGTGATCAACGACACCCTGGGCCATGGCGTCGGTGACCAGCTCCTGAAAGCGGTCGCGGCGCGCCTGCGCGGCGCCGTGCGCGAATACGACCTGGTCGCCCGGCTGGGCGGCGACGAGTTCGTGGTCCTGCTGTCCGAGGTGCCGTCGGAGGATTTCGTCGCCCAGCTCGCCGGCAAGCTGGTGCAGGGGCTGTCGGCGGTCTACCCGAACCTCGACGGCCACGACGTCGAAACGAGCCCCAGCGTCGGCATCGCGCTGTATCCGCGCGACGGCCAGCAGCTGGACGCGCTGCTGCTGCACGCCGACCAGGCGATGTACAGCGTCAAGGCGCGCGGGCGCGGCTTCTTCAGCTTCTATGACGCCTCGCTCAACGCGTCCAGCGCGCTGCATTCGGAACTCGCCGCGCGTTTCAGGACGGCCATCCAGGACGGCGAATTCTGCCTGCACTTCCAGCCCAAGCTGACCCTCGACAGCTTGCAGATCGTCGGCCTGGAAGCCCTGGTCCGCTGGCGGCACCCGGAGCACGGCCTGATCTTCCCGGGCGACTTCATCCCCCTGGCCGAGGAACAGGACTTCATCGCGCCGCTGGGACGCTGGATCATCGACGCCGTGTGCCGCCAGCTGGCGCAGTGGCGGGCCGACGGCGTGCCGCTGGTGCCGGTGGCGATTAACGTCTCGGCGCGCCAATTGCGCGACGAGCGCCTGCTGGACGACTTCACCGGCGCGCTGGCCAGGTGCGGCGTCGCGCCCGGCCTGATCGAGATCGAGCTTACCGAGAGCAGCCTGATCGAGGATGCCGAACTGGCCCAGCGCAACCTCGACGCCCTCGCCGGGGCCGGCATCCGGATGGCGCTCGACGACTTCGGCACCGGTTTCTCGGGCCTCTCGCGCCTGAAGCAGTTCCCGATCCATACCGTCAAGATCGACCGTTCCTTCATCCGCGACATCCGCAACGACACCAACGACGCCGTGATCGTCGCCTCGACCATCTCGCTGGCCCACAACCTGGGCCTGACCGTGGTGGCCGAAGGCGTCGAGACCAAGGATCAACTGGTGCACCTGAAGGCCGCCGGCTGCGACCAGGTGCAGGGCTTCTACCTGCAACGCCCCTGCGCCGCCGCGCAGATCGCGCCCCTCCTCCACAAGCGATTCATTTCCTTCCAGCCGACATGAACCCCAATCCCCGCCGCCGCACCCTCATGCAGCTGCCGCTCCTGGCGGCCCTGGGCGCGCATGGCGCGCCGGCGCTGGCGGCGGACTGCGAGCGGCCGGAGCGGCTGCGCTTTTCCATCATCCCGCGCGGCGACGTCAGAAAAGAGATCGCGCAGCTGCAACCGCTGCTCGACCAGCTGCGCTCGGCGCTGGGCATCCCGGTGGAAGTCTATGCGGCGCCGTCGTACGGCGCCGTGGTGGAAGCGCTGCTGTCGGGCGCGGTCCACCTGGCCCGGCTCGGGCCCGCGTCCTATGTGTCGGCCCGGCGCGCCGACCCGCTGCTGACGGCGTTCGCGAGCTACGCCAACAAGGCCAGCAGGTTCCAGCCGGCCGGCGCCTTCTATCATTCGCTGCTGATCGTCAGGGCCGGCGGAAAGATCGCGGACGTCAAGACCCTGCGCGGCAAACGCCTGGCCCTGGTCGACCCGGAGAGCACCTCGGGCGCCCTGGTCCCGCGCCACGTGTTCGCGAAACAGGTCGGTCAGCCGCTGGAGGCGTACTTTTCCCAGGTCGGCTATTCGGGCAGCCACACCCAGTCGGTCAACCGGGTGCTGGCGGGGCAGATCGACGCCGCCTTCGTCGGCAGCCAGAACCTGGCGGCGGCAACGGCGTCGCATCCGGCCAGGGAGCGCCAGGTCCGGGTCGTCTGGCGCTCCGGACCGATCCCGACCGACCCCTTCGTGTTCAGGGGCCAGCTGTGCGCCGAACTGCAGGAGCGCATACGGAACGCCTTCGTCAACCGCGGCGGCGCGCAGAGCGCGGACGTGCTGGAGCGCCTGGACGTCGCGCGCTTCGTGCCGGTGTCGGACCGGGATTACCAGATCGTGCGCGAGATTTACTGAGCAGTGCGGCGTCAGAAGAACGGCCAGGCAACCCGCCCCTTGAGGTGCAGCACGACGCGCAGCACCGGATAGCCGAGCGCGAAGCCGAAGGCCAGCAGGCAGCCTGGCTCGCCCATGAAGGCCAGCCAGAACCCGCCGACCATGCTGCTTGCCACCAGCACCATCAGCCACAGCTCGATGCTGAGCAGGAACCCGGACGCTTCATGCCACACCAGCCGCAGTTCGGCGGCGATTTCGTTGACGGATTTCGTGTGATGAGCCATGGCTGTGCCACCTCCTCGAAGCGACCGGTGCGCGGCGCCCGGACCGTCAAGCCATGCTAGCGCCGCCGCCGACAAACGGCATTGCCGCAAGCCAATAAATGCCCGGGAGTTGCAATCTCGCGCCGCCTCCAGGCCGGATAGTTATCACATTTTCATCATGATCCCGGCCTGCCCCAGGGCCAGCCGAACGCCAGGGCATCGACCCTTCCGCACTGCGCGCCGACGGCCTGGGCGGCTTGCGTGTGCTGTACGTCGAGGACGACCCGGACGTGGCCGACGCCGCCGGCGCGCTGCTGCAGTCGCTGGGCGTCGAGGTGCGGCAGGCCGGCAGCGCCGATGCGGCGGTCGCATCCGACCTGGCCGGCGTCGACCTGTTGTTCTCGGACGTCATGATGCCTGGGGCGATGGACAGCATCGAGCTGGCGCGCTGGCTGGCCGTCCACCGTCCCGCGCTGCCGGTGGTGCTCACCGGCGGCTGCATGCTGGCGCCGGAGCGACTGCAGGACCTGCAGGTGCAGTTCGTGCGCAAGCCCTCGTCGCTCGGCGCCATCAACGATGCCTTCGTCACGGCGCTGCGCAAGCGCGACGATGGCGGGGGTCGCGGGGAGCGCCGCGGCGCCGCTCACCTTGACATACCGTGCTGGCGGATTAGGCTGAAACTAGCGACCATCCGGGGCATGACCTGCCGCGATTGCCAGTGGACGGGCGAGCTCGAAGGAGACGGCCATGAACGCAAGCGACAACAAGCAGCTGGTCAGGGAATGCTACGAGCTGTTCCTGAGGGGCGATATCGGCAGCCTGCTCGAGCGCTGCAGCGACGACGCCGACTGGATCGAGCGCGATTCGGACTGCATTCCGTTCGCCGGCGCCCACCACGGCAAGGCCGAGATCGCCGAGTATTTCACCAGGCTCGCCGACGGCGCCGAACCCCTCAGCTTCAGCCCCAGGACCTTCATCGCCGAAGACGACCAGGTCGTGGTCACGGGCGACGCCACCTGGCGGGCCAAGCCGACCGGGCGCAGCTTCGACAGCCCATGGGTGCACGTGTTGACGATCCGGGACGGCAAGATCGCCCGCTTCGAAGCCTATAACGATACCGCGCCGGCCGAACGGGCCTTCCGGCCCGATCCGCCGGCGGCCGCGGTGGCCTAGAAGTCGAACTGCGCCGACACCAGCGCGGTGCGCGCCGCGGCCGCGGTGGCGAAGGTGCCGTTGGCCAGCCAATAGGCCTTGTCGGTGACGTTCTCGACGCTGGCGCGCAGGATGACGGGACGGCCCATCATGCTGGTGCGATAGCGGGCGCCGATGTCGAACCGCGTCCACGACGGCAGGAACAGCGTGTTGCCGGCGTTGTAAGGGATATCCGAGGTATGGATGGCGCGGGCATTGAAGCTCAGGCCCGGCACCGCATCCAAATCCCAGTCGAGACCGGCGCTGAGGGCGCGCTTCGGCACGCCGTTGGCGTCGTTGCCTTCGTTGACGCCGCCCGCGGTCTTCTGCAGTTCGGCGTCATAGAAGGTGGCGCTGGCCATCAGGCGCAGGTTGCGCACGAGCTCGCCCATGACCGACAGTTCCAGGCCGCGGTTGCGCTGGTTGCCGTCCATGCTGTAGATCGTGGTGATGGGATCGGTGACGGCGTTCGGCCGGTCGATCTGGAACACGGAGATGCCGCTCAACAGCTTGCCCTGCTCGACCTTCACGCCGGCCTCGTACTGCTTCGATTTATACGGAGCGAACACTTCGCCCACGTTCGCCGTGCCGAGCGGCGCGGTGCTGCCGCGCGTCAGGCCGGAAGTGAAGTTGCCGTACACGGAGACGTTGGCCATCGGCTTGACGACGATGCCCACCAGCGGCGAGGTCGCGCTCTCGTCGTACGAGGTCGTGCCGACCCCGGCCGGCGTGAAGTTCTTGGCGACCACCTTCTGCTTGCGCATGCCGCCGGTCACCAGCAGGCGGTTGTCGAGGAAGGACAGCGTATCGGTGATCGCGACACTGGACAGCTCGGTGCCCGAGGTCTTGGTCGGCGACAGGCGTTCGCCGGTCATCACCGGCAACGCGACCGGATGATAGATGTTCGAATTCACCGCCGTGCCGGCCGGCGCGGTGAGGTAGAAGCTGCCGGTTTCCTGCTCCAGGCGCGAAGCCGAGACGGTGACCAGGTGCTTGACGCCCAGCCCTTCGAAGCTGGCGCGGGCGCCGACTTCGCCGGTCTTGTTGCGGGCGGCGGCGTCGTACCAGGCGCTGCTGATGCGCAGATTGCCCGCCATGTCGATCGCATCCTGGCCGCGCGCGGCCGGGAAGTCCTGCTCGCTGGCGCCGTAGTGGTAGCCGGCGGCGGCGTACAGCATCACGTTGGGGGCGAGGTCGTATTCGACCCGCGACGAGATGGTCGAGTCGCGCATCGTGAGCTCGACACCCGGATACATCGCCCGCCGGCCCGACGGCGCATCCGGGATGCGCGTCACGTTCGGACGGAAGCTGGACTGGCCGCGGAAGCCGTCGGTGTCCTCGCGCTGGGCATAGGCGTCGACCACCCAGCGCAGGTTCGACGAGCGGTAGTCGAGCGCCAGCGCGGCCAGGCCGAATTCGGTCTGGCTGTCGTCAAGCGTGTTGTCGCCCTTGCGGTACATGCCATTGAAACGCACGCCCCATTCACCGGCGTCGCCGAAGCGGCGGCCGACGTCGAAGTGGGCGCCGAAGATCGACTTGCTCTCGAAGGTGCCGGTGATGCGGGTCAGCGGCTTGTCGCCCGCGCGCTTGGTGACGATATTGATGTTGCCGCCGACGCTGCCGCCGGGGCTGATGCCATACATCAGCGTGCCCGGGCCTTTCAGCACTTCGACCCGTTCCATCAGCTCCGCCCGCATCCGGTTGCCCGAACTGAGTCCGTACAGGCCGTTGACCCCGACGTCGCCGCTGCCCACATTGAAGCCGCGGATCTGGAAGTCGTCGCTGAAGCCGGAAGTCGAGGTCTGCACCCGCACCGAGGCTTCGTTGACGACCGCGTCGGCCAGCGTGCGCGCCTGCTGGTCTTCCAGCAGCTGCGAAGTGTAGTTGGTGGTGCTGAACGGCGTGTTCATGATGTCGGCCGCGCCCAGCACGCCCACCCCGCCGCGGCGCGCCACGCCGCCGCCCATGTACGGCGCTTCCTCGAGCGTGCGGGCGCCGGTCACCAGCACTTTCTCGATCTGCGGCGCCTTGCTGTCCTGGGCGTGGACGGCGCCGGCCAGCAGTGCGATGGGGGCCGCGGCGAAGGCGGTGCCCCAGGCGCGGCCGACCAGCAGCGAGAGAATGGATTGGCGGGTGTGGCGGGGGGAGGGCGAGCGCCGATGCTTGGTCATGGAGGGGTCCAGTCAGTACGTTGTCAATAAATGTAAATGAGAATTATATTCATTTGCATTCATGATGACAACGACTGGTTTTTCCAGAGAGGCAACTAAGACTCCCGGCGCCCCTCAGCCGACGGCGTCAGAAGTAATAGCCAGCCTGCAGATTGATCCGGCGCGTAAATCCTTCATGCTCTTTCGAGGTCGAGGCCAGGCCGCCATGATCGGGCGACAGATAGGGATGGTGCTTGCCGATCATCAGGTCGGCATAGAACGACCACTTGCCTGCCCCGAAGCTCATTCCGGTCACGTTTTGCACGGAGTCCCTGTAGTTGCCGCTGCGTTTTTGCAGGACGCTGTAGTCGTTATAAACCTTGAATCCGCTGAATGGGCCGATCCGGCCGGGGAGGTCGTAGCTGACGTTGGCGATATAGATGTCGCCCGCGGACGCTACCGGGTACGGGTAGCCGAAGGCGCCGATCAGGACGAAGCTGTTGGGGTCCAGCCCGCCATAGGTCTGGTCGGCGGCGTGCGCGGTACGGTAGCGGTAGCGCATGGCTTGCAGCATCACGTTGACGCGGCCATAGTTGCCGGTGTAGTGGACCGCCCCGGCGTGGCGCCGGGTATCGGTGCCGCGGCCGTTGTCGATCTCGCCGGTCAGGCCGGAGAATCCGAACTGGTGCTTGCCTTCAGCGCCCAGGTTCCATACCACGCGTCCGACCAGCGTGTTGCGCTCGCTGTCGGTCTGGCCGGTGCCATAGCCCTGCTCGTCGTCGTCCTTGACGATATTGTAGGAATAGCGGTTCGACGCGCCGGCAGTATTGCTGCCGCCACCGTACGAGCCGCCGTCGCGCGGGAAGAAGGCGAGCTGCCACTCGACCGGTCCGGGGCGGCTGATGTATTTCACGCCCAGGTCGAACTTGTCTTCGAAGCCGGCGTAGAAGGCGATCGATTCGTAGAAGTTGTTCGAGGCGAACGGCAGCAGGCCGAAGGGATTGCTGTCGAGGCCGACGTGCAGCTCGCTCTTGTCGTCGAAGCGCACGCCGCCCCAGGCGTGGCGCAGGAAATGCTGCCAGTAGTCGCCCTGCCCCTTGGGATAATTATTGTAGCGGTACTGGGCCGAGCCGATCATCCGGCCGTCGTCGTAGTTGACGTCCAGGCGCGCCGTGTCGAGGCCGACGAAACCGCTGCGGCGCTCGTCGTCCCAGCTCTTGTGGCCGTAATTGAAGCGAATTGCGCCGCCGATCGTCAGCGGCGACTTGGCGGTCTCGCCTACCGGGGCCTCATCCTGGGCGTTGACGTGGCCAGATGCGAGGACGGCGATGCCGGCCAGGGCGGCGCACAGGCCGCTCGCCGTCTTCGTCCTGATGCGCGCGGCAAACGGCGCCATCGTCGATTCGAGGTCTTGCGGGGTAATGGTGTGGTTTTTGTTCACGTAGATTTCCTGAGTAATGATCACTGCGGACCGGCGCGGACCGGCGCGGACCGGCTCATATCAGCGCAGATCGGCGCGCCGCCGCCGGCGTCCAGCCGGCGATGGCGCAATTGACGAGGAATCCCGGGCCTACGGCCTATATACGGCGCAGCAGAGCTTGATATCGAGCGACATGCGCCGCCCGAATGGCAAGTTCCCGAGGTCGAAGCGGCCTGCGGTTGCCCTCGATGACACGGCCAGGCCGATGACGCACCGTTGAGGGAATACAAGACCAGGGTCACCCTCCAGGGCGACGACGCCGCACAGGGCGCCCTGCCTGGCGCATGGGGTCGATCCGGACAAGACAGCGATCTCGAACGCTGCTCGATGCGCCCCATGCCCGAATGCGCGCTCGGCGCCGCATCGGCTGGGGGAAACATCGATGAATGCCAGGCCATGACTGGCGGCAGAAAGACATATTGTAACCCAGCAATGAAGATTCGTACAAATGTACATGCCAAAATATAAATAAATTGTGGCGTCCTTGTTGCATTCGGTGCCGGGCGCACCTTGCCGGATCAAGCACTCGAATCGAAGCGGCGCTTGCAGGCCCTGACCCGGGGTGATACAACGGGGAGGCTGTTCGACAGCCGCACGCGCCGCCTTCGATATCGCGCTCGACCCTGCCCTCGACGTCGCCATGCCCCCGCAGTCGCGTCCCCAACGCCCTGGACTGCTGCGCCATGCCTTCTTCCAAAACCGGTTCCGCCCTCGCCCTGGCGCCCCGCTCGACCCTGGGAGACCGGCTCGACTTTCTGCAGCGCGTGGCCCAGGTCGGATTGTGGGAAATGCGCGTCCGCGACCGCCGCCTGTTCGTCTCGGACGAGCTGCGCACCCTGTTCGGCATCGGCCCCGACACGCTTGCCCCCGACTTCGCGACGCTGTTCGCGCGCGTGCATCCCGACGACCAGCAGACCGTCGAGGCCGAGTTCGCGAACGCCCTGCACTACGGCACGCCGCTCGACCTCGAGCATCGCGT
This sequence comes from Massilia sp. UBA2604, assembly GCA_002339265.1. Lineage (GTDB taxonomy): Bacteria > Pseudomonadota > Gammaproteobacteria > Burkholderiales > Burkholderiaceae_D > Telluria. The sequence goes on along the minus strand of DDKG01000195.1, from coordinate 14,792 downwards.
GGTGTGGCCGGACGGCGAGGTGCGCCATGTGCACGCTCGCGGCGACCTGATGCACGGACGGGACGGCGAACCGGCCTATTACGGCTCGGCGCTGGACGTCACCGAGCGGCGCACGGCCGAGCAGGCCAACGCACACCTGGCCCGGCGCCTGAGCGCCACGCTCGAAAGCATCACCGACGTGTTCTACACGGTCGACCGCGAGTGGCGCTTCACTTACCTCAATGGCGAGGCCGAGCAGCTGTTCCAGCGGCCGCGCGCCGAGTTGCTGGGCACGGTGCTGTGGGATGGATTCGCCGGACTGGGGACGCGGCAGGCGCGAGCGGAACTGCGGCGCGCCATGCGCGAGCGCTGCACGGTCGCCTTCGACGACTGCCACGCCTCGCCCGAGCTGTATTGCGAGGTGCGCGCCTATCCGTCCGATACCGGGCTGGCAGTCTATATGCGCGACATCACGCCCCAGAAACGGACCGAGGATGCGCTGCGCCAGAGCGAGGAACGGTTTCGCATCGTCGCCCGCGTCACCAGCGACGCGATCTGGGATCTCGACCTGCGCACCGACACCCTGTGGTTCGGCGCCAACCTGCATGACCTGTTCGGCTACACGCCGGACGAATTCGAGGCCTCGCTTGCCCTCTGGATGGACCGCATCCACCCGGACGACCGCCAGCGCGTGATCTCCGGCTTCGACGGTGTGCTCCATGGCAGCCGCGACATCCACTGGAGCGACGACTACCGCTTCATCCGCAAGGACGGCAGCGTGGCCCATGTGCACGACCGGGCCCAGATCCTGCGTGACGGCGACGGCGCGGCCGTGCGCGTGGTGGGCGCGGTAGTCGACGTGTCCGAACGCCATGCGTCCGAAGCCCGCATCCGCTACCTCGCCTTCCACGATACGCTCACGCACCTGCCGAACCGTGCATACCTGACCGAGTGCCTGGAGAACGCACTTGCCGCCGCGCGCAGCAATTCAGGCAATAACTCAGGCAGCAACTCAGGTAGCAACGCGCGCCGCAAGGCGCTGCTGTTGATCGACCTCGACAATTTCAAGACGCTCAACGAGACGCTCGGCCATGCCGTCGGCGACCAGTTGCTGCAGCAGATGGCGATACGGCTGGCGGCCGCTCTTCCCACCGACGCCATCCCCACGCGCTTCGGTGGCGACGAGTTCGGCGTGCTGCTGGAAAATCTGCCCACCGACAAGGAGCTGGCCTGCGTCCATGCGAAGCGTGAGGGCGAACGCATCAATCACCTGCTGAACCAGCCGGTGCAGCTCGACGGCTATCGGCTGCAGCTCGGCGCCAGCATCGGCATCACCGTCTTTGCCGACGAGGCCCGCGACGCCGGCGAACTGCTCAGGCGCGCCGACCTGGCGATGTACCGGGCCAAGGCCGCCGGCCGCGGCACCGTCCGCTTCTTCGATCCTTCCCTGCAAGCCGCCGCCGCCGCGCGCCTGGCGCTGGAAAGCGACCTGCGCACGGGTTTGCGCGAGCATGCGTTCTTCCTGCACTACCAGCCGCAGGTTGAACGCGACGGCCGCATCGCCGGCGTCGAAGCGCTGGTGCGCTGGCGCCATCCCGCACGCGGCACCGTCTCACCGGAAGAATTCATCCCGCTGGCCGAAGAGATCGGACTGGCCCTCCCTCTCGGCCATTGGGTGCTCGAATGCGCCTGCCGCCAGTTGTCGGCCTGGGCCGGGCGGGCCGAGACCGCGCATCTCGAGATCGCCGTCAACGTCAGCGCGCGCCAGCTGCACCATCCGGCCTTCGTGGCCCAGGTGCTCGGCTGCCTGGAGACGACCGGCGCCGATCCGCGCAAGCTCAAGCTCGAGATTACCGAAGGCTCGCTGCTGGACGACGTGGAAGACGCGATCATCAAGATCAACGCCCTCAAGGCCCACGGCCTGACCTTCGCGATCGACGATTTCGGCACCGGCTATTCGTCGCTGGCCTATCTGAAGCGGCTGCCGCTCGACATGCTCAAGATCGACCGCTCTTTCGTGCTCGACCTGACCACCAATTCGAACGACGCCGTGATCGCCCGCACCATCATCGCCCTGGGGGCCAGCCTCGGCCTGAAAGTGCTGGCCGAAGGGGTGGAAACCGTGGCCCAGCGCGACTTCCTGTTCGAGAACGGCTGCCAGGCCTACCAGGGATACCTGTGTGCGCAGCCGCTGGAGGCCGAAGCCCTGGCCGGCATGCTGCGCAAGCACTGAACGGCGCTGCACGCCCTCTCCCCCCTCCTCCCCATTCACGGCTGCATTCCGGACGCCTGGCGGCAACCCATGCCGCTGGTCGGGCGTTGCCACGCGCGGACATGGAACAGAAACAGCAAGCACAAGTCACTTTCGAACGAAAGCCATATAGCGCAATAACGCAGATACAACAGGCACTTCGAAAAATTTCGAAAGAAGCTTTGTCATGATCCGAATTTCGATATAGACTAAATATCACTGCAATCAGCAGTGCCCTTCCAGGTGCTTTCGATGTCTTCAAACCGAAACCTCTACCAGTGAGAGAAAACGTCATACGAAATCAAACGAAAGCACCAATCCACGTGCTACAGCTCGTCCGCGCCCCGGCCGGCAACCGTAGTAACCGCAACCGGACAGTCTTCCCGGATCCAGCACTCCCCCGTGCTGCTCCAACAACGTATAAAAAAGGAAGCGTTTAATGAGATACCACCTGCAATGCCGCCCGCACGCCGACAGCCATGTTCGCTTTGCGCTGAATCCGCTTACTTCCGCCTGCCTGCTCGCCCTGGCCACGCTCACGGCCCAGGCCCACGCCCAGGAGGAAGCCGCCACACCCGACACCGAGAAGGTCGAACAGGTCGAACAGGTCGTCGTGACCGGCACCCGCGCCAGCCTGCAGCAGTCGCTGGCGCTCAAGCGCAACTCGGCCGTCGTGCAGGACAGCATCAGTGCAACGGAACTCGGACGCTTCCCGGACAATAACGTCGCCGACTCGCTCAGCCACATCACCGGGGTCTCGATCTCCCGCACGGCCGGCGGCGAAGGCCAGCAGGTCAGCATCCGCGGCCTGGGCCCGGACTACACGATCACCACCTTCAACGGCCGCCTGCTCGGCACCGACAGCGCGGGCCGCTACTTCGCCTACGACGTGTTGCCGGCCGACGTCATCAGCGGCGCCGACGTCGTCAAGTCGACCCAGGCGCAGCTGGTCGAAGGCGCCATCGGCGGCCTGGTCAACCTGCGCTCGGCCAGCCCGTTCGAGCAGAAGGGCCAGCGCGGCCTGCTGCGCCTGGAAGGCGACCACAACGATATGAGCAGCCTGAACGGCAAGAAGCTGTCGGGCACCTACAGCAATACCTGGAATGACAAGGTCGGCGTGCTGCTCGGCGTCGTCTACGCCAAGCGGGACGTGCGCACCGACACCGCCGGCAACGATGGCGGCTGGTCGCGCAATGCGATTCCGAGCGACCCGAGCCAGTTCTGGGAATCCGGCAACACCTGGGGCGGCCACATCGACCCCAACGGCAACGGCATCCTCGATCCCGAAGAAGAAGGCCTGGTCGGGCCGGGGCAGTTCCGCTTCGGCTCCATCATGGAGAAGAAGGAACGCATCGCCCTCTCGGGCAAGGTGGAGTGGCGCCCCACCAATGACGTGAAAGTCATCTTCGACGGCTTCAAGACCCGCCTCGACTCGCCGCAGGTCGGCTACCAGCTGTCCTACTACCCCCTGTTCGCGCCGGGACGCTGGTCCAATATGCAAGTCAACAACGGCGTGGTGACCGACATGACCCTGGACAGCACCGACCCCGAGCTGCGTCTCAATCCCGAGGTCCTGAACCAGACCGAGTACCGCGTGGTGGATACCGCGATGTACGGCACCCGGGCCGAATGGAAAGTGTCGCCCACCTTCAAGGTGGCGGCGGACGGCTACATCTCCACCTCGGAGCGCAACTCCGGCGGCAACGACAGCTACGTCGTGCTGCGCATGAACCAGCCCAACACCACCCGCATCCGCCTCACCGGCTCGTCCGTGCCCGACGTGACGACCACGCTGGCCGACGGCCGCGACCTGCAGACCGGCCTGGCCCAGGGCCTGTTCACCGCCAACGACTTCGATACCCACTTCTACAGCCGCACGGGCGACAACATCAAGGACCGCATCGGCGGCCTGACGCTGGACGCCGACTGGCGCGTGGACCGCTTCAACGTCGACAACCTGAAGTTCGGCGTGAGCCAGACCAACCGCAAGAAGTCGCGCGACATGATCAACAACGCGTTCAATGCGGGCCAGGATCACTACTCCGGCGCGAACGCGATCAACGTGGGCGCCCTGGGCAACAACGTCATCAACCAGACCTTCACCCCGGGCGGCTTCCTGTCCGGCGTGAACGGCAACTTCCCGCGCAGCTTCCTCGGTTTCGACGTCAACAACTATGCGCAGGCACTGGCCGGCCTCGATGGCCAGCCGCGTCCGGGCGGCGGCGTCTACAGCTCGACCCTGTCGGCGCCGGCCTTCAACCCGCTGGAAAGCTACCGCGTGGAAGAGAAGACCTCGGCCGCGTTCGTTCAGGCGGACATGTCGGGCGACCGCTGGTTCGCGGACGTCGGCGTGCGCCTCGTGCGCACCAAGACCAGCGCCCAGGCCTGGGACGCGAAGATCAACGACATCCTGCAGAACGGCGCGTTCAACTTCACCGCTGTCTATGCAGATCCGTCGGTCATCAAGCAAGACGCCAGCTATACCGACGCACTGCCATCGGGTAACTTCACCTACTCGCTGACGGACAACCTGCAGCTGCGGCTCGGCGCCGCCAAGACGATGGCGCGCCCGTCGGTCGACAGGCTGGCGCCGTCGAGCACCACCGCCAGCATCTCGTGGGGCGACTTTACGCAGATCTACGGCGGCAATGCCGACCTGAAGCCGTACAGTGCGCGCCAGGCCGACGTGTCGCTCGAATGGTATTACGCCAAGAGCTCGGCGCTGACCTTCGCCGTCTACCAGAAGAACATCAAGAACCAGATCACCAACCAGTGGCTGACCGGCCAGGACATCGGCGCGCCGGGTGGCCGCCTGTTCAACGTGCAGCGCCCGATCAACGGCGACAGCGCCAAGGCGCGCGGCATGGAGATCGGCCTGCAGCACCTGTGGGACAACGGCTTCGGCGTGCGTGCGCAATACACGCGCAACCTGTCGAAGAGCTGGGTCGGCGGCGAAGAACGCCCGCTCGAGGGCATCGCGCCTGCGACCGCTTCGCTGGGCGTCCTGTACGAGAAAGGCCCATGGAGCATGAGCGCCACGGCCGACTACACCGACTCCTTCGTCACCGCCACCAATGTGATCGGCTCGGGCTTCAACGAGATGGCCAACTCGATGACCTGGGTCACGGCCCAGATCGCCTACGAGGTGAACAAGTCGCTGCGCATCAGCCTCGAAGGCAATAACCTGAGCGATGCCGAACAGGCGCCGAAGCTGACCAATGGCATCATCAGCCTGCCCAACGGCTACTACCGCTACGGCCGCTCGGTCACCCTGGGCGCAAGCCTGAAGTTCTGATGCAGCAATGGGAGGGCGCGATGTGCCCTCCCCTCGACTTGCCGAACACCGGAGCCCCGATGCGATCGTTTGCTCTCTCCTTTGCCGCCCCGCTCTGCGGGGCGGTTCTTTTCTTCGCTCACGCAGCGCAGGCCCATCCAGGAGGCGTGGTGGAAACCACGTTCCGCGCAACGGACGCCGAGATCGCCAATCCCGAGCGCGGCATGTACGTCTGGGCAGCGGACAACCTGGCGGCATGGACGCAGGCGCAAGCCGATGCCCAGTTCAAGGCCGGCTATCGGATCGTCTATGCGCCGGTGCGGCTGGACGAGCATGTCGACGCGAATCTGCCCGCGAATCTGCTCGACGACTTGTCCGAAGGCTTGGCGAAGGCGCGCCGCGCCGGGCTGAAAGTCATTCCGCGCTTTATCTACAACTACCCGGGCGGCGAAACCGGCTACCAGGCGGCGCAGGATGCGCCGCTCGAGCGCGTCCTTGGCCACATCGGGCAACTCAAGCCGGTGCTGGCGGCGAATGCGGACGTCATCGCCTACCTGCAGGCCGGCTTCGTCGGGGCCTGGGGCGAGTGGCACACATCGTCCAACAAGCTCACCCTGCCGGCAGCAAGGATGCGGATCCGCGACGCCCTGCTCGATGCACTGCCGGCCAACCGGTTCCTGCAGCTGCGCTATCCACCCTACCTGATGGCGTGGGCGCCGCAGGCGCCGCGCTGGCGCGACGGCTCGACCGCCGCGCGCATCGGGGTGCATAACGACTGCTTCCTGGCTTCGAACACGGATGTCGGCACCTACAGCGAAGATGCGGCGACCCGCCGGCGCGAGCGCGACTACGTCGCCGCACTCTCGGCCGTCGCACCATTCGGCGCCGAGACCTGCAATCCCGCCGATGCGGTCAACCCGACACCGCGCGGGGACTGCGCCGACATCCTGCGCGAAGGACGGCAGTTCGGCCTGACCTACCTGAACGACACCTATTACCGCAAGCTGTTTCACACGCGCTGGCAGGCGCAGGGTTGCTTGGCCGAGGTAAGGCGCAGCATGGGCTACCGCTTCGAGCTGTCGACGCTGCGGCACAGCTCCACAGTCGCAGCCGGCGAGTCGGGCAAGCTGGCGCTGACCTTGCGTAACAGCGGCTGGGCACGCGCCTTCAACCCACGCGGCGTATACGTCCTGCTTCGGCACGGCGCCACCGGCGCAGTCGTGCGCATTGCCCTGGCGTCGATCGACCCGCGCACCTGGCTGCCGGGAAGCACCAGTAGAGTGAGCGCAGAGTTTGCCGTGCCGCGCGGCACGCCCGCCGGCGCCTACGAGGTACTGCTGGCATTGCCCGATGGAGCCGCCTCCCTGGCTGGCGATGCCCGCTATAGCGTGCGTCCGGCGAACGCCGACGATGCAGCCGGGTCGCAAGGCTGGGATGAAAGGCTTGGCGCATTCCGCACGGGGACGACGCTGAAGATCCTCTGATGCTCCGACATTCGATCACCAGGCAGACGGCGCGCCCCTGCAGCCGGATACCTTTCATTTTCGAATTCTTTCGCTTACCATCGAAACCTGATGATTTGCAGCCGAAAACCACAACCAGGAGACGTGCATGAAACACCGCTGGACCGAAGCAGCTCAACCCAAGCCATTGAAACTTCTTTGCGGTAGCCTGGCGGCTGCGGTGACCTTGATATTCGCTCCGGTGCATGCCGCGTCCCCGGGCGATCCCCTGGCCGCGGCGGGCCGCTGGGAAGGCGCCACGAACGGCAGCGCCAGCACGCCGCCGATGGGCTGGAGCAGCTGGAACGCGTTCCGCACCGAAATCGACGAAGCCAAGGTGCTGGGCGCCGCGCAGACGCTGGTCGACACCGGGCTCGCCAAGCTCGGCTACAGGCAGGTCAACATCGATGACGGCTGGTGGGTCAAGCGCCGCACCGGCGACGGCCGCCTGCAGATCCGCACCGGCATCTTTCCATCGGCTGCCACCGGCGGGCCGGACGAGACCAGCTTCAAGCCATTCACCGACAAGATCCACGCGATGGGGCTGAAGGCCGGCATCTACACGGACATCGGCCGCAACGCCTGCTCGCAAGCCTATGACCTGCATTCGCCCAACCTGCCGACGGGCACGACCGCCGAGCGCGAGGTGGGACTGGAAGGCTTCGTCACCCAAGATATCAACCTGTACTTCAAGGAATGGGGCTTCGACTACATCAAGATCGACGCCTGCGGCCTGGCCGACTTCCTGCCCGGCTCGGACCTGGTGAAAAAACAGAATTACCGCGCGCAAGAACCGCTGATCGAGCGCGGCTCGATCAACCGCACCGACATCAAGGCGGTGCGCGAGCGCTACGAAGAAGTCGCCGCGGCGCTGCAGGCGGCGCGGCCGGGCAACGACTATGTGCTGTCGATTTGCGCCTGGGGCATGGCCAACGTGCGCAGCTGGGGCAAGGACGTCGGCAACCTGTGGCGCACCAGCGCCGACATCACGCCGAGCTGGACCAGCATGCTGCACAATTTCGACAGCGCCGCCAAGCGCGCGCTGTACGCCGGCCCCGGCCACTGGAACGATCCCGACATCCTGCACATCGGCCATGGCGAATTCGACGTTGCCAACCCGGTCGAAGTGCGCTCGCATTTCTCCCTGTGGGCGATGATCAATGCGCCGCTGCTGGTCAGCTATGACTTGCGCAATGGTCCGGCGTCCTTCCTCGAGGTCATCGGCAATCCCGACGTGGTTGCCCTGAACCAGGACAAGGCGGGACACCAGGGCGTGATCACCTATGATTCCGACGACGCGCAAATCATCGTCAAGACGCTGGGCAACGGCGAGCGCAAGGCGGTGGCCCTGTTCAACCGCGGCGCTTCGCCGGCGCCGGTGACCCTACTGGCGGGCCACCTCAAACTGTCGGATAGCGCACCAGTCACGCTGCGCGACCTGTGGTCGAAAAAGAGCACGACTTTCACCGGCGAAAAGGAAATCGTGCTCGCACCGCATGAGACGCTGGTGTTCGAGGCGACCGGCAAGCGGCAGCTGGAAAACGGCGTCTACCTGTCGGAGATCCCGGGATCCATCAACGTCGCCGTCGACGGCACCCGCCAGCCGCAACTCGATCCGACCGTCCACCGCATGATCGACCCGTGGTCGAGCACCCGCTCCGGCGGATCGCGTCCGCAGTACGCGGGCTGGGGCGGCGCGCAGGCGGATACGACGCCGTACGGCCAGAGCCTGCAGGTGGCGGGACAGGTGTTCGAATCGGGCATCGGCGTGCTGTCGAATTCGCGGCTGCAGGTGAAGAACGATGCCGGCTATGCGGAGTTGACGGCGTCGGTGGGCGTGGACGATTCGACCGAGAACACCCGCCAGCCGGTGCGCTTCTATGTGTATGGCGATGGCAAGCTGCTGGCGGAAAGCGCGCCGCTGGCGTTTGGCGCCAAGGCGCCTCGTCTGAAGGCGAACATCCGGGGCGTGAAAGTCGTTGAACTGGTGGTGCGTGGAACGAAGTCGGATGACGCGCTGCCGGTAGTGGCGACCTGGGGGGATGCGCAGTTGACCCGTGCCGCCGGTGCAGGGATCTGAACGGGTCGGTAGCGCTGCTCGAGTAAGGTTTTTGGCGGTCGATTGAAAACCTGCTCAACGTCGCGTGATGGCGACGCCCTTACTGACCAACACAAATGATCTTGGTTTCGTATTCGTGGGCGTTGCTTTTCTTCCTGGAAGCCCAATCGATGGCCTCCTGAGCCTCGGCGACCGTCATGACGGTCGCCTTCTCCTTGTTCTTGATGAAGGAGACGCCTTCGAACTGGCCCTCCTTGCTGCGCATTACTTTGGCGAATACAGGCGGCTTGTCTTCGTCGGCGCGCTTGTTTTGCTGGACGAGGTAACGCTGGTCGATGGTTTCCATGCGAGTGCTTCTTTACGTAGTGGATCAATGCCGCATTTTACGGCGTCTGCTGGGCGAGCGCCGGATGACCAGCACAATATCGCGTTGGCCCTTGCGCCCTTGGACCATGTCTTGACGGATCCGGCGCTACGTCCTTCCCGGCAGGCTGGTTCGTTCGCGCCCACGAAATGGGGGTGTGGCGCCGCCACTTTCGCATCGGGGACCGGGCGCAAATGCGTCCGATAATCGACCTGCCGGGACCGCCTGGCGCATCCATTATCGAGACCCCGCCGCACCAAAGGCGCGAAGCCCCTGAAAGGACACCACCATGAGCAATGCACGCACCATCGACACCGTTACCGCCCGCGACGGCACCGTCATCCACTTCACCGACTGGGGTCACGGGATCCCGGTCGTGTTCAGCCACGGCTGGCCGCTGTCGGCCGACGCCTGGGAAGACCAGATGCTGTTCCTCGCCGAACATGGCTTTCGCGTGATCGCCCACGACCGTCGCGGCCACGGCCGTTCGAGCAAGGCGTGGCATGGCAACGACATGAACACCTACGCCGACGACCTGGCGACCCTGCTCGACACCCTCGACATCACCGGCGCCACGCTGGTCGGCCATTCGACCGGCGGCGGTGAAGTGGCGCGCTACATCGGCCGGCACGGCACGGGACGCGTGGCCAGGGCGGTCTTGATCGGCGCCGTGACGCCGCAGATGGTGGCCTCGCCCGCCAACCCGGACGGGGTGCCGATGTCGGTGTTCGACGGCATCCGCGAATCCGTGCGCAACGACCGCGCCCAGTATTTTCTCGATCTGAGCACGCCGTTCTACGGTTTCAACCGCCCCGGCGCCGAAGTATCGGAAGGCATGCGCCAGTCGTTCCTGGTCCAGGGCCTGCAGTGCAGCCTCAAGGCCGCCTACGCCTGCATCAAGCAGTTTTCCGAGACCGACTTCAGCGCCGACCTGTGCAAGATGACGATCCCAACCCTGGTGATCCATGGCGACGACGACCAGATCGTGCCGTTGGCCACTACCGCGCGCCGCGCCGTCGAGATGCTGCCGCAGGGGCGCCTGTCGGTCTACGAGGGCGCCGGCCACGGCCTGCCGTCGACCCACAAGAACCGGCTCAACGCCGAGCTGCTGGCTTTCATGCGCAGCTGACGGCGGGCTTGCATCGCAAGCTCCGGGGCTGCGACCTGCATTGCATAGCGCCGAATGAGATCGCTTCCTGTGTTTTCATTCAATCTACGCTATGCTTGCCGGTTCGACAGCTCGGACACATGGCACGATGCATATTCTTTTTGTACCACTTGCGGGCGCTACGACGAACCCGCAAGGCAATTCTGTACCCGTCGGCCGCACCCGGAAACGCATGGAGCGCGCCTGATGTTTCATCTGATCTTCAGCCTTCCCTGCCTGCTCGTGCTGGTACGCTGGCTTTGGCCGCTACCGCTGTCCAGGCGCACAAAGCTGGCTGGCGCCATCGTGCTGGTGCTGGCCTCGCAATATCACCTGTGGTCGCGCCTGTCTTCGGGCAGCGTGTTTTCGCCGGAATTCCCGAAATTCCTGGTCATCCTGTTCAACTGGGCGTTTGGCGCCATCTTGCTGCTGGCAGTATTCCAGCTGTTGCTCGATGCCGGCGCCGCCATCGTCGCACTGGTGCGGCGCAGGCGCGCGCCGATCGCCCCGCGCCTGCGGGTCGCGGCCGGCATCGCGGCCATGCTGCTCGCCGCGCTCGGCGTCATGCAGGCGATCAAGTCGCCGCCGCTGAAGGACGTGCAGATCGAAGTCAGGGACTTGCCGCGCGAATTCGACGGCTACCGGGTATTGCACTTGACCGACCAGCACATCAGCCGCCTGTTCGACGCGCCGTGGACGCGCAAGGTCGTCGACGACGCCAATGCGCTGGGCGCCGACCTGATCGTCATCACCGGTGACCTCATCGACGGCAATGTCGCGCAGCGCGAAGCTGACGTGGCTGCACTGCGAGACTTGCGCGCCGCGGACGGCGTCTGGGTCATTCCCGGCAATCACGAATACTTCTTTGGTCACCGCGAATGGATGGCGTATTTCGCAGGGCTCAACATGACGCCGCTGGACAATAGCCATGCCATCATCAAGCGCGGCGCCGGGCAACTGGTGCTTGCCGGTGTCAACGACGTGACCGCCCCGCAAACCGGCGCCCCGGCGCCCGACCTCGATGCCGCCTTGCGCGGCGCGCCGGCCGGCGTGCCGGTCATCCTGCTCGATCACCAGCCCAGGAATGCCCGCTTCTCGGCCAGCCGCGGCGTCGCGCTGCAATTATCCGGCCACACGCATGGCGGCATGATCGTCGGGCTCGATCGCGTCGTGGCGCGGGCGAACAATGGCTTTGTCTCGGGCCGCTACGATGTCGACGGCATGGCGCTGTACCTGAGCAATGGCACGGCACTGTGGCCGGGCTTCGCGCTTCGGCTTGGGGTGCCTGCCGAGCTGACCCGGATCACGCTGCGGCGCCAGGCGTCGTGACTGCAGGCGGCCTTCGCCGGTGCGCAATGTGCAACCCGCTCTGAATGGTCGTTTGGCAGTGCGGCAGCGCGGTCAAGGATCGCTACCGATCGAGAGGGTGTGCGCCGCGAGACGCAGCGCCCCTATTGACCAAAGCAAATGATTTTGGTTTCGTATTCGTGTGCGTTGTCTTTCGTCCTGGCAGCCCAGTCGATCACTTCCTGAGCGTCGGTGACCGTCATGACTGTGGCTTTCTCCTTGTTCTTGATGAAGGAGACGCCCTCGAACTCTCCTTCTTTGCTGCGCATCACCTTGGCAAATACGGGAGGCTTGCTTTGATCGACGCGCTTTTTCTGCTGGACGAGGTAACGCTGGTCGATAGTTTCCATGCGGATGCTTTTTTACGTGGTGGATCAATGTCGCATTTTACGGTGTCTGGCTGGCGGGCGGCCGAGATGCAGGCGGCGGGTCATACGAGCAGGGCAGCCGCGTTCCGGGTGGCGCCGTAATCTCAAGCGCCGGACTCCGAATGCGGCGATGATTCGCCATAGGCTGCTCCTGTCAACGCTGTTCGGAGCACTGTGCGGGGCTAACGCTGCATAAAACAGGCCGTTCGAAGGCGAATTTAATCAGCTGGAATGCGGATGCGAAGAAAAACGAAGCGGGTCTCAAATGAGGCCCGTGCGTTTAATATTTGGAGGCGAGGATCGGAGTCGACCCGAGCTGGACGGCTTTGCAGGCCGTATTCGCACTAATAAAATCAAGCGCTTCGTTGGGAACCACACTTTTCACCACATGAGCTTGTGTTGAGGCGAAAGTCCACGTCCCCATATCATACAAACCTGCCTCCACAAAAGCCGGGCGATTCAGTTCATGTCAATGCAGCGGGTCGTCGCTGGAGCATCAACAGGTAGTTCTGTTCTCATGACCGCACCTCGCATTGCACGTCGCTGGAACGACACCGCAAACGCCTCGGCCAGCGTCGCCCTGGTCGTCACCCCGGAGAACTCAACACCCAAGTGCACCATGGTTTGCGCAATCTGCGGACTAATGCCGCAAATCATGCATTCGGCGCCCATCAGGCGCGCCGCAGCGATCGTGCGCATCAGATGCTGCGCGACCAGCGTATCGACCGCCGGCACGCCGGTAATGTCGATGATTGCGACCGTCGCTCCGCTGTCGGCGATCTTATGCAATACGCTTTCCATGACCACCTGAGCGCGTACGCTGTCCAACGTACCGACCAGCGGCAGTGCCAGCACGCCTTCCCATAAGTCGATCACCGGGGTCGACAGTTCCAGGAGTTCATGCGACTGGCGCGCGATGACCTGGTCTCGGCCGCGCTGGAAAGCGTCCAGCGAATACAAGCCCAACTGGTCCAGCAGACTGCACGCTTGCCACACCAGATCGGCAAGGACCACGGGCTGGTCCCCGAACGCGTCGTTCAGCAAGTTGAACAGCGATTGTTTGAGCGAAAAAATGAAGGTGGCCGTCTGGACCGGGGTCGAGCCGGAACGTGCCCGCTCGGCAGCAATCTCGTCGAGCAAACTACGCACTGCCTGCCACGCACTATGCGCGATATCTGCAGCGATCCCGGGGCGCAAGGTATCAGCCAGCGCTGCCAGCAAGGTCTCGCACTGGCCAGGCAGCTGCGCCATGCCGGCACGGGTACTTCCTGGCGCCTGCTGTTTCACATACGCTTGCCAGCTCGCCAGTACGGCAGGGCCATGTTCGCGCAACAGTACACCAAGAGATTCCAGCGGATTCGCTGTCGTCATCGGGAGCTCCTTGTCGGGTTGGTCGTCTACGTCGTTCGCCGACCGTCAAGGCATCGGATCCTGCTTGTTCCAGCGGCGGACTATAGCAGTAATTGGAAGCCGTCGGCAATTTGCCACGTCGCCAGACGCGACCTACACGAAACTGACGCACTTGTAGGATAATGCTGACATCCAATACGTAGCGACGGCTGTGCAGTCGCGCTTCGTATCCGCTATCCCATATGCACTGCCAGCGGCAGTTACTACGAATCCGAGGATCACTTATGCGACACGCTCCCATGCCGGGACCGGTCGACGCACTGCTGGCCGGCTTCGGCAGCCTGCAACCACTGCTCGACGTCGTCATTCATAACGAACTCGACGTCATTGCATCGCGCCTGCGAGCACGCCAGGTCGCCGCCTTGTGCGGCTTCGGCGCGCATGACCAGGCGCGCATCGCGGCCGCGGTGTCGGAACTGGCACGCAACGCCGTCGCGCATGCGGGTGGCGGAAGGGTCCGCTTCCTAGCTGCCACGACAGCAGCATCACGGCAGCTCCTCGTCGCCATCGAGGACGAAGGTCGGGGCATCCCCGGACTTGCCGGCCTGCTGGCCCGTGGCACCGGTGGCCTCGCCGCGGCTCGCCGCTTCGTCGATGCCTGGGGAATCGACTCGGATTCCCGCGGCACCCGCATCGCGCTGGTCCGTGCGTTCCCTGAGCCTGCACAAACCATGGACGACGACGCCATCGCCGGCGCCGTTGCCCATATGGACGCGCTGCCAGGCAATGTAGCGCTTTCAGAGGCGCACCAGCAGAACCGCGAATTGACGGACGCCCTCGCCACGCTGCAGGCCAAGCAGGATGAACTAATTGGCGTATCGGCAAGGCTCGAACGCACCAACCAGGAAGTCGTCGCACTCAATGCTAGGCTGCACGACAAGGCCGAAGCGCTGATGTCCGCGGACCGGCGCAAGGACGAGTTTCTGTCGGTGCTCAGTCACGAGCTGCGCGGTCCATTGTCAGCGACGGCCATGGCCGCGCAACTGCTCGAGGGCGATGCCGACTCCCAGCACCGCAGCGTAAAACTCGGCCAGCTGGTCGGCAGGCAGGTGCGCCACATGAGTCGCCTGGTGGAGGATTTGCTCGATATC
>DDKG01000086.1 GCA_002339265.1 Massilia sp. UBA2604 | reverse complement strand
GCAGGGCGTGGGCCAGTTCCTGAGCCCGAACCACATCGAAGTCACCGGTCCGGACGGCGCGAAGAAGGTCGTCAGCTTCAAGAAGGCGATCATCGCCGCCGGTTCGTCGGTGGTGAAGCTGCCGTTCGTGCCGGAAGATCCGCGCATCGTCGATTCGACCGGCGCGCTGGAACTGCGCCAGGTGCCGAAGAAGATGCTGGTCATCGGTGGCGGCATCATCGGCCTGGAAATGGCGACCGTCTATTCGTCGCTGGGTTCGCGTATCGACGTGGTCGAGATGATGGACGGCCTGATGCAGGGCGCCGACCGCGAAGCGGTCAAGGTGTGGCAGAAGTTCAATGCCCACCGCTTCGACAACATCATGACCAAGACCAAGACCGTCGGCGTGGAAGCGCTGCCGGAAGGGATCAAGGTCACCTTCGAAGCGGCCGAAGCCGGCGCCACCTCGCCGGAACCGCAGCTGTATGACCTGGTGCTGGTGGCCGTGGGCCGCAGCCCGAACGGCAAGAAGATCGCCGCCGACAAGGCTGGCGTATTGGTGAGCGATCGCGGCTTCATCGCGGTCGACAGCCAGATGCGCACCAACGTGCCGCACATCTTCGCCATCGGCGACCTGGTGGGCCAGCCGATGCTGGCGCACAAGGCGGTGCACGAGGCGCACGTGGCGGCCGAAGCGGCGCTCGACAAGAAGACCCATTTCGACGCCAAGGTGATCCCGTCGGTGGCCTATACCGATCCTGAAGTGGCATGGGTCGGCCTGACCGAGGACGAAGCCAAGCAGAAGGGCATCAAGGTCGAGAAGGGCCACTTCCCGTGGAACGCCAGCGGCCGCGCGGTCGCCAACGGCCGCGACGAAGGCTTCACCAAGCTGCTGTTCGACGCCGAGACCCACCGCATCGTCGGCGGCACCATCGTCGGCACCAATGCCGGCGACATGATCGGCGAGATCGCGCTGGCGATCGAGATGGGCGCGGACGGCGTGGACATCGGCAAGACCATCCACCCGCACCCGACCCTGGGCGAGTCGATCGGCATGGCGGCCGAAGCCTACGAAGGCGTCTGCACCGACCTGCCGCCACCGAAGAAGCGTTGATATAAGCGTTAGCTCATGTACGTCGTCCCCGCGCAGGCGGGGACCCAATTTTGCAAGCGTTTCGATAGCGTATGCAGAACTTGGGTCCCCGCCTTCGCGGGGAGTCGTTTCTGCCAGTGGCAGAAACGACGTTTTGGGGCTAACGAAAAAACAGGCAGACGTCGCCGATTACATCTGCCTGAACACATCCATGTAATTGCGGCTCACCACCAGCTGCTCCTCCCTCCCTTTCAGCTTGACGTGCAGCCGTCCCCGGAAATCGGTGCGCGTGCCGGCGACGTGACGCGCCGCCACGATCACCCCACGGTGGATCTGCCAGAACTGCTGCGGGTCGAGCTGTTCCTTCAACTGCCGCAGCGGCGTACGGATCAGGCTTTCGCCGTCCGGCAAAAACACGCTGGTGTACTTGTCGTTGCTCTGGAAGTAGATCACTTCCTCGACCGCGATCAGGCGCGTCTCCTGGCCCGCGGCGGCGCGGATCCATTGCAGCGGCGCCGGCGCAGCGGGAGCCGCAGATGCAGTGGGAATGGCGCCGGCCCCCAGCTGACGCAGCAGCGCCTGCAAGGCGTCGGCCGGCAGCGCAGGCGCCGGCTCTGCAAGAGCGGCGCGTAATCTTTCCACCGTGCGCGCCAGCCGCTCCTGGCGGATCGGCTTCAGTAAATAATCGAAGGCTTCGTGCTCGAAGGCCTAGGCCGCGTAGTGCTCGTGCGCGGTGGTGAATACCACGCGCGGCGCGTTGACGCCGACGCACAGGCGCGCCGCCAGGTCGATCCCGGTCAGGCCCGGCATCTGGATGTCGAGGAAGACGACCTGCGGCGCCAGCTCGTCGATCAGGCGCAGCGCCTCGATGCCGTTCGGCGCGCGCGCGATCTCCAGGCCGGGCCAGGCTTCATGCAGCTGGGCGGCGAGGTAGTCGAGCAGGTGGGGTTCGTCGTCGGCGATCAGGAAGCGGCAGCGGTCGATGGCATCACCTCATGGAGTGGCAGCAGCAGGCGCGCGATCACGCCGCCGCCGGGGTTGTCGAGCAATTCCAGGCGCGCGCCGGGGCCGTGCATCTGGCGCACCCGATCGCGCAGGTTCGAGAGACCGACGCCGCCACCGGGTCGCGGCGGCGCGGCCACCAGCCCGCGGCCGCTGTCGCGCACCTCGATCCGCAGCACGCCGTCATCCACGGTCGCGCGCAGCACGATCTCGCCGCCCTCCACCTTGGGTTCCAGCCCGTGCGTGACGGCGTTCTCCACCAGCGGCTGGATCAGCATCGGCGCGATCGGCAGCGCGCGGCATGCATCGTCCGCCTCGATCCGCCAGCGCAGGCGTTCGCCCATGCGCACGCCCAGCACGTCGAGGTAGCTCGATGCCAGATCCAGCTCCGCGCCGAGCGTGGCGCTGCCGGCGCGGCTGGCGGCAAGGCTGGCGCGCAGGTAGTCGATGAAGCGCTCCAACATGCGCTTCGCATGAAGCGGCTGGGTGTCGATCAGGCTGACCACATTGGCCAGCGTGTTGTACAGGAAGTGCGGCTCGATCTGGGCCTGCAGCGCACGTAGCTGGGCCTCCGCCAGCAGCCGCGCCGTGGTCGCCATCTGTTCCTGCTGGCGCGCCTCGCCCGTCTGGCGTTCGATGCGGCGCTCGCCCGCCACCAGCACCGCCAGCATCGCCGCGCCGATCACCAGGCCAAGGGGCAGCAAGCCCGTCAGCGCGCCGGAACTCAGGACTGGGGGCGCGCCGCGCAGGATGGCGCCCGACAGGACGAGGCCAAAGGCGGCGCACAGGGCGATGGCGGCCAGTTCGAGCAGGCGCGCATTGATCCGGCTGGTGGTCGGCGGCACCACCGTTTCCAGCAGCCGCAGCGCGCCGTGGACGGGGAAGCCGACGCACTGCGAAGCCAGCATGCTGTAGCCGAACATGGTGGCGAAGGACGATGGCCAGTTGCCGAAGGTCTGCAATACCATTGTGATCGCCAGCGCGATCAGGGTATTCCACAGCGCGGTATAGAGCAGGTCGCGCCCGGTCGAGCGCGGCCAGCGCCGGAATACCGGGAACAGTTCCAGCGGGTGGCTGCGCCTGCGCGCCATGGTCGGGGTAGCTGTATTCATGCTATTAAGAAATTACCATGAAAGCAGTGCGGTGTGCGATAGGGAAGTCGCGCCAGCGCCACCGGACCGTCCTTGACGCCCGCCGCATCGAACACCGTCATCACGGTCACGCCGGCGCGCAGGTCCTGCGCCACGCCGACAAGGTAGCCATCGGTTTCCGACCTCGCGTTGCGGCGCGGGACCAGCACGTGTTCCTCGACCTGCCAGCGGGCGCCGAAGGCGTAGCCATCGACCCTGCCGCTGTCCGTATCGACCAGGTTCACGCTGTCGAGCCTGAGGTCGGGCGAGGCGGGGCTGGCGCCCAGCAGGGCAAGCTTGCGGTGGCGCGCCATCGCCACCTGCGGCATCACGCGCGGGAACTCGCTGGTGCCGAACAGGCGCTCGGTGCGCGCCTGGCCGCTGGCATAGTCCAGCGTGACCTGCACCGTGCAGCTACGCGGCGGCGTGTGCTTCCCGCGCATGACGGCGCCCACCTCGGCCAGCGCATCGCCCTCGTGCAGCACCATGTCGAAGCGGGTGCAGTCGCCGTCTTCCCAGGCATTCCCGAAGTGGAACACCATCTGCGGTGGCAGCTCGAACACCTGGCGCAGCGCCAGCGTGTCCTTCGCGATCACGATCACCCGCGCCGGACGCGCACCGTTCCAGGCGTGGCGATCGGCGAAACTCAGTCCCGGATCTTTCTGCAGGTCGTACGGCGGCACGACGAAGATCAGGTGTTTTGCGCTGACGACAAAATCGTGCACCATCGCCAGTTGCGGCACCGGCACCAGGCCGGTGCGCATCACCTGGCCCTGCGCGCCGATCTGGTACAGCGCCAGGCGATTCGCGCCGGGCAGCGTGCCGAAGTTCCACATGCCGCCTTGCGGATCGAGCTTGGGGTGGGCCGAGAACGGCATCGCGCGCAGCTCGTCGCTCCAGGTCTTGATGCCCCGCGTGGCCAGCGACTCCGGATCGAGCTCGGTCGCCGAACCGCCTTCCCACAGCGCATACAGGCGGCCGTCATACGGCAGCAGGTTGGTGTTGGCGGCGTTCATCGTGTCGTTGTCGCGCACGCCCCGGCGCGCGACGTGGGTGCCGAAGGCGGGATACAGGAACTGGCCGGCCGCGCTTTCGTCGCGGTAGCGCTGGGTCTCGACGAAGCGGCCCCGGTGGCGCACCTTGCCGTCGGCGACAGTCCAGGCCTGGGCGAAGCCGTCGCCGTCGAACCAGTGGTGATAGCGCTCGCCTCCCAG
This sequence comes from Massilia sp. UBA2604, assembly GCA_002339265.1. Classification (GTDB taxonomy): domain Bacteria; phylum Pseudomonadota; class Gammaproteobacteria; order Burkholderiales; family Burkholderiaceae_D; genus Telluria. Next base: position 2,629 of record DDKG01000086.1, on the reverse strand, counting down.
CTCTAAGCGGCCCGGCCCGTTGCGATAGAAGATGCCGCGCAGATCGCGCGGGAGGCGGCCCTTGACGGCGGCGTCGCCTTCCTGGCTGCCGGCCAGGTTGGCGTAGACCGCCAGCGACGGATCGCGCGCCAGGGCGGCGTGAAAGCGTTGATAGGTGGCCTCGTCGGCGCGGGCGCCTGGTGCGAGGGCGAGGGCGCCGAGGGCGGCGCCGGCATGCAAAAAGGTGCGGCGGTCCATGGCGGGCCTCAGCGCAGCGTGATGCGGATGGCGCTGCCGTCAAGCGGCAGCTCGATGCGGGCCGCCTCGAAGGTCGGCGGGCCCATATTGCCCAGCGCGTCGTTGCTGAAGCCGGTCGCCTCGACCGGGATGCCCATCATGTTCTGGTCCAGCTTGCCGTTGTCGTTGGCGTCATGGTAGGCGGCGATGGCGTACTGGCCAGGCGCCAGGTCCTTGAGCGCGAAGGTGGCGCTGCCGGCCTGCGTCGGCGCGTTGGCGCTGTGCAGGGGACGCTTGAGGAAGCGGTCGGCGGCGTCGAACAGGGCGATCTTGACGCTGCCCCCGTCGCCGCGCGCACCGTCGACCTTGATCGACAGGTCGGCGGCGTGGCTGGCGGCAGTGCTGGACAGCAGGGCGAGCAGGAGGGCGAGGCGGTTCATGGAAGTCTCCGTCGAGTGGTTGGTGGGACCATTCTGGAAGAGCGAACCGGACCCCGCCGCGGTTTGCGACGAAGCGGCGCCGGACGGCGCGAGATGCACGAATGCGGCGCCAGTTGCAGTGCTACGTGCGCCGCTTGCCAGCGCCCGCCAAAAGCCTATGATGAAGATATGCTGCGGCAAGCGGACTTGCCGCGTCCGTGTTCAGCTCAGGAGGGCGTGATGGACGAGCACTGCAACGAGTACGTCGGGACCGTCTACGTGTTGCCGGAAACCCGCTGTTTCGAACTCCACACCACGGTCCACGGCGCGCCGGCGACCATTACCGGCACCGTGTCCCAGCTGCTGGCTTCGCAGTTCAGCCAGTACGCGCCGGGCGCCATCGGCACTGTCGATCCGCAGCAGGTGGCGCTGCGGCCGCGCCGGGTCGAAGTGCTGACCCGCGAACTGCATGAGCGCCACCGGGCGCCGCGCAAGGTGCACCTGCTCACGCGCGTGCACGACGTGGAAGAGCAGGCCCGGCCTGTGCCCGTATCGACTATCTGAGCGATGCCCAATGAAAAATGCCGCCCGGCTTGCACCGGACGGCATTGCTGTGAAGACGACTTTGCTCAGCCAAAACTGACGAAGCGCTCCGGGATATCGATCGTGCCGGCCTTGGCGGCGGCGGCATAGGTACGCATTTCTGCGATGACTGCTTCCATCTGGTCGGCGCCAGGATTTTCGATGAAGTTCTTCATGCGTTCTTGCAGCGATGCTTGTTGATCACGCCATTCATATCTGGACGACTTGCTCATGCTTTCTCCTCGCGGTCTCACCGCTGTTATTGATATTCACGACATCCTCTGTGAAGGCTTACAGATTGCCACAAAACCGCCCGTTGTGTCCGTGCGATGCCGCACTTAATCTTCGTGCTTTAATAATTATTTAACACTTTTCAGCACGCTGGCATAAAACAGTTCGAGGCGCGCCGCCAGCTCGCGCCGCGCTTCCTCGCGCGATGGTTCGCTGTCGGGAAACAGGAAACGCCCGATCGGGTCGCCGCTGATGCAGCCGATCAGGTGGGTCGGCAGCAGGTCCAGCGGCACGTCGTCGCGCAGCTGGCTGCGGATGTCCGGACGCGAAAAGAAGCGATGCAGCATCTCGCGCGTCAGGCGCGGCCCGCCTTCATAGAAAGCCTCGGCCAGTTCCGGATTGCTGCCGGCTTCGGCGATCACCACGCGCTGCATGGCCATCGCGTCGGGGTCGACCAGCAAGTCGTAAAAGTTACGCGCGAACTCGTCGACGATCTCGCGTAGCGGTCGGGTATCGGCATCCATGCTGTGCCCGGCAAAAAGGCGTTCGCGCCGTGAGGCGAGCACGGCCCTGAGCAGGCCGGCCTTGCCGCCGAACTTCACATAGATCGTGCGCACCGCCACCCGCGCCTCGCGCGCGATCGCTTCCAGGCTGACCTTGGTATAGCCGTGACGCAGGATGAGACAGCCCGCGGCCTGGATCAGTTCCTGGGTACGGGCTTCGACTTCCGACGCCTTTGGACGGCCGGCGGATTTGGCCGCCGCCGGTGTTTCGCTCTGTGCTTTGCTCATGGCAAGGACTCTAGTGCAAACCAAAATGAAACGCAACCGTTTCATTTCTTGACTTCCGCGTATTGCTGGCAAATAATGCGATGAATCCATTTCATTTCATTTTTTCCGGAGCAGTTCATGGCAGAGATGCACAGCACGGCAGGGCAGGCGCCCGCGGCACAATCCCCAGCGGTCGGGGCGCCAGGCGGGCCTGGCAAGAGCGGGCCCAACAAGCGTGTGCTGGCCGTGGTCGGCCTGATCGCGCTGGCGGCGATCGGCGCCGGCGGGCGCATGTGGTACCGCAGCCATCACTTTGTCGAGACCGAAAATGCCTACGTCACCGGGCGCGTGCACCAGGTGTCGTCGCGCGTGGCCGGCGTGGTCACCAAAGTCCTGGTGGACGACAACCAG
>DDKG01000275.1 GCA_002339265.1 Massilia sp. UBA2604 | reverse complement strand
AGCAGCGCGACCAGCACGAAGCCGCCGGTCCAGCCCATGATGAAGGCCAGGCCATCGAAGCCCTGCAGATACAGGCCGCCGGCCAGGCTGATGAAGCTGGCGGCCGAGATCCAGTCGGCGGCGGTGGCCATGCCGTTGAACATGGCCGGCACGCGCCGCCCGGCGACATAGTATTCGGTGACGCTCGAGGTGCGGCAGATCACGCCGATGATCGCGTACAGCGCGATGGTGGCGAACATGAACAGGTAGCCGATCCACAGGCGCGGCATGCCTTCCTGCTCGAGCAGGGCGACTGCGATCAGGAACAGCGCGAAGCAGCCGGTGTACCAGAGATAGTAGCGCGCCAGCTTGCTGAAATAAGGGGGCTTGGCGCTCATCGTGGCTCAGTCCCGGTGGCGGCTTCGCTGTCCAGCCGGCGCATGCGCCAGGCATAGAAGCCGATGATCGCCAGCGATACCAGAGAAGCGCCTTGCGCCGCCATGTAGAACGACAGCGGCCAGCCGAAAATCTCGAATTGCGCCAGCTCGCGCGCGAAGAACACGGTGCCGAAGCCGGTCGCCAGCCACAGCGCCAGCAGCAGCAGGGTCATCTTGCGGGTGCGTTCCCAGTGCGCTTCGCGGGCGGCGCGGCGGCGCGCGGCGTCGTCTTGCAGGGGATCAGTCGGCGGCGTCGGATTCATGGACTGGAGGAGGGAAGGTCAGGCGGAACAGGCTGCCCGGGAAGCGCTTGGAGTGGCTGCGCGGGTTGTTGAAGATGTCGATCTCGGCGCCGTGCTGCTGCGCGATCTCGCGCACGATCGCGAGGCCAAGGCCGCTGCCCTGGGTATTGCTGCCCAGGATGCGGTAGAAGCGTTCGAACACGCGTTCGCGCTCGCTGGGGGCGATGCCGGGGCCGGTGTCCTCGACCTCGAGCAGGGCCCGCTCGCCGTCGCGGCGCACGCGCACCGTGACGCTGCCGCCGGGCGGGGTGTAGCGCAGCGCGTTGTCGATCAGGTTCGACAGCAGCTCGCGCAGCATCAGCGGCTGGCCGGCGATGACGACCGCGCCGTCGTCGCCGGGCGGCTCGAAGCCCAGGTCGATCTCGCCCGCGAACGAGGCCTGCACCCAGTCGCGCACGGTCTCGCGCGCCAGCACCGGCAGGTCGATTTCGGCGAAGGCCAGGCCGGCCTGCGGCTGGTTCTCGGCGCGCGCCAGCGCCAGCAGCTGGTTGACCAGGCGCGTGGCCGATTCCGAACTCTTGGCCAGCTGCTCCAGCGAGCGGTGGATCTCGCTTGGGTCGAGCTGGCGCAGGGCCAGTTCGGACTGCATGCGCATGCCGGCTAGCGGGGTCTTCATCTGGTGCGCGGCGTCGGCGATGAAGCGCTTCTGCATCGCCATCGATTCGCCCAGGCGCTCGAGCATGTCGTTGAAGGAACCGACCAGCGGCGAGATCTCCTCGGGCACCTGGCGCGGATCGATCGGCGACAGGTCGTCCTGGGGCCGGGCGCGGATGCGTTGCTGCAGCTCGGCCAGCGGAGTCAGGCCGCGCGACAGCGCGAACCACACCAGCGCCAGGATCACCGGCAGGATGATGAACTGGGGCAGGATCACGCCCTTGATGATCTCGTTGGCCAGGTGCGCCCGCTTGTCGAGCGTCTCGGCCACCTGCACCAAAGCCAGCGGCGGCTCGAGCGGCGGCTGCAGGGAGCGTTCATGCAACGGATCGAGGTTGATATACGTGTAGGCGACCCGGATCGGCGTGCCGTGGATGCTGTCGTTGCGGAACTCGACCGCGCCGCTGCGCGCATGCTCGTCGGCCGCGTTCATCCGCGGGCGGGGCAGGTCGCGGTCGCCGTCCAGCAGCTCGCCGTCGGGGCCGGCCAGCAGGTAATAGACGCTGTCGACGTCGTCGGCGCGCAGGATGTCGCGCCCGGACGGATGCAGCTGGCCGGCGGCCTTGCCGCCGACGCTGCGGATCTGCTGGCCCAGCACCGTGACCCGGTCTTCGAGCGCGTCGTCGAAGGGCTGGTTGGCGATCGACTTGGCGACCAGGTAGGTGATGGCGATGCTCATCGGCCACAGCAGCAGCAGCGGCGCCAGCATCCAGTCGAGGATCTCGCCGAACAGCGAGTGCCGGATGTTCTCGTCCGGCTCGGGATTGGGCGGGACGTAGGTCGGCTCGGCCATCGTGGCCTGCGTGTACTCTGGCTCGGCCGCGAAGCCGGCGTCGCGCTCGTTCACCTGTCGGCAGTTGCCGTTGACGTTGCCGCTGCTGCGGCGCGTTCGGCGGAGGCGCTCGCCGCGGCCTCGGAGAATTTCTCGAGGCAGTAGCCCAGGCCGCGCACGGTGGCGATGCGCACGCCGCCGACCTCGATCTTCTTGCGCAGGCGGTGCACATAGACCTCGATCGCGTTGTTCGAGACTTCCTCGCCCCATTCGCATAGATGGTCGACCAACTGTTCCTTGGACACCAGGCGGCCGGTGCGGGCCAGCAGCACCTCGAGCAGGCCAAGTTCGCGCGCCGACAGGTCGAGCATCTGGTCGTTGATGTAGGCGCTGCGGCCGACCTGGTCATAAACCAGCGGGCCGTGGCGCACCACGGTCGGGCCGCCGCCGGCGCCGCGGCGGGTGAGGGCGCGCACCCGCGCCTCGAGTTCGGACAGCGCGAATGGCTTGGCCATGTAGTCGTCGGCGCCCAGGTCGAGGCCCTCCACGCGCTGTTCGACGGAATCGGCAGCAGTGAGGATCAGGACCGGCAGCAGCGAGGCGCGGGCGCGCAGGCGGCGCAGCACTTCGAGCCCCGACAGCTTCGGCAGGCCGAGGTCGAGGATGAGCAGGTCGAATTCCTGGGTGGAGAGGGCGGTATCGGCATCCTGGCCGTTCTTGACGTAATCGATGGCGTAGCCCGACTGGCGCAGGGATCGCGTCAGGCCGTCGGCAAGTACGCTATCATCTTCGGCGAGCAGAATTCGCATGGTGGCACCTCGGTTATAAGTTGAGACGTCGTTCCCGCGCAGGCGGGAACCCAATCCATATGCGCTGCAACTGCGTGTATCGCTAGTGGTCTGCACAAGACTTGGGTCCCCGCCTGCGCGGGGATGACGTGTATTGTGTTTGATTTGTCGCAACAATGCGAGCCCTGCCCCATTTCTTGACAAGATGGTCACGTATTAGTGCTTGCAAAAACCACTGGATTTTTATACAGTAGTGGCTCTTGAAGTGCGCGTGCGCGCCCACACCTTGCCTACTCCACGATTGAAAGTACACCATGGACGACAAAAAATCCGCATTGAACGCCGCTGAAAAGGGCAAGGCGCTGGCAGCCGCCCTGGCGCAAATCGAAAAGCAGTTCGGCAAGGGCTCGGTCATGCGCATGGACACCAGCGCACCGGTCGAAGAAGTGCAGACTGTTTCCACTGGCTCGCTGGGCCTCGACATCGCCCTGGGCGTCGGCGGCCTGCCGCGCGGCCGTATCGTCGAGATCTACGGCCCTGAATCGTCGGGTAAGACCACCCTGACGCTGCAGACCATCGCCCAGATGCAAAAACTGGGTGGCACCTGCGCCTTCATCGACGCCGAGCACGCGCTCGACGTGACCTATGCCCAAAAACTGGGCATCAACCTGGGCGACCTGCTGATCTCGCAGCCGGATACCGGCGAACAGGCGCTCGAAATCACCGACGCACTGGTGCGTTCGGGCAGCGTCGACCTGGTGGTCATCGACTCGGTGGCGGCACTGACCCCGCGCGCCGAGATCGAAGGCGATATGGGCGATTCGCTGCCGGGCCTGCAGGCGCGCCTGATGTCGCAAGCGCTGCGCAAGCTGACCGGTTCGATCAACCGCACCAACACGCTGGTGATCTTCATTAACCAGATCCGCATGAAGATCGGCGTCATGTTCGGCAGTCCAGAGACCACCACCGGCGGTAACGCACTGAAGTTCTACGCCTCCGTGCGCATGGACATCCGTCGTACCGGTTCGATCAAGTCGGGCGACGAAGTGATCGGTAACGAAACCAAGGTCAAGGTCGTCAAGAACAAGATCGCGCCACCGTTCAAGGAAGCCCACTTCGACATCCTGTACGGCGCAGGCACCTCGCGCGAAGGCGAAATCCTGGACCTGGGCGCCGACAACAAGATCGTCGAGAAGGCGGGCTCGTGGTACAGCTATAACGGCGAGCGCATCGGTCAAGGTAAGGACAACGCCCGTCAGTTCCTGGTGGATCGCCCGGCCCTGGCGCGTGAGATCGAGAACAAGGTCCGTGCCGCCCTGGGCGTGCGTGAACTGCCGCCAGTGGCAGCCGGTGGCGACGACAAGCCGAAGCTGCAGGCAGTTGGTGAGTAATCGTCAGGCGAGGGCGGCGCGGCAGGGTAGCGTCGTGGCCGTCCGCGCCATGTTGACGAAAGTGTTCCCATGCCAGCACCCATACTGAGCCTGAAGGCGCGCGCGCTGCGCTACCTGTCGCAGCGCGAGCACAGCCGGTTCGAGTTGCGGCGCAAGCTGGCCAAGTATGCGCAAGAGGACGAAGACGTCGACGCCCTCCTGGATTTCCTTGAAAAGAATAACTGGCTGTCGCAGGAACGTTTCGCCGAATCCTTGATCAACCGCAAGGCCAGTCGCTACGGCAACAGCCGTGTGGTAGCCGAGCTGCAAAGCCATGGCGTCACCGGCGATGCGCTGGTCGAGATCAAGGCCGGGCTGTCCGACAGCGAGACCGCGCGCGCCGTCGAAGTCTGGCAGCGCAAGTTCGGCACCGTCGCCACCGACGCGGCGATGCGCGCCAAGCAGATGCGCTTCCTGTTGCAGCGCGGCTTTTCCCAGCGCGCAGCGCGGGTAGCGATGCAGGGCAGCCCAGCCGACGACGAGTTTTCTGAATAACGGCTGCTCTCGTATCGGTTGGTAGGGTGGACGGGTCTCCCGTCCACGCGTTCAACGACAGTACGCGTCGTTGTAGCTTGTGGTATGGATCGGGGCGCGTAATCCGGGCGCGTAACCCGAGGCTGCAGCCGAAGCCCCCGTCCACGCGTTCAACTACAATTAGTGTCATTACAACGCGCTTGAATAAAGCGCTGATGCCTGCGGTACCGATCCAGCCGCGGCACTGATCTCCAGGCGCCAGCGTGGAGCGCCATTCCCGATATGCCCAAGCATATTCCTCAACGGGTAATGGCGCTGCACACTGGCGCTTTTTTATTGCCTGCTCATCCGCCGATCATCGGTCGATTCTTTCCCAAATACATATCTTTCATTCATGATGTGAATGACGTGCCGCGACTGCTGAAAGGCAGGCGAATAATATATGTGGCAAACCTCCCGCCATGTCCCCGCCAAGTCCGTCTATCTCCCCGTAGTTTCCCCTACCGACCTTTCTTTCCCATGCGCCGCTGTGGACGCTGTGCTAAACTTTGCGGGTTTAAGCAGCGCCGCATGAGCGGTTGTTGCCGCAGAAGCTGCGGCAACGTGCAAGAAGCACACCGGCTGCACCACTAACCGCCGTCTCGACGGCACTGGTATTTATGCCTTTGTCACCTCCCGTATCGCGCTCGCTCCGGCATACGCGCGCCATCACAGTCGAAGCGTTCGCGCGCGACGATGGCTTGTGGGACCTCGATGCCAGCATCCGCGATGTGAAGACGCGTACTGTTGCGCTCGCTTCCGGCGAACGGCCCGGCGGCACGCCGGTGCACGACCTCAAGCTGCGCGTGACCATCGACCGCGACCTCAACATCGTCGATGCCGAAGCCGCATCCGATGCCGTCCCGTATCCGGGCTATTGCGATACCATCGGCCCTGCCTACAAGAAGTTGATCGGGCTCTCGCTCGTGAACCATTTCCGGTTGCATCTGAAAGACCGCCTATCCGGCGTGCTCGGCTGCACCCATCTGACCGAATTGGCCCAGGTGCTGCCGACCGCAGCCTTGCAAGCCTTTGCTGACGACAATGTTGATGCCCCAGGTGGGCTAGGCGGCTCGTCAACCGACCGTCCATTTGAGCTCGACCGTTGCCATGCCCTGCGCAGCGACGGCCCTGCCGTGGCCAAATACTACCCACGCTGGTCGATCAAGGCCGTCTCGGGTTAGCGTTCGTCGTTTTTATCTTTGTAGTTCAACCGTATTTCTAATTCAGTAATAGAAGAAGGGAAGCCAGCATGAAGATCCATGAGTACCAGGGCAAAGAGATCCTCCGAAAATTCGGGGTGACCGTTCCGCGCGGCATTCCGTGCATGTCGGT
>DDKG01000369.1 GCA_002339265.1 Massilia sp. UBA2604 | reverse complement strand
CTTCGGCACCAGCGTCGGCGATTCGCTGCGCGTGCATGCCGAGAACCTGCGCCACAAGCGGCGCGTGATGGCCGAGGAAACCGCGGCCAAGATCGGCCTCAAGCTGCTGTTCCCGCTGATTTTCTGCATCTTCCCGACGCTGCTGATGGTCCTGCTCGGACCGGCCGCGATCCAGATCTCGCGCACCCTGGGCTCCTTGCCCTTCGCGCGCTGAAAGGAGTTCGTCCCATGAAACGCACCCTCAGGATGACCCGCCTGGCGCTGCTGTGCGCCGGCCTGATGGCTTGTTCTCCATTCGGCTGGCGCGCCGCCCTCGATACCGGCGCCCAGGCCGAGGAGACCTATCGCGCCGGCCGCGCCCAGCACCTGGCGCGGCAGCCGGACGCCGCGCGCGCCGCCTACGAGGCCGTGCTGCGGCTCGATTCCGGCCATCCCGGCGCGCGCAACGGCCTCGCGACCTTGCACGCCCAGGAGGGCGCGCTGGCGCCGGCGATCGCCATCTGGCGCGAGCTGGTGGCCAGCATCGGCCTGGATGCGGGGCCGGCCAAGGCCTACCTGCTCGGCAACCTGGGCCAGGCGCTCCTGCTCCATGGCGAGCATGACGAGGCGCGGGCGGTGCTGGAAGGGGCCTGCCTGCTCGATCCGCTCGATCCGCGTTCATGGCAGCTGCTGGGAGACACCCTGGCCGTGCTGGGGCAGGAAGAGCGCGCCAGGCAGATGCACCGGCAAGCGGCGACCCTGCGCGGGTACGACCTGCGCGCCGATTTCGCCGCCGTGACGGGCGGCAGGACCGAGGTTGCCCGGCTTGGCCAGGCGCTGGCGGCGCCGGCGCCGCAGGCGCATCCCGATTGGGCCCAGGCCTGGATCGTCGTTGGCCAGGACGGCATGATGGAATTGCGGCGCACGCCTGCCGCGAAGGAGCCGCAAGCGCAGCCAGCGCCAACGCTCGCCGGCATGGTGCGGCTGGAGATCCGCAACGGCAACGGCGTGACCGGCATGGCGCGCGCGCTGTCGAACCGCATCGACGAACCGGGGATCCGGGTGACGCGCCTGTCGAACGAGCCGGGTTTCGCGGTGTCGCACACCCGCATCGAATACGAGGCGTCCCATGCCGACGCCGCGCACAGGCTGGCGCAGCGCCTGGGCGGCACCCGGCTGCAGGAAGTCGATCCTGGCGCGCTTGTCAACCTGCGGCTGGTGCTGGGCCGCGACCTGGCGCGTCACGGCACGGCCCTGCGCCTGGCGCCGCTTGCACCGGTCGCGGACGGGCAGCGGCTGGCTTACCGGTAGCGTTCCAGCCACCAGCCGTATTGCGGCGGCAGGATGGCGAACGGGTTTTCCACGCCCAGCTCCTTGGCCGCGCGGAAGGCGTAGTGCGGATCGGCCAGGTGCTCGCGGCCGATCATCACCAGGTCCATTTGCTCGTCGAGCACCGCCCCGTTCGCGACCTGCGGGTCGCCGATATACCACGACGACGCCACCGGCAGCCCGGCCTCGCTCCTCACGCGCTTGGCGATCGGCGCCAGGAAGCCCGGACCCCAGGGAATCCTGACGTCGGGGATGGTGAAGTTGACGCTCACGTTCAGCATGTCGAGGCCGGCCGCGCGCATGCGGCGGGTCAGCTCGATCGATTCCGCCAGCGTCGCTTCGTCGCTGCCGTCGTATTCGATCACGCCCATGCGCGCCGTCAGCGGCAGGTGATCCGGCCATACCTCGCGCACCGCGGCCAGGGTCTCGAGCAGGAAGCGTCCGCGGCCATCGAGGTCGCCGCCGTACTGGTCGTCGCGGCGGTTCGAATGCGGCGACAGGAAGGACTGCGCCAGGTAGCCATGGGCGAAGTGCAGCTCCAGCCATTCGAAGCCGGCGGCCAGGGCGCGCCGCGCGGCGTCGACGAAGCCCTGGCGCACGCGCGCGATGTCGTCCAGGGTCATCTCTTGCGGCACTTTCGGCAGGTCGCCGCCGAAGGCGAGGGCGGATGGGGCGATGGTCTGCCAGCCGTCCGGCGCATCGTTCGGGATGTGCGCATTGCCATCCCATGGACGGTTGGCGCTGGCCTTGCGGCCGGCGTGGCCGATCTGGATGCCGGCCACCGCGCCGGCGGCCTTGATGGCGCCGGCGATGGCGGCCATGCCGGCCACCTGTTCGTCGTTCCACAGGCCGGCGCAGCCCGGGGTGATGCGGCCTTCCGGCGTGACGGCGGTGGCTTCGACGATCACCAGGCCGGCGCCGCCGCGCGCGATCGAGGCGTAGTGGGCGCGATGCCAGTCATTGGTGACGCCGTCGACGGCGCTGTACTGGCACATCGGCGGCACCGCGATGCGGTTGCGCAGGGTGACGGACTTGAGGGTGAAGGGCGTGAATAATGCGGTCATTGGTGCTTTCCAGGTGATGCTTCGACACGCAACGAAGCGCCGGGCGGCAAGTGCCGCTCGGGTCTGTGGTCGCTGTGGGAGGAAGATCGGGATTGTCGAATCGGTCCTGGCATGCACCCTGTATCAGGGTTGCGTGCCTGGCCGTATTCTCGCACCGATGCGGATTGTTTGCAGGAGGCGGCCATGAATCCGGCCGCCCGGCAGGCCGTCAGGGCGCGGCCTTGCGGTACACCCGCACGTAATCGACCAGCATCTTGCGCGGGAACGGCGTGGTCGCATCCGGGTAGCCCGGCCAGTAGCCGCCCACGGCCAGGTTGAGCAGCACGAAGAAGGGATGCTCGAACACCCACTCGCCCTTGACCGTCTCGGGCGTCGCGGTGTGGTAGTGGATGCCGTCGCGATACCAGCGGATCTGTTTCGGCTCCCATTCGACGGCGAACACGTGGAAGTCGTCGCCGTATTCGGCGCCATCGAGGGCGCTGGCCTTGCTGAACGCGTGCTCGCCCGAGTAGCCCGGTCCGTGCAGGGTGCCATAGGCATTGGCCGGCTCCTTGCCGATGATCTCCATGATGTCGATCTCGCCGCTCTTCGGCCAGCCGACCTGGCCAATGTTCGCCCCCAGCATCCAGAATGCCGGCCAGATGCCCTGGCCCTTCGGCACCTTGATGCGCGCCTCGTAGCGGCCGTACTGCGTTTCCTTCAGCCCGGCCGTCTTGAGCCGCGCCGACGTGTATTCCTTGCCTTCGTGGCTTTCCTTGCGCGCCTCGATCACCAGGTGGCCGTCCTCCACGCGCACGTTCTCGGGCCGGTCGGTATAGAACTGCATCTCGTTGTTGCCCCAGCCATGGCCGCCGGTCTCGGGGAGCCATTTGCTGCGGTCCAGCGTGGCGCCGTCGAATTCGTCGCTCCATTCCAGCGTCCAGCCGGGCAGGTTGTCGGTCGTGGCGGGTTGCGTGGCGCAGCCGGCGCTCGCGGCCAGCGCGAGCAGCGCGGCCAGTCTTGTCAGCATGTTCATGTGTCTGTCTCCTATGGCGACATCATCGCGCCGCGGGCGTCGCCGCCTGCTGCTGCCTGACGTGCTTCATGATGTTGAGGAAGGTGTCGGTCCAGTATTCCTTGCGATGCGCGGCGAGGAAGCGGACCAGCTCCTCGTGCGCCTGCGACGACACGCTCAAATGGTCGCCGCCGATGCCGTGGAAGGTGAAGGCGATCATGGTGCCGCGTTCCCCCGCCTGCTTGACCTGCGCAATCAGTTCGGCGCCGCTCGCGCCCACCGGCGCGACCGAGGCCACCCGGTAGGGATCGACCGCCGCCATCGAGGTCGGCACGCCGGGGCCAATGCCGGCCTTGATCGCCACGAAGCTCGCGTGCAGCGGCGGCAGGTAGTCGCCGCCGACCGCCTGCACGTCGAAGCAGGGTGCGGTATATGTGCGCTCGCTGCGGCCGTCGATCGCGGCCAGCATCGTGTTGGCGAGCAGGACCTGGTCGCGCATCTGCTCGCGCGTCGTGGTGTCCAGGTTGCGGTGCGGCGCGACCCAGGCGCGGTCCGGTCCCGCGCCGGAACACTGGTGGAACAGGCTGTGGTTGCCCAGCTCATGGCCGCCCCTGGCCGCGGCGCGCCAGTCCTGCATGCGCCGGGCCACCGGCTCGCTGGACAGCTGCAGGTAGAAGGTGCCCTTGATGCCGTGGCGGTCGAGGGCGGGGACGGCGTTGTCGAGCTGGGAATCAAGGGCGTCGTCATAGGCCAGGCTTACCGCCGCCCGCGCGCCGCCGGGCCAGGCAAAGGCGGCGTCCTGCGCATGCGCCGGACCTGTCATGACAATCGTGGCAGCAAGGGCAGCACCGGCCGTGAGCAGGGCAGTCCGGCCGTTGGCGCGGCCCGCGGCGCGGGCAAGAGGTCGGGCGACAAAGTGGTGCATCCATGCTCCAGTTTGGAAACGTTACCATAACGTCAACCGACTATAGCATCGCCGAAAAACGGGTGTCAACGAGGGAAACGACAGAGCGCGGCAGTATCGCGTTACCGCCGCTTAGCCTTGTGTTGCACCAAAGTGTTGCAAAACTACGTCAAACAGCCTGGGTGCTCCATGGATATTCGGTTGACAATTTTTTTTCCTAACCCTAATATTCAATCAAATTCATGGAAACGTTTCCATGTCTAGGACAAGTCAGCTTCGTTCCCCAAATGGCTTACCAGCCAAGGAGCCGAGGACACATGAAACAGCGCAACGCGCACCGGGCAATCCACGCAGCGAGGCCACCGGCACCAGCCGGCGGCCTCGTTGCGCCGCTTGGCGCGCCCCGCAGGTTTTCCTGGCCGGGAGGTGACCAGGCAAGGATGGATTAGCAGCGAGTAGCGGAAATACGGCGCATGCCGCAGTGCGTCCGGTTGGGCGGAGACACCGTAGCTAGGCGACGGTCATATTTATAAAAAAACAGGAGAAGACATGTACTACCCGAAGGCGAAACAGACTCTGATCAGCCTGGCAGTTGCCAGCGCATGTTCGGCATTCATCCCGGCATTCGCGCAGGA
>DDKG01000085.1 GCA_002339265.1 Massilia sp. UBA2604 | reverse complement strand
TATGCGCGGTCTTGCCGATCAGCGCCTGCTGGCTTTCGCCGTCCGGCGCGCCGGATGGCTGCGGCATCGCGCAACCGACTTCCGGGATGCTGCCGATGTCGTACACCGGCAGCAGGTGCACGTCGGTCAGGCCGGCCTTGGCCAGCGCGCGCAGGTGCTGCATGCCGTTCGAGTTCGTCTCGGAGAAGGCGGTGTACTTGCCGCGCTTCGCCGCCGGGACGGTCGCGTCGATCAGCGAGAAGTCGCGCACGTGCAGCTCGTAGATCACCATATCGGTCTGGGCCTGCACCGTGGCGGGCGGACGCGTCTGGTCCCAGCCCTGCGGCTTGAGGTTCGGCGCATCGAGGTCGGCGATGTAGCTGCGCTTGGAGTCGGCATTCAGGCTGACCGAATACGGATCGGTGACCAGGTTGCGCACCAGGCCGGCGCCGGGGACGACGACGTCCACTGCGTACTTGTAATAGGTGCCGGACAGGTCGCGCGGCAAGCTGGCAGACCAGGCGCCGGTCTTCTCGTCGAGCTTCATTGCGTGTACGGCGTTCGCCTTGGCCGTCGGACCGTCATAGGTGCAGACCGCCACCTGGCGCGCGGTCGGCGCCCACAGCTTGAAGCCGGTCTGTTTGCCGGTCGGCGTGGCGCCGAGGTCGGGAATGGCTTCGGCGGCGGCGTACAGCGCGTCGAGCGCGCCGGCCGACTGGATGCGGGTGGCGGCAACGACGACGCCGCTGGCGTCTTCCTGCACCAGCACCAGCTGTTCGCGGTGGAGAAAGGGCAGGCGCGCCAGGTCGGCGTCCGCCACGCGCAGGGTCGGACCGGTGGCGACCCATTTGAAGCGCTCGCTTGCTGCTTGCGGGACGGCGGTGGGCGAGATGTCCAGCTTCAGCGAGCCGGCGGCGCCGGCCACCTTGCTGCCTGGCTTGGCGACGATCGAGGCGGCAGGGGAGTGATACAGGCGATAGGCGCCGTCAGCGGCGGCGCCGGGCCAGCGTACAAGGCGCGCGTCGAGCCAGACGGCGCGCGCGTCGAGCTGCTCGCCATTGGCTTGCAGGACTTGCTGGAAGCCGTCGCTGTTGCAAGTCTCGAGAGGAACGGCCGCGTAGGTGGTCGTGGAAAGTGAAGCCGCCACGAGGGCGAGATGGAGTTTGCGCATGGTGGGTGGACGGGTCCCCCGTCCACGCGTTCAAGCGACCGGAGAACACCGTCGTGATAGACAGGTTTGAGGGAGGTTGGACGCGTGGACGGCAGAGCCGTCCACCCCACGATTTACGCGGCAGTCCCGCGATAATGGTCGACCATCTTGTAGCGCGTCGCGTACCAGCCGAACACCAGCGCCGACAGCAGCGCGAAGCCGGCGAAGAAATACATCTGGGCCGCCATCACGCCCATGCCGGTGCCTTCAATATAGCCCACCACCGACTCATTCTTGACGCTCGCGTTGACGATCAGCACCCACAGGTTGCCGACCGTGACGGCCAGGTACCACAGGGCCATGATCACGCCCTTCATCGAGGCCGGGGCCTGGCTGTAGGCGAATTCGAGGCCGGTCGCCGAAACCAGCACCTCGCCCAGGGTCAGCAGCGCATACGGCGCGATCTGCCAGGCGATCGAGACCGGATCGCCGGCGTCGAGCGCGACCTGCAGGTTGCCGACCACGATCCAGGCGGCAGCCGACAGCACGATGCCGGCGGTCATGCGGCGCAGCGGCGACGGCTCGATGCCGAACTTGCGCAGCATGGGGAACAGCAGCAGGTTGTTCACCGGGATCAGGATCATCACCAGCAGCGGATTCAGGGCCTGCATCTGGGCCGGGATCACCTCGAAGCTCCAGCCGAAGATGGAGACCTGGGTGGTCATGGCGTTGGCCTGCACGATCCAGGTCGAGGCCTTCTGGTCGAACAGCGACCAGAACGGCGTCACCAGCGCGAACACGATCAGGATGCGCAGCACGGCGCGCACGCCATCCACCGCTTCCTGCGGATGCAGGCCGCGGGCGCGGTCCAGCTGCATCGAGGCGCCGATGCCGCCGAAGGCCATCAGCAGCACCAGCGCGGTGCAGGCGCCGATCACGAAGCCCCACTGCACCGACATCGCCAGCGAGACCACGGCGCCGGCGGCGCCGATCAGGGCCACGTTCAGGCCCGGACGGCCCTGGCCAGGTGCTTTCGCCAGCAGTGCGGTCTTCGCCACCTGCATGAAGGAGTGCGGATTTGGCGGGGCCGGCGGCACGTGCACGTATTTCTTCTTGCCGCTCCAGAACACCATGGTGGCGATGAACATCAGGATGCCGGGCACGCCGAAGGCCCAGGCCGGACCGTAGTCGCGCAGCAGCAGCGGCATCAGCAGCGAAGCGAAGAAGGAGCCGAAGTTGATGATCCAGTAGAAGGCGTCGAACACGACCTTCGCCTTGTCCTTGTTGGTCTGGTCGAACTGGTCGCCGACGAACGAGGCTACCAGCGGCTTGATGCCGCCCGAGCCGAGCGCGATCAGGAACAGGCCGAAATAGAAGCCATTGACGTTGTCTTCGAAGATGGCCAGGCAGGCGTGGCCCGCGCAGTACACGAGACTGAGCCAAAACACGGTGTTGTACTTGCCGAAGTAGCGGTCGGCCAGCCAGCCGCCCAGCAACGGGAAGAAGTACACGCCGATCACGAAGGTGTGGAACACGTGCTTGGCTTCGCCGGTGCGCATGTCTTCCGGCAGGAACATCAGGAGGGTCGTGATCAGGAACGGCGTCAGGATGTTGCGCATCCCGTAAAAGCTGAACCGTTCGCAGCCTTCGTTGGCAATGATGTAGGGGATCTGGCGCGGCATGCGCCCGGAACCTGGTTTTGCTAGATCAGTCATCGACCGCTTCCTTGAAATGTCAAACAGACGCGATGCTATGACGAGCGCGTATCTCTTTGCAATAAAAATATTGTAGTGAAACAAACGAGAAACATATCGACGTAGTTTTGCTACGAGGACGACGGCGCTGGAAACGTTTTCGTTCTCTCAAGCCATTGAATCATAAGCAGAAATTGCGGATTTTTGGAAAATTTCCGGAATTGTCAAGTTTTGTTGCGTCCTGTATATTGCCTAGAATTCCAAACCACGGACCAGCCATGACCCAGATCCCGACCACGACGAATCCGAACTGGTGGCGCGACGCCATCATCTACCAGGTTTATCCGCGCAGCTTCCTCGACACCAACGGCGACGGCATCGGCGACCTGGCCGGCATCACCGAGAAGCTCGACTACATCGCGAGCCTGGGCGTGGACATCGTCTGGCTGTCGCCGTTCTTCAAGTCGCCGATGCGCGATTTCGGCTACGACATCGCCGACTATTGCGACGTCGACCCGATGTTCGGCAACCTGGCCGACTTCGACCGCCTGGTGGCCAAGGCGCATGGCCTGGGCTTGAAGATCATGATCGACCAGGTGATGTCGCACACCGCCGACACCCATCCCTGGTTCGTGGAGAGCCGCGCCAACCGCGACAACCCGAAATCGGACTGGTATGTCTGGGCCGATCCGCTCCCGGACGGCAACCCGCCCAATAACTGGCTGTCGGTGTTCGGCGGCTCGGCCTGGCAATGGGATACCCGCCGCAAGCAGTACTACATGCACAACTTCCTGGTGAGCCAGCCGCAGCTGAACTTCCATAACCCGGACGTGCAGAAGGCCCACCTGGCGGCCCAGCGCTTCTGGCTCGAGCGCGGCGTCGACGGCGTGCGCCTGGATGCCTGCGTATTCCACTTCCACGACCGCCAGCTGCGCAGCAATCCGCCGGCGCTGGTGCGCGACACGTCGACCGTGACGGACGTGAACCCGTACGGCATGCAGGCCCACATCTACGACAAGACCCAGCCCGAGAACATCGCCTTCCTGGAGCAGCTGCGCGCCCAGCTGGACGAATTCGGCGCGGTCTCGATCGGCGAGATCAGCTCGGACGACGCGCTGGCCCAGATGAACGAGTATATGGCCGGCGGTAACAAGCTGCACATGGCCTACAGCTTCAACTTCCTGACGCCGGTGTTCACGGCCGCCCACATCCGCGCGCAAGTCGAAGACTTCGAACGCCGCGTCGAGGAAGGCTGGGCCTCCTGGTCGGTCGGCAACCACGACGCGATCCGCGTGATGACGCGCTGGGGCGGCCCGCAAGCCACCGCCGGTTTCGCCAAGATGGTGCTGGCGATGCAGCTCTCGCTCAAGGGCACGCCTTGCCTGTACCAGGGCGACGAGCTGGCGCTGCACGAGGCCGACGTCCCGTTCGAACTGCTGCAGGACCCGTACGGCATCACCTTCTGGCCCGAGTTCAAGGGCCGCGACGGTTGCCGCACCCCGATGCCGTGGCAGGCGAGCGCGCCCAATGCGGGCTTCACCCAGGGCAAGCCGTGGCTGCCGGTGGAGCCGTCGCATGCCGCCGCCGCGGTCGACCTGCAGGATGCCGATCCCGATTCGATGCTGAACTTCCAGCGCCGCTTCATCGCCCTGCGCCGCACCATGCCGCAGCTGACGCGCGGCGAGATCGCCTTCATCGACGCGCCGGAGCCGGTGCTGGCCCTGCGCCGTGACCTGGCCGGCGAGCGCAGCGTGCTGGCGGCCTTCAACCTGTCGAACCAGGAGGTCGTGTTCGAGTGGCCTGCCACCGAAGCAGCCGACCACATGGCGGTCGATGGCCTGGCCGGTGACGCCCAGCGTGGCCGCGTGACCTTGCCGCCATACGGCGCCTGGTTCGGCCTGGCCCGCGCGGAGGGATGATGGGAGGGCAGCAGCAGGGAGAGCAGGAGCGGGAGCAGGAAAAATTCGCGCGCACGGCGTTCGCCGACGGACCGCGCCTGCTGGCCGACATCGGCGCGACCCATGCGCGTTTCGCGCTGCAGACTGCGCCGGGCGTGTTCCGTTCGGTCCAGGTGCTGCGCTGCGACGACTTCGAGGGCATCGTCCCGCTGCTGCGCCACTACCTGCGCGATCATGAGGACGTACGCCTGAACCACGGCGCGTTCGCGGTCGCCAACCCGATCAATGGCGACTACGTGCGCATGACCAACCGCGCCTGGGAGTTCTCCACCGACGCGGTGCGGCGCGAGCTGGGCCTGTCGACCCTTTTGATCGTCAACGATTTCACCGCGCTGGCCACCGCGCTGCCGGGCTTCGCCAAGGAAGACCTGATGCAGGTCGGCCCGGGCACGCCCGTTCCGGGCGCCGTCATCGGCGTGCTGGGGCCGGGCACCGGCCTCGGCGTGTCGGGCGGGATCCCGACCGCGGACGGCTTCGTCACCCTGGGCAGCGAGGGTGGCCACGTCAACTTCGCGCCGGCTGACGAGCGCGAGTTCGCCATCCTGCAGTACGCCTGGCGCGAATGGCCGCACGTGTCGAACGAGCGCCTGATCTCGGGCCCGGGCATGGAAGTCATCTACCGCGCGCTGGCCGACCGCAACGGTGTCAACGCCGAGGAGCGCAGCGCGGCCGCCATCGTGGCCGGTGCGCTGGACGCCGACGACCCGCTGTGCCTGGAGACGCTGGAATGCTTCTGCGGCATGCTGGGCGGCGCCGCCGCCAACCTGGCGGTGACCCTGGGCGCCTTCGGCGGCATCTTCATCGGCGGCGGCATCGTGCCGCGCCTTGGCGAGTGGTTCGCGCGCTCGCCGTTCCGCACCCGGTTCGAGGCCAAGGGCCGCTTTTCCGACTACCTGGCCGACATCCCGACCTATGTGATCGTCACGCCGAACCCCGCCTTCCACGGCGTGGCCACCATCCTGGCGGAGCACCTGCGCGGCCGCAGCGGCGCTAACACGCTGATGGAACGCATCGGGCAACTGCGCGAAGAGCTGTCGCCGGCCGAAGCGCGCGTGGCGACGCTGGTGCTCGAGCATCCGCGCACGGTGCTGAACGAACCGATCGCCGAGATCGCGCGCCTGGCCGACGTGAGCCAGCCGACCGTGATCCGTTTCTGCCGCTCGCTGGGCTTCCAGGGACTGGCCGAATTCAAGCTGAAATTTGCGAGCAGCCTGACTGGCGCGATCCCCGTGCGCCACAGCCAGGTGCGCATGAGCGACAGCACCCACGACCTGTCGGCCAAGGTGATCGACAACACGGTGTCGGCGATCCTGCGCTTCAGGGACCAGCTCGACGTGCGCTCGCTCGACCGCGCGATCGAACTGGTGAGCAAGGCGCGGCGCGTCGAGTTCTACGCGCTCGGCAACTCACGCGCGGTGGCGCTGGATGGCCAGCACAAATTCTTCCGCTTTAAGATTCCGACCGCGCTGTATGGCGACGCCCACCTGTTCACCCTGGCCGCGGGATTGCTGGGACCGGGCGATGTGGTGATCGCGGTGTCGAATTCGGGCGGCCTGCCGGAGCTGTTGCAGGCGGTGGACATCGCGCGCGCCGCCGGCGCCGACGTGATCGCCATCAGCAACAGCCAGTCGCCGCTGGCGCGCAAGGCCAGCGTGTGCCTGGCGGTCGATCACAGCGAGGACAGCACCAGCTTCCTGTCGATGATCTCGCGCATCCTGCAGCTGCTGCTGATCGACATCATGGCGGTGGGGATTTCGGTCGATGGCCAGCATGGGCCGGAGACCGGCAAGGATCCGCGCCGGCTGCTGATCTCGCACCTGGACAGTTGAAGCGCCGACAGGGCGCCGTCAGTTGGCGCTCTTGATATCGACGCGCTCGATGGTGCGGCGCCATTCCTGGAGGCTGAGCAGGGTGTCTGACTCGGTGTCGTCGACCAGGATCTCGCTGCCGTCCTGGGCCACCAGGAAGCTCTCGCGGCGGTGCGCATCCTCGGCGCGGTTCTCGACGAAACTCAGCTGGTAATACTTCTTGCCGTTGACTTCGCGCGGG
>DDKG01000319.1:423-6834 GCA_002339265.1 Massilia sp. UBA2604 | reverse complement strand
GACGCGCGCCCAGATGGCCTATCTACGGCGCCACCGCTGCGACCAGATCCAGGGCTTTTATTTTTCGCGCGGGTTGCCGGCCGACCAGCTGGCCGAGATGGTGCTGTCCAACCGCGCCAAGCCCGAAGAAAAGCAGACCGCCGACGACAAGGTGCAGACCCTGCTCATCGTCGACGACGACCCGAACGTCCTGACCGCGCTGCATCGCCTGTTCCGGCGCGACGGCTACCGCGTGCTGACCGCGTCCTCGCCGGCCGAGGGTTTCGAATTGCTGGCGCTGTACCGGGTGCACGTGATCCTGTGCGACCAGCGCATGCCGGTGATGAGCGGGACCGAGTTCCTCAGCAAGGTCAAGGAGATGTACCCCGAGACCATCCGCATCATCCTGTCGGGCTATACCGGGGTGGATTCGGTGCTCGATTCGATCAACCGCGGCGCGATCTACCGCTTCTACACCAAGCCGTGGGACGACCAGCAGCTGCGCGACAATATCCGTCTCGCGTTCCGGCACTACTGGATGACGTACGGGCCCTATGACGACCGCAAGACGCCGCGCGAGGAGGATGCGCAGGGAGAGGCCGCCTAGCTCTGGTGAAGACATTTGTTTGCCTGAATGGTAACCATGTTTTACACTGATGCCGGCGCGCTCTTTCTCTGGTTAAAGCCTGGATCATCGTCATGGAACTCGATCAGCCCACGCTGGCAGTGGTAGTGGGTATCAAATCGCTCGTCGGCAGCGTCATTTTTTCCATCCTTCACGTCTCGGCGCCGCGCATTTCCGGTGTTTGGCCATGGGCCGCCGCTTCCTTCTCGGTCGCCTTTGCCGTTCTTGTCGATGCGCTGGAAGTCATCGGCAATCCGCACCTGGCCGCGCTTGTCTACACGCTGTTCCTGGTAAGCGGGCAGATTCTCTTTTTATTCGGGACTGCTCAGTTCGTTGGTCGCCCATTCAAGCGATCCACATTATTCCTGCTTCTTTTACTGGTTGCGGTCCTCGCGGTGGCGTGGACGCTGGTCTGGCCCGACAGGCCTTCGAGAGTGGTGGCCATGACGCCGTTGTATGTTGCTGCGAATGCCTGGATGGCATGGCTTCTGTGGCAGCACGGCAAATCACGCGCGCGACTTGCCTACGGTATGGCCGCTGCCATCATGGTGATCCAGGCTGCCGCGGCATTGATGCATGCGTTCCTGGAGATCGGTACCGGAATGACGCTTCCGCCGCCCCCATGGAATGTCCCGGTCGTTGCTGTCATCTGGGTCAATGCGGTATTGACCATCGTTGCAGGAAGCTGGGTGCTGTTCCTGCTCATCATGCTCCGGCTGGTGGACGAACTGAAGGCTGCGACCGAAAGGGAAGAGCGCGAGCGCATCGCGCGCGACCTGCATGACACCGTGCTGCAGACCTTCCAGGGTTTCGTGATGAAAGCGAGCGCAATGCTGCCTGAGTCCGAACCTGCGTTAGGGAACTCCCTGAGCCGTTGCCTGCGCGACGCCAATATTGCCATCCGCGAGGGGCGCGACAAGATCGCCAGCTTGCGTGCCGGTTCGGGTGATCTGCCTTCCTTGCATGAGTGCCTGCGCCTGGCGGGAGAGGGGGAGGCCGTGCCCGGCAAGCAGTTCATGCTGTGCTGTGAAGGCAAGCCGCGGACGCTCGATCCGACCGTACAGCAGGAACTATGCGCCATTGGACAGGAAGCCATCTGCAATGCCTTTCGGCATGCGCATGCACGGCAGCACGAGGTGATCGTCGAGTACGGATCGAAGGCGCTGGTGCTGACCATACGGGACGACGGACGCGGCATCGGCGCCGGCGATCGGGACAAGCCCGGGCACTGGGGCCTGAGCGGCATGCAGGAGCGCGCCCGGCTCATCCAGGCCGACGCAGCCCTGCATTCGGGTCCCGGCGCCGGCACGACCTGGCGGATCGAGATCAGGGCGGCCCTGGCGTATGCGGATGAACGGCCGGGCTCGAAGTCCGTGATCTGCTCCGCATCGTCAGTGGAATAGCCGCCGGTCAGCCGGCCTCGAGCCGTCGCGGGCGGAACTGCAGCAGCAGCGCCGACACCAGGAAGTAGAAGGCGCCGAAGCCGGCGTAGCCGGCCACGGTGGCGACCGTGGGCTCGGCGGGCATGCGCGCCTGCCCGATGAACACGGCCCCGGCCAGCGCCGATTGGGCGCCGCTCAGGACCATCGCCCACTGAGCGCCATGGGTTTTCCAGCGGCGCAGCGCGGTGCCCAGTTGCAGCAGCCCGGACAGGATTGCCCAGGCGCCGAACACGGCCAGCACGCGGTGCATGTCGGGCAGGGCGACGGCCAGCGCCAGCGCCACGGCCAGGCTGGCCACGACGTTCAGCAACTGCGTGCGGTTCGCCGCCAGCCCGCCGCTGCGGCGGGCGTCGACCAGGTTGGCGAAGGCGTCCCAGGCGGGATAGGCGACCAGCAGCACGGCGCCGGCAAGCGTCGAATGCCGGGCAATGGCCAGCACCGCGACCACCCAGCAGAAGGAAAAGATGGCGCGCACGAAGTAGTAGCGCTTGAGCCAGCCTTCATGGGCGTGGGCGGCAAGGGTGGTATCGTCGATCATGATATTCTCCATTCATCTGCCTACTAGTTGGTAGGCAATTGCGTTCAAAAAAATCCGGCCTGTGGGACCGGACCGACGGCGCTATGCCTGCGCCGCAAACCGTTGCAACTGGGCCGTCGTAATGGCCCCGAATACCGACGGATCGCCATAGGCACGGGCCGACAGCATGGCGCCGTGGACGGTCGCCATGAACACCTCGGCCTCGACCGCGGGCGGCTGCGCCAGCCGCATCGTGCCCAGTTGCGCGCCGCGCTCCAGGATCGAGGCCATCCAGGCCGACAGAAACCTGAAGTAGGCGCGCACCTCGGTCGCCACCTCGGCCGGCAGGATCGGCAACTCGCCGGCCAGCAGCGCGCATACGCAGAACGGCGCGCTCAGGTCCTCGATGCACTTTTCCCAGTACGCGACATAGGCGCGCAACTGTTCCATGGGATCCCCGATGGCGCCCTGTAGTTCGGCAAAGCCTTCTTCCGTCGCCTGGCGGTGCCGCACGACGATGGCCTTGACCAGGTCGACCTTGTTCGGGAAGTGGTGGTGGATACTGGCCTTGCGGATGCCGACCACGTCGGCGATATCCGCATAGCTGAAGCCGTTGTAGCCACCGGCCACGATCAGGGCGCGCGCGCAGCTCAGGATGTCGTCGGACGTATTGGACAGTTTCTTCATCCAGTCATCCTACCTTCTGGTAGGGAGTCTGGTCAAGCGAAGTCTGCCCCTATTCGGCTTTGGCTCGCCTCAGCCGTCGGTCGAGCGTGTCACGGCCTCCCAGGCATCGATTTCCGCCAGCCGTTCGGTAAGCGCGGCGCGCACCAGCGCCAGTGCATCGCTGCCGAGCAGCAGGTGGGCCGGCGGCTGCGTGCTGTCGATCAGGCGCAGGATGGCCTGAGCCGCCCGCGCCGGGTCGCCGGGCTGCTTGCCGCTCTTTTCCAGGCGCGCCCGCCGCACCGGTTCGAAGCTGGCGTCGTAGTCGCCGATCGTGCGCGCGCTACGCACCATCGAGCGTCCGGCCCAGTCGGTGCGGAACGATCCCGGCGCCACGGCGGTGACCGCGATGCCGAAGGGCGCCAGCTCCTTGCTCAATGTATCGGAGATGCCTTCCAGGGCGAACTTGCTGCCGCAGTAATAGGCGATGCCCGGCATGGTAATCGTGCCGCCCATCGAGGTGATGTTGACGATATGGCCCTTGCGGCGCCGGCGCATGCCGGGCAGTACGGCCTTGATCATGGCCACCGCGCCGAACACGTTGACGTCGAACTGGCGGCGCATCTCGTCGAGCGGCGATTCTTCCAGCACGCCTTCATGGCCATAGCCCGCGTTATTGACCAGCACGTCGATCGGGCCTACGTCGCGCTCGACCCGCGCGACGACGGCGTCGATGGCGCCGGTATCGGTCACGTCCAGCAGTTGCGGATAGGCGCGGGCGGGATCGAGGGCCGCGAAGGCGTCGGCCTGCTCCGCGCTGCGCACCGTGCCGGCCACCCGGTGGCCGGCATCGATGGCCGCCTGCGCCAATGCCCGTCCGAATCCGCTGCTGACGCCGGTGATGAAGATCGATTTGCTCATGCTTCCTCCCTTGGTTGCGATGACTGGCATGATATTCTCGGAACTTGTCCCCGAAACGCCGAAAACCACCGATTTCTGGCCCAATCCTATGAGCGCCCGTGAAGACACCGCCAAGCTGCTGGCATCCCTGAGCCCGCTGGAGGGATATAACCTGACGCCGCTGCCGGACGTCCGGCTGCTGCGTTCCGACCGCCCGCTGGCGCGCACGCCGGTGCTGTACGACCCCGGCATCGTGATCGTGTGCCAGGGCAGCAAACAAGGCTATTTCGGCGGCGAGGTATATCGCTACGATGCGCAGCACTACCTGGCGGTCGCCGCGCCGGTGCCGTTCACCATGGAGACCCAGGCCAGCGCCGCCGAGCCGCTGCTGGCCATCTACCTGCATCTGGACTTCGAACTGGCGGCGGACGTGCTGCTCCAGATCCACCAGCATGGCGGCCTGCCGGAAGCGAGCGCGAAGAGCATGGTCTCGACGCCGCTCGACGCGGCCCTGTCGGCGACGGTGCTGCGCCTGGTGCAGGCGCTGGCCGATCCTTTGGAAGCGGCGGTGCTGGGGCGCGGATTGCTGCGCGAGCTGTATTACCGCGTGCTGACCGGGGAGCAGGGCGGCGCCATGCGCGCGGCGCTGGCCCGGCAGGGAAAGTTCGGCCAGATCTTCAAGACCCTGCGGCGCATCCACGCGGACTACCGCGAGCCGCTGACGGTGGAAGCCCTGGCGCTGGACGCCGCCATGAGCGTGCCGACCTATCACCATCATTTCAAGGCGGTCACCGGCACCACGCCGATCCAGTATCTGAAATCGATCCGGCTGCACCAGGCGCGCCTGCTCATGGTGCGCAGCGACCGCAGCGCGGCGGTCGCGGCATCGGACGTGGGTTACGAAAGCGCCTCGCAATTCGGGCGCGAGTTCAAGCGCCTGTTCGGCGTGAGCCCGGCGCAGGAAGTCAGGCGCATGAGGTCCAGCTTCGCGCTGCCGCCACAGGTCAATCCGGCGTTCGTGTCATCGCATTGAGGCGGCTCACGGGACGCTGAAGTGATCCCAACCCTTGAGTCCCAGGTCGAGCGGCGCGCCATGCGCATCGACCAGGCGCAGGCCGGGGGCGGCGTCGATCGTGCCGACCCGGGTGACGGGCGTGGCGGCCAGCTCTGCCGCCGCCGCGACTTCCGCGCGTCGTTCGCGCGGGGCCGTGAAGCACAACTCGTAGTCGTCGCCGCCGGCCGCCGTGAAGCGGCGCCGCAATGCAATGTCCTGGCGCGCCAGCGCCGGGCCGGCCGGCAACGCATCGACGTCGAGCGTGGCGCCGACGCCGGATGCGGCCAGGATGTGCCCGAGGTCGCCCACCAGGCCATCCGAGATGTCGAGCGCGGCATGTGCGATCGGCGCGGCTGCCAGCGCCAGGCCCAGGGCCACGCGCGGCGCCGGCATGTGCAGCCTCGGCGCCGCCTGCGCCTGCAGCTCCTGGTCGAATGCGACCTCTTTCCAGTAGCCGGCCAGCGCCAGGCGCGCGTCGCCCAAGGTGCCCGAGATCCAGATGTCGTCGCCGGGTTGCGCCGCGGCGCGCCGCAGCGCGTGGCCGGGCGCGGTTTCGCCGAACACGGTGATGCAGATATTCAGCGGCCCCTTGGTGGTGTCGCCGCCGATCAGTTCGCAATCGTGCGCGTCGGCCAGCGCGAACAGGCCGTGCGAAAAACCTTCCAGCCAGTCCGGGTCGGCCTTCGGCAGCGCCAGGGACAAGGTAAAAGCGACAGGCCGGGCGCCCATCGCGGCCAGGTCGGACAGGTTCACGGCCAGCGCCTTGTGGCCCAGCATGAAGGGATCGGCGCCGGCAAAGAAGTGACGATCTTCGACCAGCATGTCGGACGAGATCGCGATCTGGCGGCCTGGCGTCGGGGCGAGCAGGGCGCAGTCGTCGCCGATGCCCAGCGCGACGTCGCGGCGGCCGGCGCGCTCGCGCTTGAAATAACGCTTGATGAGGTCGAATTCGGAAAGCATGGCGGCGATTGTACCGCCCCGGCCTGGCGGACCGGGAAATGCTGCAACCGCACATAAGTACAGTGAAAATACGTAGCCATTGACAACTTCCTGTCTGCTAGAATCGAAAGTCCCGTTTTGCTTCAGGAAGGCTGCCCAGCATGGATTCGTCATCTGACAAAAAAGAAGAATTACGTCAGCAACTGCGTCAAGCAGCGCTCGAGTATCACCAGTTTCCCCGTCCCGGCAAGATCAGCGTGGCGCCCACCAAGGGCCTGCTGAACCAGCGCGA
>DDKG01000319.1:0-209 GCA_002339265.1 Massilia sp. UBA2604 | reverse complement strand
TACACCGCGCGCGGCAACCTGGTCGCCGTGATCTCCAACGGCACCGCCGTGCTGGGCCTGGGCAATATCGGTCCGCTGGCGTCGAAGCCGGTCATGGAAGGCAAGGGCGTGCTGTTCAAGAAGTTCGCCGCGATCGACGTGTTCGACATCGAGATCAACGAGACCGATCCCGACAAGCTGGTCGACATCATCGCCGCGCTCGAGCCGAC
>DDKG01000031.1 GCA_002339265.1 Massilia sp. UBA2604 | reverse complement strand
CAGCCGGTGCTGGCGCGCCTGCTGGCCGACACCAGCGGCCTGCAGAGCGCGATGCTGGTCGACGAGAAGGGCGCGGTGCTGGCCGCGGCGCTGGAAGACCGCGGCGCCAACCTTGCCGCCGACGCCCCCAACGAACGCATGCTGAAGAGCGCCGCCATGCCGGGCGGGTATGCGCTGGCCGAAGGCGGCGTCGACCGCGACCTGAGCGAGGAGGGACTCGACGGCGTCTCGAGCGCACTGGACGCCGTTACCGGCCTGCGCCTGCGCGTGGTGCTGGCCGTGCCCGAGCCGCCCGGCGCACCGCAGCGCTACCTCCAGCTGCTGCAGTCGGTGCCGGTCAACCTGGCCTCGAACGCCGAGGTGCTGCGCTCGGCCTACAGCGAATACCGCCTGCGGCTGGAAGCGCGCACCGGCCTGCGCAAGATGTATATCGGGATGCTGTCCCTGACCCTGCTGCTGGCGATCTTCGGCGCCGTCGGCAGCGCCTTCCTCATCGCCGGCAACCTGGCGCAGCCGCTGCTGGTGCTGGCCGAAGGCACGCAGGCGGTGGCCGAGGGCGACCTGTCGCCGCGGCCCATCGTCCAGACCAAGGACGAACTGGGCACCCTGACGCAATCGTTCAATGCGATGACCGGCCAGCTGTTCGAGGCCAGGAGCGCGGTCGAACGCAACCGCGCCGCGCTGCAAAGCGCCAAGGCCCACCTGGAGTCGGTGCTGGCGAATATGTCGGCCGGCGTGATCGTGCTCGACGCCGAAGGCCTGGTGGTGAACTCGAACGACGCGGCCTACCGCATCCTGCAGGTGGAACCGGGCGCGATGGCCGGGCCGCTGGCGAAGATCCCGGGCCTGGAGCACTTCTCGAACTGCATCACGCGCGCCTTCTCGGCCCAGAGCGCGCACTCGGCGGCCGAGCGGCGCAAGCGCGCGCACTGGCAGCAGCAGATCGAGATCCCGCGCCGTGGCAGCGGCGACGAGCACGACCACGACCTGGTGCTGCTGGCGCGCGGCTCGCGCCTGCCGGTGGGCGCCGACAGCGGCTTCATCGTGGTGTTCGACGATATCTCGGACGTGATCACGGCCCAGCGCTCGGTGGCCTGGGGCGAAGTGGCGCGGCGCTTGGCGCACGAGATCAAGAACCCGCTCACGCCGATCCAGCTGGCGGCCGAGCGCATGCAGATGAAGCTCGAGGACAGCCTGCCGCCGAAAGAGGCCGAGCTGCTCAAGCGCGGCACCACCACCATCGTCAACCAGGTCGACGCCATGAAGCGCATGGTCGACGACTTCCGCGACTATGCGCGCACGCCGCCGGCCATGCTCGAGACGCTCGACCTGAATGGCCTGATCGAAGAAATCCTGAACCTCTACCTGGCCGAGGACGGCAACGACGTCATCCACGCCAGCCTGGCGCCGCAGCTGCCGCGCGTGATGGGCGACGCCACCCAGCTGCGCCAGGTGATCCACAACCTGGTGCAGAACGCCCAGGATGCGCTGGTCGACCGCGGCCCTGACGCGCCGCCGCCGCGCGTGGACGTGAGCACCGAGACGATCCACTACACCGGCGCCGACGGCCTCGCGGGCACCGCGGTGCGCCTGGCGATCGTCGACAACGGCCCCGGTTTCGCGCCGCGCATCCTGGCGCGCGCCTTCGAACCCTACGTCACCACCAAGGCCCGCGGCACCGGCCTGGGCCTGCCCATGGTCAAGAAAATCGTGGACGAACATGGCGGCCGGATCGACGTTGGCAACCGCAGCGATGGAACTGGCGCGGCGGTGTCGATTTTGCTGTTAAAGTTGGCTCCATCATCAAACTTGGCTTAAGTGCAAAAAAACTTATAAAATTGCACACGTGACGGGTAGAAGATCAGGAAGGTAGAAACGATGGCGAACATACTCGTAGTTGACGATGAAATGGGCATCCGCGAACTCCTGTCGGAGATTCTCGGCGACGAAGGCCATGCCATCACCCTGGCCGAGAACGCGCAGCAGGCGCGCGAGGCGCGTGCGGCCGCGACGCCAGACCTGGTGCTGCTCGATATCTGGATGCCGGATACCGATGGCGTGACCCTGCTCAAGGAGTGGCAGCGCGACGGCTTGCTGACGATGCCGGTCATCATGATGTCGGGCCATGCGACCATCGATACGGCGGTCGAGGCGACCCGCATCGGTGCGCTCAATTTTCTCGAAAAGCCGATTGCCCTGCAAAAGCTGCTCAAGGCGGTCCAGCAGGGCCTGACCCGCGCGCAAGAGGTGGCGCGCGCACCGATGGCGCCGCCGCGTCCGATCGCGCCGAGCGCGCCGCCGGTGGCCAGCGACGCCGCCATCGCCGCGCCCAGCGCCCCGATGTTCGCGGCCCCCAGCGTGCAGCCAGGCCCCGGCGTCGGCATGGGCAACGGTTCACGCATGGTGCATGCGGTGTCGCAGGGCGAGGGCACCGGCTATACGCTGTCGTTCGACCTGCCGCTGCGCGAGGCGCGCGACGCCTTCGAGCGCATGTATTTCGAGCACCACCTGGGCCGCGAAGGCGGCAGCATGACGCGCGTGGCCGAGAAGACCGGCCTTGAGCGTACTCACCTGTACCGCAAGCTCAAGCAGCTCGGCGTCGAACCGGGCAAGCTCGCCAAGAAAGGGGGATGATGGCCCCTGCGGCCACCGTCCTCGTTCTTGGGGCCAGCGCCGCCGCACGCGAACAGGCGATCGCGGCGCTGCTGGCCATTCCTCCCGCATTGGTATCCGCGCCTGCTGTCGTTCCCGACAGCGGCGCAGACACGTCCAAAGACTTCAGCGCGGTCATCCTCGAAGGCCTGGGCGTGGCCGCCACGCCGCTGGAAACCGGTCCCGGGCTGCAAGTGGTGCGCATCGCCCCCGGTTGCCTGTGCTGCGACGGCAATCTCGTT
Source organism: Massilia sp. UBA2604 (assembly GCA_002339265.1). Taxonomy (GTDB): domain Bacteria; phylum Pseudomonadota; class Gammaproteobacteria; order Burkholderiales; family Burkholderiaceae_D; genus Telluria. The sequence goes on along the minus strand of DDKG01000031.1, from coordinate 378 downwards.
TTGCGTGTAACATTGAATCGACTGCTGCGCCAACGCCCTCGACGCCTGTTTATCGGTGTGGCGAGCAGCGAACACCTTGATCAGTTGCGATCGTGGCTTGCAGCGCCGCCATACGATCAGCTGTTGGCACTGGACCCGACCGTTCACGCATGATGCATCGACGGTCTTGAAATCGGTCCGGACAGCCCCACCTCTGAAGCGAAGTGAACAGCCTGCCGTACGCCGCCATGCGGCAGGGTTGCACTAATTTCTGATCGAAGGAGTCATCATGAACATGATCTATAACAGCGAACAGTACAGCGTCGTCGAGTTCGGCGTCGACCGTGAACTCGAAGCGCTGCGATTTGGCGGCTTCGAGATCGTCGACAAGGCCGGCCG
>DDKG01000087.1:1816-34461 GCA_002339265.1 Massilia sp. UBA2604 | reverse complement strand
CCTCAAGGGACTCGAACCTGTGAAACAGCGCCCGGGCATGTACACCCGGACGGAGAATCCGCTCCATATCATCCAGGAAGTGATCGACAACGCCTCCGACGAAGCGCTGGGCGGTCACTGCAAGAACATCGGCGTAACCCTGAACCCTGACGGTTCGATCACGGTCGAGGACGACGGCCGCGGCATCCCGGTGGGCATCCACCCGGAAGAAGGCGTGTCCACGGTCGAGATCGTGTTCACCCGCCTGCACGCCGGCGGCAAGTTCGACAAGGGCTCGGGCGGCGCCTATGCCTTCTCGGGCGGCCTGCACGGCGTCGGCGTCTCGGTCACCAACGCGCTGTCGAAGCGCCTGGAAATCGAGGTGTGGCGCAAGGACGACCAGGGCAACGGCCAGCACCGCCTGGTGTTCGCCGACGGTGACGTCATCGAGCCGCTGACCTCCAGCCCTGCCGAGCGTGGCGGCAAGAAGAACGGCACCCGCGTCACCGCCTGGCCGGACGGTAAATATTTCGATTCCCCGAACATCCCGCTGGGCGACCTGCAGCGCCTGCTGCGCTCGAAGGCAGTGCTGCTGCCGGGCGTGACCGTCACGCTCACCAACGGCAAGACCGGCGACGTCCAGACCTGGCGCTACGACGAAGGCCTGCGCGGCTACCTGAACGAAGCGCTGGCGCAAAGCTCGACCGGCGAAACCGTGATTCCGCTGTTCGAGGGCGAGCAATTCGCCGCCGCCGGCGACGACAGCTTCGCCGAGGGCGAAGGCGCCAGCTGGGTGGTGGCCTGGACCGAGGAAGGCGGCGTGGTGCGCGAGTCCTACGTCAACCTGATCCCGACCGTGAGCGGCGGCACCCACGAAGCCGGCCTGCGCGACGGCCTGTATGGCGCCGTGAAGAACTTCGTCGAGCTGCACGGCCTGCTGCCGAAGGGCGTCAAGCTGCTGCCGGAAGACGTGTTCGCGCGTGTCTCGTTCGTGTTGTCGGCCAAGGTGCTGGACCCGCAATTCCAGGGCCAGACCAAGGAACGCCTGAACTCGCGCGATGCGCTCAAGCTGGTGTCGACGTTTACCAAACCGCCGCTCGAGCTGTGGCTGAACCAGCACGTCGAGTACGGCAAGAAGCTGGCCGAACTCGTCATCAAGCAGGCCCAGTCGCGCCTGCGTTCGCTGCAAAAAGTCGAGAAGAAGAAGTCGTCCGGCGTGGCAGTGTTGCCGGGCAAGCTGACCGATTGCGAGTCGAGCGACATCACGCGCAACGAGCTGTTCCTGGTCGAGGGCGACTCGGCCGGCGGCTCAGCCAAGATGGGCCGCGACAAGGAATTCCAGGCCATCCTGCCGCTGCGCGGCAAGGTGCTCAACTCGTGGGAGACCGACCGCGACCGCCTGTTCGCCAACAATGAGATCCACGATATCTCGGTGGCGATCGGCGTCGATCCGCACGGCCCGGACGATTCACCCGACCTGACCAGCCTGCGCTACGGGAAGATCTGCATCCTGTCCGATGCGGACGTCGACGGTTCGCACATCCAGGTGCTGCTGTTGACGCTGTTCTTCAAGCACTTCCCTGCCCTGTTCCGCAACGGGAATATCTGCATCGCGCGTCCGCCCCTGTACCGCGTCGACGTGCCGGCGCGCGGCAAGAAGCCGATCCAGAAGCTGTATGCGCTGGACGATGGCGAGCTGCTGGCGATCGAGGACAAGCTGAAGAAAGAAGGCCTGAAGGAAGGCGTGTGGAGCATCTCGCGCTTCAAGGGCCTGGGCGAGATGAACGCCGAGCAGTTGTGGGAAACCACGATGAACCCGGACACGCGCCGCCTGCTGCCGGTGTCGTTCGGCCAGTACGACCTGGCCGAATCGGCATCGCGTTTCAATATGCTGATGGGCAAAGGCGAAGCCGCGGCGCGCCGCGCGTGGATCGAGGAACACGGGAACGAGACGGAGGCGGATATCTGATGAGGCTACGGTTTGCTAGCTGAACTTGGGTTCCCGCCAAGGTGGCCGACGAGGCCGGGAACGACGGTCTTCCGGCCACTGGTCCAGGCACGTCGTCGCCGCCATTGGCGACACCGACTCCCCGCGCAGGCGGGGACCCAAGTTTCTCCGCACATCCAAGAACGTCCGCAGAATATCGAACACACATCATGACGAATCAACCAAGTCTCTTTGAACAGCAACACGAGCCCTCGGACGTCGAGACGCTCACCCTGTCCACCTTCGCCGAGCGCGCCTACCTCGACTACGCCGTCTCGGTGGTCAAGGGCCGCGCGCTGCCGGACGTGTCGGACGGCCAGAAGCCGGTCCAGCGCCGCATCCTGTACGCGATGAACGAACTGGGCCTGGGCCCGACCGCCAAGCCGCGCAAGTCGGCTGCGGTGGTCGGCGACGTGCTCGGCAAACTGCACCCGCACGGCGACCAGTCGGTGTACGACGCGCTGGTGCGCATGGCCCAGGACTTTTCGCTGCGCTACCCGCTGATCGATGGCCAGGGTAACTTCGGCTCGCGCGACGGCGACGGCGCCGCGGCGATGCGGTATACCGAAGCCCGCCTGACCCCGATCTCGCGCCTGCTGATGGACGAGATCGACATGGGCACGGTCGACTCGCAACCGAACTACGACGGCTCGACCACCGAACCACGCACCTTGCCGGCACGCCTGCCGATGGTGCTGCTCAACGGCGCATCGGGCATCGCGGTCGGCCTGGCCACCGAGATCCCGTCGCACAATCTGCGCGAGGTGGCGGCGGCGGCGGTGGCGATGATCCGCAACCCCAAGATCACCCACGCCGAGCTGATGACCCACATCCCCGGCCCGGACTTCCCGGGCGGCGGCCAGATCATCACGCCGGCATCAACGATCGCCGACATGTACGCGGTGGGCCGCGGCTCGATGAAGGTGCGCGCGCGCTGGAAGATCGAAGAACTGGCGCGCGGCCAGTGGCAGGCGGTGGTGCATGAACTGCCGCCGGGCTGCTCGTCGCAGCGCGTGCTGGAAGAAATCGAAGAACTGACCAATCCGAAGGTCAAGGCCGGCAAGAAGGCGCTGCTGCCGGAACAGCTGGCGCTGAAGAACACGATCCTGGGCGCGCTCGACGCGGTGCGCGACGAATCGGGCCGCGACGCCCCGGTGCGCCTGGTGTTCGAGCCGAAGTCGAAGAACGTCGACCAGGGCGAGTTCATGCTGATGCTGCTCGCGCATACTTCGCTCGAGAGTTCCGCGCCGATCAATATGGTGATGATCGGCGGCGACGGCCGTCCGCGCCAGAAAGGCCTGGGCACGATCATCCAGGAGTGGATCGATTATCGATTCACGACCGTCAAACGCCGGACCGAATTCAAGCTGGGCAAGGTCAACGACCGCATCCACATCCTGGAAGGCCGCGAGACCGTCCTGCTGAACATCGACAAGGTGATCGCCATCATCCGCAATTCGGATGAGCCGAAAGCGGCGCTGATCGAGGAATTCCGCCTGAGCGAACGCCAGGCCGAGGACATCCTCGAGATCCGCCTGCGCCAGCTGGCGCGCCTGGAAGCGATCAAGATCCAGCAAGAGCTGGCAGAACTGCGCAACGAGAAAGAGAAGCTCGAGGACATCCTCGAGAATCCATCGTCGATGAAGCGCCTGATCATCCGCGAGATCGAAGCGGACGCCAAGCAGTACGGCGACGACCGCCGCACCATCATCGAGGAAGCGCAGCGCGCGGTAGCCGAGCAGAAGGTCATTGACGAGCCGGTGACGGTGATCGTCTCGGAAAAAGGCTGGGTGCGCGCGCGCACCGGCATCGGACACGATCCGGCGCAGTTCACCTTCAAGGCCGGCGACTCGCTGTACAAGGCGTTTGAATGCCGCACGGTGGATCATCTGCTGGGCATCGGCGACAACGGCAAGGTGTATTCGGTGCCGGTGAATGCGCTGCCTGGGGCGCGTGGGGATGGTGTGCCGATCACCACGCTGGTCGATTTGTCGGGTGGTGTGCGGATCCTGCACTACTTCGCGGGCAATCCGGAGACGCGCCTGTTGATTTCGACCTCGGATGCGTTCGGGTTCCTTACCAAGGCTGGCGACATGGTCAGCCGTCTGAAGGGTGGCAAGTCGTTCATTACCTTGAACGAAGGCGCCACGCCGCTGCCACCGCGGGTTGTTGCGGACAATGCCGGCGCGGTGGCCTGCCTGTCCGAGAAGGGCCGCGTGCTGGTATTCGGCATCGACGAGATGAAGACGCTGACCAATGGCGGCCGCGGTGTGATCCTGATGGAGCTGGAGCCGAAGGAGAAGATGCTTGCGGCGCAGCCGATCACGCAGAAGGGTGTGAATGTGGTTGGCACCTGGTCGGGTGACAAGGCACGGACGGTGGAGTTGTTCGCGTCGGGGCTGGAGCCGCACTTTGGCAAGCGGGCGCGCAAGGGCAAGGCGTTGGTGGCGAGGTTGAAGGCGCAGGATTTGGCGATGCGGGCGGCTGAGGGAATCTGAGCGCAGTATCGACGTGGACTCAAGCTCCAACACCAAGTTTGACGAACGCCGGCTACATGCCGGCGTTTTTTCAGCTGCGCGAGGGTGCGACCATTTTACGGCTGTCATATCGCCTGCCGAAATATGACTTGATACTCCTTTTCCAACATCCTTACTTTTCCAGCCTGCGCCAAATTAAACCCAATCAATTGAAATAAAAAAGCAACCGTCAGCGCCGAAGGTATTCCCCAAGCAAATGCACTAAACGTTGGAAATACGTGCCTGAGATTTAAACCGATGAGCATGGAGACAAGCATAAGAATAGAAATTATCACGGACATTCCTTGAGAAAAACCCGGGATATACAAATCCGCCTCGATCCTCATAAACCTTATCAAACCGTCCCAGTTCACTACATTCCCAACCATGCCAAGCTTCTTGATTCGAATTCTGGCATCAATCCCGCCCCACCTCTCATCAAACTTCTTGAAAGACTCCATGATATTGATAGCACTCAATAGGATTAGCGCCACCAAAACGACCGATTTAACCTCGACACTCACGACACCCATCCACAATACTGGAGCAACTAGCGCAAACATGAACCAAGCCAACGAGATTCCGCATGCGGCTAAAAAAATTAATTGAATTAATAATCTTTTACCCATGCAGAAGAAAATAGTTAGCTGCAATAAAAATATGATTATCTGAATTAAAGATCCAGTGATAAGAAAACTAACCCCAGCTTCGTTGCCAGCCACTTCCGACACCATTGCCCACCCACCGACCGTCCCTATAGTCAAAATTGAAAACGAAAGTCCTAGAGTTTTACAGGATATATCGCCAATCATCTCGTACGCTCCGCCACCGCCTCTTTGATACCGAAGTGACTATCAACCTTATCCACAATTGTTGCTGCTAAGATATACCCTCCTGCTACGATCGCCATTCCCAAAACCACTGGCACGCCTGCGGTAAAAAATATAGCTGCTCCAGCGACCAAGAGTGCTGCAATCACGCTTCCCATGACAGCCGTTGCTCCGGCCTTCATGAGAGACACTCCTGCACGACCGAGAAATTCAGACAGGTCTTTGCTTCCTTCTTCCTTGAAGTAGACATCATTCACATCACCAATAATATCGATGACAGTGCCGATGATTTGAATCTTCATCCCTCCTCGAAAGTTCTCTGAGGACGTAAGTATTATTCGCTTCATTCCTCCGTAACCTGACTTACCATCACGAGCGAAGCCGCCATCCAAGAACGCACTTTTCCCGGCACCCATCGGTGTGCTGTGATAAACCGTCTTCACCTGCGCACCTGCCCCTATTGCTTGAGCAGCAATCTTACTCAAAGGTCGTCCTCTGAAGACTACTCTGTACTTTCCTTTTGCTTTCTTTTCCACCCGTACCCGCATAAGAATTTATCCAAGGACCGCCAGTTCTCCTGCAAATATCCAGCACTCTCTTTAAACCAGTTAGAGGTCAGATACTCATTTCCAGAAATATTGGAAATTGTGGCAGCAAGTGCTGCATATAGGCCAGATGGCTTCTGGTCAATTGTTGGTGCAACGAAAATCTGGCTGATGTCACCTTCCACTGCACTCCCATCATCCAGCCTACCCCTTACGTGCTCCTGCAAATCGCTGCTAGCCGCTTCAGTCACACAAACATAGTCGCTTATTTCTGGATCACCCTTTGTACAACTATATTCGTACCTCGTTCCGTAATCGCGCAGTATTGCAACCTTGGGATCGTATTGAGGATTGAAGAAATCCCTCATTCTCAACAGCCCATATGGATCATTGGGCTGATGCAGGATAGAATTCTGCATTTCACGACTACCCAAAAGAACCATCAACGGCTCTGGCTTTATTTTTGGATCTGTCCCATATTCTTCCGTATCGAGCACCGAAACAGTAAAACTTCCGATGATCGTCGCCCCCTGCTTCAGAACCAGGTCTCCCTTAAACCCTCGCCCGACCCACAGATGCAACCGCTCTCCGTCCTTGAAATCGACCTTTCTTACAAGCTTTTTTGACAGCGGATAATAGAAATCGGATACAGCCTCGACTGTGTAGGTGGCACCAGGCTTAAGATTGACGTCAAAGAAGACATCCCGATGTTTCCTTAGAACTACTCTAAGGTTGTCACTGGAGCGCCAACAACTAACAGACTCTCCGGGGAGATCAATGCACTGCTCCTGCCGTGATACAGATCTTGATGGGATACGATTCGCAGTCATTTAATCTCCCGCTGGCGCCGTGGTTGATTAGCACGAAAAGGGCCCAGCGGTGCATTTTTGATAACTGCTTTGCCACTGGAATCTAAACTTACCGTCTTAGCAGGTTGGTTGTTAAAGTGAAGATTGATTGGTTCATCCATAAGAGCATTGCCGTCCGCATCCACATACTCGATGGCAAGATCGCGCTTGATGTTCAACTCGCTAATCTTGTTAGCAATCTCCTTGCTTGAAACGCTAACAGGCCCACCCAGCTCTTTCTTGCCAGCCTTGAATTCCACCTTTCCCGGCGCATGCAACATGATGTTGCCGCCTTCAAGCTTGAGAACCGCCCCTTGCGCGGTCATCAACAGATGCGTCTTCGCCGAAGCCGATACGGTTTTCGTGATGCTCGCCACGGTAATTGTCTTGTCAGCCGTAATCCGCGTCGCATCCGACTGACTCTGACTACTTACCTTCCCACTCGCAGCGTGCAATTTGATCCCGGTCTCCTGATTGGGCTTGCTGCCATTGCTTGCCTTCCCATAGGTAAACAGGCTGATACCGCTCGCCGTGACGTGATGCCAGGCACCCTGCGCCGCGAAATTGATGTCCTGTCCCGCGCTGATGTTCGAAGTCAGCCCTGCAGAAAACACCGCATTCGCAGGCGTCACGGCAACGATTCCCTTTGGACTCGACAACTGAAAAAGCGGCTCCTGATAGGCCACCGCCTGCCCTTTCCCAGCCTCGTCGCCGGCCGAACCATTGAGGACTTCGACGGTATGGGCCAGCTGCGCGATCGCAGGCAATTCATCCTGGCCAGCCTGAGCGTCGTCACCGGCCTGCTTAAGCACAGCAAGATGCTTCTGCGCAGTCGACGCCAGCGCCCGTTGCAGACTCTCGCTTTCGCCAAGCTGCGCCAGCGCGCCACTGGAATCCAGCTGCGCCATGCGCGAGACATCCGTCGATAACAGCATCCCGCCGCCAGCGCGCAATGCCGCCCCGTGCCCGGTTTTCAGTTCGATGCCAAGCCCCACCGGCTGCAGGCGCTGGTTATCGGTCTGATGCCGCAAATTCCCCAGACTGAGCTCGTCGCTGTCCTTGTGGCCGGCGGCATGCCTCTGCAAAGTCACCCGCGCCTGTGAAGCGCTGTCATCGAACACGAGCTGGCTATAGGCGCCATGGCCTTCCTGGCTCGCCCCCATTGCCTGGCTTTTCAGGCCCGACAGAACCGCCGGGTGGCCGTGCGCGCCTTCCTCGCCAGCGAACCAGGCCGACGCATTCCCGGTCGATGCCCCCGGCCCGTGAACGGCCTGGTTATGCTGGCCATCGACCGTCCCGCGACCGTTGTACAGCGCCCCGACGACGACCGGCCGGTCGATATCGCCATCGAGGAAATCGACCAGCACTTCCTGTCCCACGCGCGGCACGGCATGCCCGCCCCAGTTCGCACCTGCCAGCGGCCCCAGCCCGGCAAGGACGCGCACCCAGGTGCCCGCCGTATCGTCGCCCGGCGCGCCGGCATGGCCGTCCGGATGCGGATGCTCGAGACGGCTGTGGCTCGGATGGTCGGCACGCCCCCGCTGCCAGTGGAACTGGATCTTGACCCGATGATCCCGGTCCGTGTGAACGACGCTGCCGGGCGGTCCGACGACGATGGCCGTCTGCTGGCCGTGGATCGTGGGACGGGGATGCAATAGCAGTCCGTGTCCGTCGAAGCGGCTGGCCCGATAAGTCACCTGGGCGCGGATCGCATCGATGCGGTTCCTGTAGACCGGTCGCTCTCCGATGTGCTGTCCAACCGCATGCAGACTGTCCTGTTGTTCCGCCGTGATGGCGTCGCTCAGAGGCGCATTGCCAATCGCCTGGACGATTCCCGCCTTCATTTCCGCCGTCAGGTTGTTGTGCATCAGATGGCGAACTCGTGTCACGAGAAACCGGCCCGCGTCCGCACCTGTTTCTGCATCATGGCAGGCGTGACCGCTCAATTTAAAACTCGTCCCCGGCGCCAGCGTGCGCACCGTTCCCGCGCCGATGAAACACTCGCTACGGGTTTCCAGTGCCTCCATCTGGTTGTCGGCGATGCGCTGTCCCTGATCCCGGTTCGGATAGGCATACTGTCCTGGCGCGTCGTTGCTGACCATGTGCACGAAAGCTGCCTGTATGCCTTCCGACAGGACCGGGCGCTTGCCGCCGGACCGGTAGTCCCAGCTGTGCAGCGCGACGCCGGTAGTGAGGAGCTGCGCCTCATGGCGCCAGCGATCCATGCTGTCTTCGCGCATGACCGCACCGGGCCGGCTGAACCGGACGTCGGCCTGGGCATTCGCCCTGAACGCTCCGTTATGGTCCGCGACGACCAGTTGATGACTGCCAAGGCTGCGGCTGGTTGGGTCGCCCTGGTGTTCGAAGTAGTAAAACAGCCCTTCCTCGCTCATCAGGCGCTGGGCAAACGCCCAGTCGCTCTCCTGATACTGCGTGCTCAGGCTGCGAACGGGATAGACGCCCCTGTCCGCGATATCGAAACGCCACGCCGGCGCCAGTGTGCCCCGTCCCTGCCAGGCACGAAAGATCGCCTCCAGGATGTCGAACACATTCTTGTTCTGGAAAACCCGGCTATCACGACCATGCTCGAGAAAGGCGCACCAGGGTTGCAGCATCAGCGTATAGCGCGCCATGCCGCCATTTGCACCATTGAACTCGACCGAGGTCAGGTGACCGTGAAACGGCCTGCTTCCGACTCCGGACGCAGTGGCCAGCTCCAGTAACGCAGGCTGGCCCAGCAAGCGGCGCAGGGACAGGCCAGCATCCTCGGACAAGGCGCTGATCGTGAACGCATAACCCTCGCTCAGCGCGTCCTCGCCGCGTACACATTCGGCCAGCAACACTTCCGATCCCAGCGGAGTGTGCAAGCGCAGCAGGCGACTGGATTGCGTGAAATGCTGGAGCAGTGACTTGACCTGTGCAAGCATGAAAGTTCCCGATGGCATCAGACATCTGATTTGATACTCACTCGGAAATCGACGGCTTGCGCTGTCGCATGCCTTCCGACGAAAGTGCTCGGCTAAGCCAGCAATACAAAAAGCCCCAACACCGTCATCCGGTATTGGGGCTCATTGCGCCCGAAGGCGCGGTGTCAGCGAAGGTCCGTTTAGTTACGAGCAGCAGCCTTGTGCACGTCGGCTTGCGCTTCAGCACGCACCTGCTCGGTCTTGGCCGCAGCGGTGGCCTTGTCGGCTGCCGCATCGACTTGTGCCTTCAGCACTTTCTCGTCGGCCTTGATCATTTTCTTCTCGGCTTTCAGATTGGCGTCAGCCACTTTCTCTTCAGCCTTGGCCATCGCCTTGGCGCGGTCTTCCGGATCGGCCTTGGCCACGTTCGCAGCCGCGTCGGTGTGCGACTCGACCAGGTTGGCGTGGGCCTTCGACTTGGTCTCGGCGGCCTTGGCCATGGTCTTGTTCACTTTTTCGTCCGCCTTGATGGCGGTCTTGATTTCTTTCTGTTCTGCCTTGATCACGTCTTTTTCGGCATTCGCTTCGGCCTTGACGATGCGATTGTCCGCGGCGATCGCGGCTGGAGCGGTGGTTTGAGCGTGAGCAGCGGTAGCCATCAGGCCGGCGATGAGGGTAGCGAGCAGTTTGTTCATGATGTGTTTCCTTTCTGGTAGGTCTCTGCACAGATCGGGTTGCCTGTGCAGTCGTTGTTGTTCTTCAGTGATTCCAGAATAGGCTCATCGCCGCGCCGGGTCTGTTAGACAGCCCACAGTCAAATTGTCAGAGTTGTAAGCAAAGATTACCGTTGAACAGGGCCTGCATACAGGTCGATGATGTCGCTGATGCCGTCCTGGCACACCGGGCAGAACTTGTCGCTGCGGTCGAACATCAGGCATTGCATCGCCGGCCGGTAGTAGCCGCTGGCCTCGTAGTTCGCGCCCTCGAAAGCGCCGATCGCGTGCCGGTGCGGCTGCTGCGCAAACAGCGCGTTGGTGCGCTTCAGGTCTTCATGGAACAAGGCGCTCATCTCGGATTCCGGACGATTTTCAGAACGCAGCGCGGCCCGCTTCTTCTGGTAGGCGCGCGACTCTTCCTCGTACTGCTCCTTCTGCCACGGCGTCGGCAGCGGCGTGCCTTCCTTCACGTGACGCTTCCATTTCAGGTTGGCCGGGTCGCGCAGCGCTGTGACGTTCGGTTCCCACGGCTCCATCCGGCCGCTGGCCGATTGGTAGGCCACCGGCGAGGTGTAGTACTCGTCGGCCAGGCCCGCGAAGTGGTGGCCGAATTCGTGCACGAACAGGTAGTCGGCCCAGTCGTTGCCTGCCGCCGCGGTGCTGAACTGGCCGAAGATGCCGCCACCCCCATAGGTCTCGTTATTCACCAGGATCTCGATGAATTCGTACGGCGCGTGCTGGGCAATGTCGCGCAGCGCGCGGTTGTCGAGCGTGAGCACATAGCGTTCGCTGCCGAAGATGTCGTAGCGCGTGCCGAGCGCGGACGGATTGTGCACGCCGGTCGACGGGCGGCTGATGCCCGATTGCTCGGTCGGCACCGCCATCGCCCACACATTGAAATCCTTGGCGCGCTCGCGGAACGGCGAGACCGTGAACAGGTGCTTCGTCAGGCGGCGCGCATCCTGCTCGAATTTTTTCATATCGCGCTGGGTATAGCCGTCGCCCAGGATCAGCAGGTCGACCTTGTCGGGCGACGGGCCGCTCGAATGAATCGCGATCGGTTTCGCCAGGGCCGGCGGCTGGCGCCGGATGACCTCTTGCGCATTCGGATCGACCTCGACGCTCCAGGCCACCGAGAACTGGTTGCGCTCGTCGCGCTTGAGGATGCGCACCCGCACCGATTGCGCGAACTGCGGGAAGCGCACCGACTCCTGGAACGAGCGACTGATCCGGTTCGCTTCCTCGGTGGTGCGCCACTCGCCGAACACGGTCGAGAAGCCGCGCGAATACAGCAGGTCGCCGGTCTTCGCATCGACCACCTCCACGCGGTTCTGGCCGCGATTGGTCTCGTCCAGGTTGCGCGCGAGGCTGCCCGGCCACGGCAACGGCTCGATCACCACGCGCTCGATCGCATATTGGTCGGACAGCGCATTGCCGCTATGGGTGTAGTCGAGTCGGACCGTGGCCGGTTGGGCGGCCCCTACCTGCGGCAGGAACGTCACGCCCAGCAGCAGCGCGGCGAAGGACTGGATCAGGAGACGGCGCATCGCGATTCCTCGGTAATAAGAGATCGCGCTATTCTAAGCTCATCGATATTGATACAGCGGCCTTTGCACCACGATCGGCCGAATATCGAGCCGCACGTTATAGACGGAATAAGCTTCGCTGAACGCCGACTGGTAGCCGACGCTCTCGTTCACGCGACTGAGCTTGAACTCGAAGCCCAGGTCGGGCCGCTCGGCATTCGGGCTGTCCAGCGACAGGCCGATCGCATCCGCCTGGTCGCTGTCGATCAGCTTGGCCATCAGGTCGACCACCGTGCCGTTGCCGAGGATGTCGGCCGAGAACAGCGGGCCGCGCCAGTACGGCTTCTTGGCGTCGACCTTGCCATGCGCCTTTTCCGGCGCCGGGGTGAAGGTCTTGGTGGCCAGGTTGAAGCGGTCGCCATTGTCGAGGTAACTCAGGCGCCCGTTGGCGAGATTGAAGCTGCCGTCGCGGGTGGCGGCCTCGCTCAGGTCGACCAGCAGCGCGCCGCGGTAGCCGATCACTTCGACGTCGCGCTTCGGCCCCACCACCATCGCCGTGTTCTCGTCGATCCCGAGCCCGATCTTGTAGCCCTTGGCCAGCATGGCCGGCAGCATGCGCGCAAAGCGCCCGCGCACCAGCAGGTGCTGGTCGATGAAGACGTCGTCGCCGATGAAGCCCAGGCCGCGCGTGATCTGGCGGCCGTCGTCGACGCCATGCTGGAGGGTGGACAGGATCGAGCGCGGATGGCCGAACATGGTGCTGCTCATGATGGCGGCGCCGGCGCTCGAGCCGGCGATCACGCCGCCGCGCCGGTACATGTCCCACAGCGCGTCGAGCACCCGCGTGTTGCTGCCGTCGGCCCGGCGCAGGACGCCGGTGATGCGGCCCTGGTCGCCGCCCGAGAAATAGGCGCCGCCGGCGGTGCGCACGGCCTCGGCCAGCTTCGGATCGTCGGCCGCGGCGCGCGGGTCGGCGCCGTCCAGGCGCTCGGCGACCGGGACGAAGAAGGCATCGGCGCCGTAGCGGTTCAGGCGCTCGACCAGGTAGTTGCCGGCCCGTTCGGGACTGGCCGAGGCGGAAGCAAACACGGCGATGCGGGCGCCTTTTCCGCCCGCGAGTTGGACGATGCGTTCCCACACGGCGTCATTGTCGGCACGCAAGGCGCCGCCGATGATGACGAGCGAACCTTTCGCTGGATTGGGTACCGCGTCGGCGGCATGGCTGGCACTGCTCGCCAGCAATGCCAACGCGAGAATGGCATGGACGACGATCTGGAGCATAAGACTTCCTCTGATGAGCCATCAGCGTAAGCCTGATTCCAGATTCACGTCGCCATGTTGCGTCCGCTCAGGATAAATAGATGTTGGGAAAGTAGCGCTCCATCAATGTCTCTGGATACAACGGCGAGGTAAATCCGAAGCGTTCATACAGGGTATGCGAGTCCTTGGTGGCCAGCGTGAAGCGCCGCAACTTCTGCAGGCTGGGGTGGCGCAGCACCACGCCGATCAGCTGCTTGCCGTAGCCATGCCCCCGGTATTCGGGCAGGACGAACACGTCCACCAGGTTGGCGAAGGTGGCGTAATCGGTAATCACGCGCGCGAACGCGATCTGGCGACCGTCGAGGAAGCCGCCGAAGCACAGCGAGTTCTCGATGGCGCGCTCGACGATGGGCCGCGAAATGCCCACGGCCCAGGTCGACTGCTCACTCAGGAAGCGGTAGATCATCGGGATATCGAGCAGGGACTGGTCAGTACTGACCTGGAAGCTGGAATCGTTCGTAATCATGGGGCTTGCAAAGCTGGCAAAAAAACCATTCTAGCGCCGTTTGGCCGTGCATCCGTTTCGATTGAGCTCTGCACCAGGCTTTTTTTTGCTGGGTTTCTTCAAGTAATCTGCCCTCTGGAAGACGTAGCGGCGACGCGGTTTATAATCGATGGATCCCCAACCGGAATTTCACCATGACCGAACAATTCTCCAAAAAAGCCGAAGCCTGGTCGGCCCGCTTCTCCGAACCCGTGTCCGATCTCGTCAAGCGCTATACCGCGTCCGTGTTCTTCGACAAGCGCCTGGCGCAATACGACATCCAGGGCTCGCTGGCGCACGCCGAGATGCTGGCGGCCCAGGGCATCATCAGCGAGCACGACCGTGCTGAGATCGAGCGCGGCATGACGCAAATCCGGTCCGAGATCGATGCCGGCAGCTTCGAATGGCTGCTCGACCTGGAAGACGTGCACCTGAACATCGAGAAGCGCCTGACCGAGCTGGTCGGCGACGCCGGCAAGCGCCTGCACACCGGCCGCTCGCGCAACGACCAGGTGGCCACCGACATCCGCCTGTACGTGCGCGCCGCCATCGACGACATCCTGGCCCTGCTGAACGGCCTGCGCGGCGCCCTGACGGATCTCGCGGAACGCCATGCCGACACGATCATGCCGGGCTTCACCCACCTGCAAGTGGCGCAGCCGATCACCTTTGGCCACCACATGCTGGCCTATGTCGAGATGTTCGGCCGCGACGCCGAGCGCATGCAGGATGCGCGCCGCCGCGTGAACCGCCTGCCGCTGGGCGCCGCCGCCCTGGCCGGCACCACCTTCCCGATCGACCGCCTGCGCGTGGCCAGGACGCTGGGCTTCGACGACGTCTGCCACAACTCGCTGGACGCCGTGTCCGACCGCGATTTCGCGATCGAATTCACCGCCGCCGCCTCGATCCTCATGATGCACGTCTCGCGCTTCTCGGAAGAGCTGGTGATGTGGATCAGCCCGCGCATCGGCTTCATCGACATCGCCGACCGCTTCTGCACCGGCTCGTCGATCATGCCGCAAAAGAAAAACCCGGACGTGCCGGAACTGGCGCGCGGCAAGACCGGCCGCGTCTACGGCCACCTGACGGGCCTCCTGACCCTGATGAAAGGCCAGCCGCTGGCCTACAACAAGGACAACCAGGAAGACAAGGAACCGCTGTTCGATACCATCGACACCGTGACGGACACGCTGCGCATCTTCACCGACATGGCCTCGGGCATCACGGTCAAGGCCGAGAACATGCGCTCCGCGGCGCTGCAGGGCTATGCCACGGCGACCGACCTGGCCGACTACCTGGTCAAGAAAGGCCTGCCGTTCCGCGACGCCCACGAAGCCGTGGCGCATGCGGTGCGCGCCTGCGACCAGGCGGGCTGCGACCTGTCCGAGATGTCGCTCGAGACGCTGCAGGGCTTCTCGCCGCTGATCGGGCAAGACGTGTTCGAAGTGCTGACGCTCGAAGGTTCGGTGGCGGCGCGCGACCACGTGGGCGGCACCGCGCCGAACCAGGTGCGTGCGGCAATCGTGCGCGTGCGCCAGCAACTGGCCGGGTAAGCTACCCCCATCGCAGCGGGCCGGCGCTTCTCGCGTCCCGGCCCGCTTTTCATTTCATTTGCACTATCGACCGACGAAACAATGACCGCCCTGCCCGCACGCGACTACGCCGCCTTCCTGTTCGACATGGACGGCACCATCCTCACTTCGATCATCGCCGCCGAGCGCGTGTGGGCCAACTGGGCGCGCAGCCATGGCCTGGATGTCGACGTGTTCCTGCCGACCATCCACGGCAAGCGCTCGGTGGACACGGTGCGCAGCGTCGGCCTGCCCGACATCGATCCGGTCGCCGAAGCGCACCGCATCACGCAGGCCGAGATCGAGGATGTCGAAGGCATCGAAGCGATTGCCGGCGTGGCCGCCTTTCTCGCCACCCTGCCTGCGGACCGCTGGGCCATCGTGACCTCGGCCCCGCGCGCGCTGGCCGAGGCGCGCATCGCCGCGGCCGGGCTGCCGGTGCCGCCGGTGATGGTGGCGGCCGAAGACGTCCAGCGCGGCAAGCCGGCGCCGGACCCGTTCCTGCTGGGCGCCGAAAAGCTGGGCATGCGCCCGCAGGATTGCCTGGTCTTCGAAGATACGCTGGCCGGCCTGCAGGCAGCCGAGGCGGCCGGAATGGACAGCATCGTCGTCACCGCCACCCACCACCAGCCGCTGGAGACGACGGTGACCGGCGTGCCGGACTACGACGACCTGCGCGCGATCCGCACGCCCGAAGGACTGCTGCGGCTGCAGCGCACGCGGTCCTGAGGTTCACTTATCGGGGAGGTTCCATGCAACGTTACGCGAACCGAAGCGGCCATTCCGGCGTGGTTGCCTACGAGCTTGGGGTCGACTCGATCACCGTCAAGTTCACGGGCGGCGATCGCTACCTTTATACCGAAGACAGCGCCGGCGCGGTCCATATCGCACGCATGCGCGAACTGGCGGAAAGCGGCCGCGGCCTGTCAACCTATATCAGCCAGCATGTGCGCGACCGCTATACGCGCAAACTAGATTGATTCAAATGTCAGCGGGCCGGCTCAAATGAATGAAGCTGGATCTCGGCATCCGGAAACGACGCGACCAGCTTCAATTCTCCACCAAGCGCCTTGACGTAACCGCGCAGCGTGCTGACGTACATGTCCTCTCGCCGTTCCAGCTTCGAGACCGCTGCCTGCTCCACGCTCATCGCCCTGGCAACTTCAACCTGCGTCACATTCCTGGCTTTACGCAATTCTTGAAGCTGCATCTCGACCAGCATTGCCTCCGCACGTGCAGCAGATCGCGCCTGTGCGTCAGGCGACATACCGGCACGCAGTTCATTGAATTTTTTAACCATCGCCTTGCCCGTCCTTCGTTGATCGCCCAAACATTATTCCTTCCAGAGACTATTCCGTAAAGAACATATTTAGACTGATCGCACGAAGACAAGTTCCAGCTTTTTTATTAATTTCTCTTCAAGACCAAGGTCAGGATGTCATAGCTGGCCACCAGCTCGTCGCGCTGGTTGGTGACCTGCACGTCCCACGCCACCACGCCCTGTCCCCTGCCCTGCTCGTCCGCGCGGTTACGGTCGACCTTGCGCTTGCAGGTCAGGCGTGCGCGGATGGTGTCGCCGATCGCCACTGGCGCCACGAAGCGCAGGTTGTCCAGGCCATAGTTGGCCAGCACCGGGCCCGGCGCCGGCGACACGAACAGGCCGGCCGCCGCCGACAGCACGAAGTAGCCGTGCGCGATGCGCTGGCCGAACTGCGTGTCTTTCGCTGCGATCTCGTCGAAGTGCATGTAGAAGTAATCCCCCGAGACGCCGCCGAAATTGACGATGTCGGCTTCGCTCACCGTGCGGCGGTGGGTCAAGAGAGAATGCCCCATCTCCAGGTCTTCGAAGTAGCGGCGGAACGGGTGGATCTCGCTTTCCTTGACGGCGCCGCCGCGCACGTATTCGCCGGTGACGGCGCCCAGCATGGTCGGCGAACCCTGCACCGCGGCGCGCTGCAGGAAATGCTTGACGGCGCGGATGCCGCCCAGCTCTTCGCCACCGCCGGCGCGGCCCGGGCCGCCGTGCTTGAGCTGCGGCAGCGGCGAACCGTGGCCGGTGCTGTCGACGGCCGCCTCGCGGTCCAGGATCAGCACGCGACCGTGCGAGGCCGCCGCCATCGGCACGGCATAGGCTGCGAGCGACGGATCCTTCGTGGCGAACGTGGTCACCAGGCTGCCCTTGCCGCGCGCGGCCAGTTCGAGGGCTTCGTCAATGTCCCGGTAACTCATCAGGGTGCTAACCGGGCCAAAGGCCTCGACGTCATGCACGGCGTCGTTGCTCATGGCGTTCCGGCACAGCAGCAAGGTGGGCGAGAAGAAGGCGCCGCTGGCGGCGTTGTCGCCGACCGGCTTGAAACCGTCGCGCGCGCTGAACAGCACTTCATTGCCGCGCGCGAGCAGCTCGACCCGCTCGCTCACGTCGCGCTGCTGGTCCATCGACGCCAGCGCGCCCATGCGCACGCCCTCGACCTTTGGATTGCCGACCGTGATCTTGGCCAGGCGCTCGCGCAAGCGTTCGCCGACCGCGTCGACCAGCGTTTCCGGCACGATCACGCGGCGGATCGCCGTGCACTTCTGGCCGGCCTTGCCGGTCATCTCGCGCGCCACTTCCTTCACGAACAGGTCGAACTCTTCATCGTCGGGCGTGACGTCCGGCGCGAGGATCGCGCAGTTCAGCGAGTCGGCTTCGGCCGTGAACGGCACCGATGCACGGATCAGGTTCTGGTTCGAACGCAGCTTGGCGGCAGTGTCGGCCGAACCGGTGAAGGTGACCGCGTCGAAACCGCCCAGACGGTCGAGCAGGTCGCCGGTGCTGCCGATCACGAGCTGCAGCGCGCCGTCGGGCAGCAGGTTCGATTCCATCATCATCCTGACCACGGCATGGGTCAGGTAGCTGGTGGCGGTGGCCGGCTTGGCGATGCAGGGCATAGCCGCCAGGAAGCTCGGCGCGAATTTTTCGAGCAGGCCCCAGATCGGGAAGTTGAAGGCGTTGATGTGCACCGCCACGCCGCCGCGCGGCACCAGGATGTGGGTGCCGGCGAAGCCGCCGCGCTTGCCCAGCGCCATGGCCGGGCCCTCGTGCAGTACGTTTGACGACGGCAGCTCGCGCGAGCCCATGCTGGCATAGGCGAACAGGGTGCCGATGCCGCCCTCGACGTCGACCCAGCTGTCCTGGCGCGTGGCGCCGGTGAGGTGCGAGATCTCGTACAACTCTTCCTTGCGCTCCATGAGGTACAGCGCCAGC
The DNA here is from genome assembly GCA_002339265.1 of Massilia sp. UBA2604. Taxonomy (GTDB): domain Bacteria; phylum Pseudomonadota; class Gammaproteobacteria; order Burkholderiales; family Burkholderiaceae_D; genus Telluria. Next base: position 15,989 of record DDKG01000087.1, on the reverse strand, counting down.
GCCTTCAGGCATTGCGCGCGCTTCTGGAAGTCCAGGCGCATCAGGCTCTTGCTGCCGGTCTTGCGGGCAAAGCTCAGGGCTTCGTCGAAATCGATCTTCTCGGCGTGGGTGTGATAGATCAGCGCGTTATCGAGCGCGCCATGCAGCGCGGTGTGTGCTTCCTGGCCGTGCCAGCGGCCGGCGATCAGGCTTTGCAGGGTCGGGATGTCACCCATGTTTGTCTCCTCAGTATGTCTCTTCAGGCTTTCGGCTTGTGCATGCCGTCGGCGTCGAATGCGATGCGTTGTCTATCCGGCTGTACTTCGGTGTCCGCCTCGACTTCGCGCATGGTTTGCAGCGAGCGCACGGCCAGATCCTGGTACTGGCGGGTGCCGAAGCTTTTCCATGCGATGTCGTCATCGGTGAGTGCACGCATGACCTTCGCGGGCGCGCCCATTACCATCGAGCGTGGCGGGATCACCATGCCCGCCTTCACGAAACTCATCGCGGCCACGATCGATTCCTCGCCGACCACGGCCTTGTCCATCACCACTGCATTCATGCCGACCATGGCATTGCGCTTGATGCGGCAGCCGTGCAGCACGGCGCCGTGGCCGACATGGCCGTCGACTTCGACCACCGTGTCCTCGCCCGGGAAACCGTGCATCACGCAGGTGTCCTGGATGTTGGCGCCCTCTTCCAGGATCAGGCGGCCGAAATCGCCGCGCAGCGAGGCCAGCGGACCGACGTAGCAGCGCGGGCCGATGATGACGTCGCCGATCAATACCGCCGACGGATGCACATAGGCGCTCGGATGCACGACCGGCCGCACGCCGTCGATCTCGTAGACCTTTACCATCGATTACACCCGCTCCACGATCAGGGCGATGCCCTGGCCGACGCCAATGCACATCGTGCACAGGGCGTAGCGTCCGCCAGTGCGGTGCAACTGGTTCACGGCCGTCATGACCAGACGCGCGCCGGAGGCACCCAGCGGGTGGCCGATGGCAATCGCGCCGCCGTTCGGGTTGACGCGGGCGTCGTCGTCCGCCAGGCCGAGGGCGCGCGTGACGGCCAGGCCCTGGGCGGCGAAGGCTTCGTTCAGCTCGATCACGTCCATCTGGTCCAGCGTGAGGCCGGTCTGGGCCAGCAGCTTCTTCACGGCCGGCGTCGGGCCGTAGCCCATGATGCGCGGCGCCAGGCCGGCGGTGGCCATGCCGACCACGCGCGCGCGCGGAGTCAAGCCAAAACGGGCAACGGCATCGCCGGATGCGAGCAGTAGCGCACAGGCGCCGTCGTTCAGGCTCGAGGCGTTGCCGGCGCTGACCGAGCCGTCCGGCGTGACTACGCCCTTCAGTTTGGCCAGCGCCTCGATGCTGGTGTCGGGGCGCGGCTGCTCGTCGGTGTCGACCACGCGCGACTCGCCTTTCTTGAGAGCCACCGTCACCGGCACGATCTCGTCCTGGAAGAATCCTTCGTCGTTCGCGCGCGCCCAGCGCTGCTGGCTGCGCAGTGCGAAGGCATCCTGGTCGGCGCGGGCGATGCCGAATTCGCGCGCCACGTTCTCGGCGGTCTCGGGCATCGAATCGATGCCGTACTTTGCCTTCATGGCGGGATTGACGAAGCGCCAGCCGAGGGTCGTGTCCTCGATCTTGGCCGCGCGCGAAAACGCACTGTCGGCCTTGCCCATCACGAACGGCGCGCGGGTCATGCTTTCGACCCCGCCGGCGATCACCAGGTGCGCTTCGCCGGCCTTGATGGCGCGCGCGGCGGTGCCGACGGCGTCCATGCCCGAGCCGCACAGGCGGTTGATGGTGTTGGCCGGCACGTCTTGCGGCAGGCCGGCCAGCAGCGCGGCCATGCGGCCCACGTTGCGATTGTCTTCGCCGGCCTGATTGGCGCAGCCGTAGAACAGGTCGTCGACCGCCGTCCAGTCGACGTCCCTGTTACGGGCCATCAGCGCCGCGATCGGCAGCGCGGCCAGGTCGTCGGCGCGGATGCTGGACAAGGCGCCGCCGTAGCGGCCGAAGGGGGTGCGGATGGCGTCAACGATGAAGGCGTCGGTCATGGAGTTCTCCAGTTATTGTTTTGGGCGGCGGTCGACCACGCGCCGGGCCTTGCCGGTCAGCGTGCGCTCGATGCCTTGCGGCGGCAGCAGGGTCACGCGGGTGGTCACGCCGACATAGGTCTTGATGCAGTGCTGCAGTTCGCGGCACAGCGCGTCCACCGCGTCGGTCGCCAGGGTCGCATCGCGCAGCTCGCCGAGCACTTCCAATGTATCGAGATGGCCGTCGCGCGCCACCACCAGCTGGTACTGCGGCGCCAGCGCCGGCATCTTGAGGATCAGTTCCTCGACCTGGCTCGGGAACACGTTCACGCCGCGGATGATCAGCATATCGTCCGAGCGCCCGGTGATGCGGCCCATGCGGCGCATCGAACGCGAGGTCGGCGCCAGCAAGCGGGTCAGGTCGCGCGTGCGGTAACGGATGATGGGCAGCGCTTCCTTGGTCAGCGACGTGAACACCAGCTCGCCCTCTTCGCCGTCCGGCAGCACTTCGCCTGTGTCGGGGTCGATGATCTCGGGATAGAAATGGTCTTCCCAGATCACCGGGCCGTCCTTGCTCTCGATGCATTCGCTGGCCACGCCCGGGCCCATCACTTCGGACAGGCCGTAGATGTCGACCGCGTCGATGCCGGCGCGGGTCTCGATCTCGCGCCGCATCGCGTCGGTCCACGGCTCGGCGCCGAAGATGCCGACCTTGAGCGACGATTGGGCCGGATCGAGTCCCTGTCGCGCAAACTCCTCGACGATATTGAGCATGTACGAGGGCGTGACCATGATGATCGACGGCTTGAAGTCCTGAATCAGCTGCACCTGCTTCTCGGTCTGGCCGCCCGACATCGGGATCACGGTGCAGCCCAGGCGCTCGGCGCCGTAGTGGGCGCCCAGGCCGCCGGTGAACAGGCCATAGCCGTAGGAGATGTGCACCAGGTCGCCCTTGCGGCCGCCCGCAGCGCGGATCGAGCGCGCCACGACGTTGGCCCAGGTGTCGATGTCGTTCTGCGTGTAGCCGACCACGGTCGGCTTGCCGGTGGTGCCGGACGAAGCGTGCACGCGCACCACCTGCTCGCGCGGCACGGCGAACAGGCCGAACGGGTAGTTGTCGCGCAGCGTCTTCTTTTCGGTGAACGGAAACCTGGCCAGGTCGGCCAGCGTCTTCAGATCGCTGGGATGCACGCCGGCTTCATCGAAGGCGGCGCGGTAGTGCGGCACGTTCTCGTAGGCGTGCTTGAGCGTCCACTGCAGACGCTGCAGCTGGAGCGCCTGCAGCTCGTCGCGGCTGGCGCGCTCGATCGGTTCCAGCTCGCCATCAAGCACAATGCGTTGGACCATCTCGATCTCCTCTTCAGTATTGATTCACGCGTCGGTCGGCACCAGGGTGCCGTTGACGCGGTGCGACTTGCCGCGGAACAGCGCGATCGTGCGCCCGTCCTGGTCCGTCACGGCGACGTCGTAGACGCCGGTCTTGCCCTGCAGCGCCTGTTCCCTCGCCTCGGCCACCAGCACGTCGCCAGGACGGCCCGGCGCCAGGTAGTCGATGGTGCAGCCGGCGCCAACGGTATTGAAATTGTGCGAGTTGCAGGCGAAGGCGAACGCGCTGTCGGCCAGCATGAAGATGTAGCCGCCGTGGCAGGTGGCATGGCCGTTGAGCATATCGTCCCGCACCGGCATCGACATGCGCGCATAGCCGGGACGGATCTCGAGCAGCTGCATGCCAAGGCCGCGGCTGGCCGGATCGCGCTCGTACATCGTGCGGCCGGCCAGTTCGGCCAGCCGTTGCGCATCAAGCTGCATGGAAACGCGCTCCCTGTGGATCGGCTGCCAGCTTACGGCGCAACAGTGGCGACACGCGGTAGCGGTCTTCGCCATAGGTGGCGGCCAGGTTGGCCAGCACGGTCACGACCTGGCGCAGGCCGATGCTATCCGCCCAGGCCAGCGGGCCGCGCGGATAGTTCACGCCCTTCTGCATCGCGATGTCGACCGCCCGTGCGCTGCACACGCCCTGGTTGACGGCGTCGGCAGCCTCGTTGGCCAGCATCGCCACGGTGCGCATCACCGCCATGCCGGGCACGTCGTCCAGGCGCGTCACGGCGAAGCCGGCGGCCTGGAACAGCCCGACGGCGGCCTGCCAGGCGGCGTCGCTGCACTGGTCGGCGCGCGCCAGCGCGATGCGCGTGGCCCCGGCTGGGTCCAGCAGCAGGTCGAACAGGATCGTGTCGCGGTGGCCGTCCGCTTCGGCGCGCTCGGTGGCGCTGCGCCCATCGGTGAGATAAATCGCGGCGCCTTCGCAGTACAGGCCCGGCGACGCCTCGATGGCGACCGGCTCCAGGCCGGCGCTGCGCAGGCGCGCGGCGATCGCATCCACCGCACCGAGGCCATCCGCGTAGCGTACCGCCGACGGTTGCTGGACAGGCGCTTCGGTCTGCGGCGCCGGCTTGGCGACGTCGTCGCCATAGCGGTAGAAGCCGCGCCCCGTCTTGCGGCCAAGGAAGCCGGCGCTGACCAGTTCCTGTTGCAGGATCGAGGGCGTAAAGCGTGGGTCGTTGTAGTAGGCGGCGAACACCGAATTCGTGACCGAGAAGTTGACGTCGTGGCCGATCAGGTCCATCAGCTCGAAAGGCCCCATGCGGAAACCTCCGCAATCGCGCATCACTGCGTCCAGCGTTGCCACGTCGGCGGCCTGTTCCAGCAGCAGGCGCAGGGCTTCGGCATAGTATGGCCGGGCCACGCGGTTGACGATGAAGCCGGGCGTCGATTTCGCATGCACCGGGCTCTTGCCCCAGCTTTCGGCGATGGCGTAGATGGCATTCGCCACCTCGCGTGCGGTGGCCAGGCCACTGATCACTTCGACCAGCGCCATCAGCGGCACCGGATTAAAGAAATGCATGCCGACCAGGCGTTCCGGGTGCTGCAGCTGGGCGCCGATGGCGGTGACCGAGATCGACGAGGTGTTGGTGGCCAGGATGCAGCGTTCGCCGACGATACCTTCGAGCTCGGCGAACAGGGCGCGCTTGGCATCCAGGTTCTCGACGATAGCCTCGATCACGAGGACGGCGCCCGTGGCCTCATTCAGCGACGAGATGCGCTTGAGACGTTCGCGCGCCAGGTCGGATTCGACCGCGCCCATGCGGCCCTTCTCGACCAGCTTCGCATACGTCTTGCCGATGTCAGCGATGGCCTGGTCGGCGGCGTCCGGGCGGGTATCGAACAACAGCACCTGGTGGCCGGCGGTGGCCGCGACCTGCGCGATGCCGGCGCCCATGGCGCCGCTGCCGATGACTGCGAGCGTGCTGCCTGGAGGGATGGCGACCATGCTCACTCTCCCTTGAAATGCGGCGTGCGCTTGGCCATGAAGGCGGCGACGCCTTCGCGGTAGTCGTGGCTGTAGCCGAGTTCGCGCATCATGCCGGCTTCCAGTTGCAGCTGGTCTTCGAGCGAATTGGCGTAACTGGCCTGGAAGGCTCTCTTGGTGAATGCGAGACCCTTGGTCGGCGCGGCGGCAAAGTGTTCGGCCATCGCCATCGCCTCGTCCATCAGGGCTTCGTCGGGCACGCAGCGCCAGATCAAGCCCCATTCCTCGGCCTTCTCGGCGCTGAGTTTTTCGCCCAGCATGGCGAGACCCATGGCGCGAGCGTGGCCGATCAGGCGTGGCAGGTGCCAGGTGCCGCCGGTGTCGGGGATCAGTCCCAGCTTGCTGAAGGCTTCGATAAAGCTGGCCGATTTCGCGGCCAGCACGATGTCGCAGGCCAGCGCCAGGTTGGCGCCGGCGCCGGCCGCCACGCCGTTGACGGCGCAGATGACCGGCATCGGCAGGTTTTTCAATGTCAGCACCAGCGGGGCGTAGAACTTCTCGACCGATTCGCCGAGGTCCACGCTGGGGGCGCCCGGGTCGACGGCGCGGTCGGACAGGTCCTGGCCGGCGCAAAAACCCCGGCCGGCTCCGGTCAGGACCAGCACGCGCACCGATTTGTCGGCCTGCACTTTGCTCAGGGCGTCGCGTACTTCGAGGTGCATGGCCTGGGTGAAGCTGTTCAGGCGATCGGGCCGGCTCAGGGTCAGGACCGCGATGCCGTTTTCTATTTTGAACTGGATGGATTCGTAGTTCATTGTTGTCTCCACTATTCTCGTTGTCTCTTGAACGTCATTCCCGCGTAGGCGGGAATCCAAGTTTTCCGCTATGCCGCAGAAATCAACTTAGGTTCCCGCCAAGGCGCCCGGCGAGGGCGGGAACGACGTGCACAAGCTGCGGGCTATCGATGGTTATTCGTGGATATCGAAATCGACCACCACCTTGTCGGTGACCGGGAAGCTCTGGCAGCTCAGCACGAAGCCGCGCGCCACCTCGTAATCCTCCAGCGCGTAGTTCACATCCATCTCGACTTCGCCGTCGAGCACCTTGCAGCGGCAGGTCGAGCACACGCCGCCCTTGCATGAATAGCGCATATCGAGGCCGGCGCGCAGGCCGGCGTCCAGCAGCGATTCCTTGTCCTTGTCCATTGTGAAGCTGGTGGCGTTGCCGTCCATGATCACGGTCACATCGGTCAGGTGTCGGGCGTCCGACTCCGTGGCGCGCGGCTTGCGTTCGCGGGTCGGCGCGCTGGCGGCGAACAGCTCGCTCCGGATCTGCTCCTTCGGCAGGCCGGCTGCCTGCAGCGCGCGAGAAACACCATGCATCATGTCTTCCGGACCGCAGATGAAGGCGATGTCGATGTCCCTGATGTCGATCCAGTGGCGCAGGAACTGGCTGCACTTGTCCTCGGTGATGCGGCCATTGAACAGCTCGATGTCCTGCTGCTCGCGGCTCATCACGTACACCAGGCGCAGGCGGCCCATGTACTGGTCCTTCAGGTCGGTCAGCTCGTCGCGAAAGATCACGCTCGACGAGGCGCGGTTGCCGTAGACGATGGTGAAGCGGCTTTCCGGCTCGGCCTGCAGCGTGGTCTTCACGATCGACAGGATCGGCGTGATGCCGCTGCCGGCGGCGAAGGCCAGGTAGTGGCGGCTGCTGCTTGCGTCGAGTGGCACGTTGAAGTTGCCGCTGGGCGGCATCACGTCCAGCGTGGCGCCGGGTTGCAGGCTGTCGTTGGCCCAGCTTGAAAACACCCCGCCGCTGCAGCGCTTGATCGCGACCCGCAGCTGCTCGTCCTGCACGGCCGAGCAGATCGAATAAGAGCGGCGCAGCTCCTCGCCATCGATGGTGGCGCGCAGGGTCAGGTACTGGCCCTGGCGGTAGGCGAAGGTCTCTTTCAGCTCGGGCGGCACGTCGAAGGTGACGGCGATGGCGTCGCGCGTCTCGTGCTTCACCTTCGACACGGTCAGTGGATGGAACTTGCTCATGCTGGCCTCAGTGGCATTTGAAGTAATCGAACGGCTCGCGGCAATCGAGGCACTTGTACAGCGCCTTGCACGGGGTCGAGCCGAATTCGCTGGTCAGTTGGGTGTGGGGCGAGCCGCAGTGCGGGCAGCTGACGTCGGGCGCGGCGCGGCGGCGGATGCCGGCGTGCAGGCCGCTGATGTCGATCGCCTGCTGCACCGGCGGCGCGATGCCGTAGCCCTTCAATGCGGCCTTCCCTGCTTCACTCATCCAGTCGGTGGTCCAGGCGGGCGCCAGGCGGCTCTCGATGCGGACGTCCTCGATGCCGTGCGCGCGCAGGGCGTGGCTGACTGAGTCAGAGATCACCTGCATGGCCGGGCAGCCAGAATAGGTCGGTGTGATCGTGACCACGCACTGCTCCGCCTCGAAGCGCACGCCGCGCACGATGCCAAGGTCGACCACCGAGATGACGGGAATCTCCGGATCGGCGACCTCGCCGAGCCAGTCCCACACCTGTTCGACGGTGACGGCCAGAAAGGTCATTACCAGGTCGCTCCCGGGTAGGCCCGCTGCAGGAACTGCATCTCGGCCAGGATGAAGCCGAGCCGCTCGCTGTGGCGGCCCTGCTTGCCGCCGCGCTGCATCCAGGCGTCCGGCGACGGCATCGTCAGGGTAGCCTCGGCGAAGACCTCGGCCATGTGGTCGAGCGACTGCTTGCGGAGCAGCTCGGCCGCAGGGGCGATGCCCTGCTCCACCATCGCATTGTCGATCTCGTCGTAGATGAACATCTCGCCGCTGTACATCCACAGCTCGTCGAGCGCGGTCTGCATCATCGCGCGGCTCTTGTCGGTGCCGTCGCCCAGGCGCACCATCAGGTCGCCGCTGCGGCGCAGGTGGTACGTGACTTCCTTGATCGACTTGGCGGCGATTTCGCGGATGCGTTCGTCCTTGGCCCGGGTCAGGCCGTCCATCAGGAAGTAGTGCCAGGTGTCGAACAGGAATTGGCGCGTCAGCGTATCGGCATAGCTGCCGTTGGGCTGCTCGACCAGCAGGCAGTTGCGGTACTCAATGGCGTCGCGCAGGAAGGCCAGGCGGTCTTCATCGCGGCCCTTGCCTTCGAGCTCGCCCGCATACGTCAGCCACATGCGGGTCTGGCCCAGCAGGTCGAGGGCGACGTTGGACAAGGCCATGTCTTCTTCGAGCGCGGGGCCCTTGCCGACCAGCTGGCACAGTTGCTGCGACAGGATGAGGGCGTTGTCGCCCTGGCGCAGCAGGTATTCAAGCTTCGCATCCATGACGGCGCTCACAGGTTCTTGACTTCTTCCGGCATCGGGAAGAAGGTCGGGTGGCGGTAGACCTTGCTGTTGGCCGGCTCGAACAGCGCTTCCTTGTCGGATGGGCTGCTGGCGACGATGTCGGCGGCGCGCGCCACCCAGATCGAGACGCCTTCGTTGCGGCGGGTGTAGACGTCGCGGGCGTTGTTGATCGCCATTTCGGCGTCAGGGGCGTGCAGGCTGCCGACGTGCTTGTGGGCGAGGCCGTGCTGGCTGCGGATGAAGACTTCCCACAGGGGCCATTCTTTGCTCATTTTTTGTCTCCGTTAATGCGGTGCGCCAGCGTGAGTTGAACGCGTGGACGGCGGAGCCGTCCACCCTACGTTCGGGGCCACGCCGGAAGCCGTGATAGATCAGGCTGCGGCTTTTTTGGCGGCTTGCTTGTCGGCGTGGGCGACCAGCGCCTCGCGGAACCATTCGCCGTCGTCCCAGGCTTTCACGCGCGTGCGCAGGCGCTCGCGGTTGCAGGGGCCGTTGCCCTTCAGGACGTTGTGGAACTCGGACCAGTCGATCTCGCCGAAATCGTAGGAGCCGCGTTCGGCGTTCCATTTAAGGTCGGGATCGGGAATCGTCAGGCCCAGGTATTCGGCTTGCGGCACGGTCTGGTCGACCATGCGCTGGCGCAGCTCGTCGTTCGAGAACAGCTTGATGCGCCAGGCCGTCGACTGCGCGCTGTTGACCGATTCGGCATCCGACGGACCGAACATCATCAGCGACGGCCACCACCAGCGGTTGAGCGCATCCTGGGCCATCGCCTTCTGCTCCGGCGTGCCCTTGGCCAGCGCCATCATGATGTCGTAGCCCTGGCGTGCGTGGAAGGACTCTTCCTTGCAGACGCGGACCATGGCGCGCGCATACGGGCCATACGAGCAGCGGCACAGCGGGATCTGGTTGATGATGGCCGAGCCGTCCACCAGCCAGCCGATCGCGCCCATGTCGGCCCAGCTCAAGGTGGGATAGTTGAAGATGCTCGAATATTTGGCTTTACCCGCATGCAGGGCCTGCAGCAGCTCGTCGCGCGAGACTCCCAGGGTTTCGGCGGCGCTGTACAGGTACAGGCCGTGGCCGGCCTCGTCCTGGATCTTGGCCAGCAGCACCGACTTGCGCTGCAGGGTCGGCGCGCGCGTCACCCAGTTGCCCTCCGGGAGCTGGCCGACGATCTCGGAATGCGCGTGCTGCGAAATCTGGCGCACCAGCGTCTTGCGGTACGCTTCCGGCATCCAGTCCTTCGGTTCGATCTTGATCCCGGCGTCGATGCGCGCCTGGAACGCCTGCTCTTCGGCGCTCATGTCCTGTTCTGTGCGGACTTTCTTGAGGCCGGTCTCCACCATCTGTGCGTACATAGCTTCCCCCGTGGTTCTCTACAATTGCAAACCCGTCCAAATCATAATACGATACAAAAAACTTGATGTACACAATAATTTTGAATCATATCGCAGCACGAAAAATTGATTGCCGTCATGAAAAGACTATCCAGCACTGAGTGGATCGCCCACACCCTGGCCACCGATCCGCCGCGCCACAAGTCGCTGGTGGTGACCGTGTGCGGCGACACGATCGCGCCGCATGGCGGCGCTTTCTGGCTGGGCAGCATGATCGAACTATTGGGGCCGCTGGGCGTCGGCGACCGGCTGGTGCGCACCAGCGTGTTCCGCCTGGTGCAGGAGGGCTGGCTGACGGCCAGCCGCGAAGGCCGGCGCAGCCGCTATGCGATCGAGCCGAAGGCGCTGCCGCGCTTCGAGCGCGCCAACCGCCGCATCTATTCGGCGCCGGGCCTGGACTGGGATGGCCGCTGGACCTTCGTGCTGGCGCCGAACGGGACGATCGACAGCGAGCTGCGCACGCTGCTGCGCAAGGAACTCGAGTGGGAAGGTTTCGCCATGCTGGCCACCGGCGTGATGGCGCACCCCGCGCCCGAGCACGACACGCTGCGCGAGATCCTGGCGCGCGCGGATGCCGTCGGCAAGGTATTCGTATGCCAGGTCGACGCGCTGCCCGGCATGGGCTCGCGCCCGCTGCCCGAGCTGGTGGGCGACTGCTGGAATCTCGACGCGGTGGTCAATGCCTATCGCGGCTTCATCGACAGCTTCGCGCCACTGCCCGACATGCTGGGCAAGGGCGACGTGGCGCCCGAGCATGCATTCGCGATCCGCACGCTCCTGATCCACGCCTACCGCCGGGTGCAGCTGCACGATCCGATGCTGCCGCTGGCCCTGCTGCCGCAGCCGTGGCCGGGGGCCGACGCTTACGCGCTGGCGCGCGACATCTACCGCCTGTGCCACGCGCGCGCCGAGGAGCACGTGCTGGCCATGCTGCGCAAGGAAGACGCGGCGACGCCGGAGGCCGATGTCGCCTACTACGGCCGCTTCGGCGGATTGCGGGACTGATCGGCGCACAAGACCACGCTGAAAAGCGGGTATCATCAATCCTTTGACGCCTTTCCCAACACAGGACAACACCATGTCTATCAAGATCAGCAGCCAATTCGACGCTGGCGCCATCGAGGTCGTGAACGCCACCAGCGCCAATGCCATCGACCTGAACATCCGCAAGGACTCGCACGCCGACATCATCCAGTGGTTCTACTTCCGCCTGCAGGGCGCGCAAGGCCAGGCCTGCAACATCCGCCTGCTCAACGCCGGCAAGGCCGCCTATCCGGCCGGCTGGGAAGGCTACCAGGCGATGGCGAGCTACGACCGCGTGAACTGGTTCCGCGTGCCGACCAGCTTCGACGGCCAGGTGCTGACCATCGAGCACACCCCGGGCATGGACAGCGTCTACTACGCCTATTTCGAGCCGTATTCGTGGGAGCGCCACCTGGAGCTGCTGGACCGCGCCCAGATGGCCGAAAACGTGCGCATGCTCGACCTGGGTTCGACCGTCGATGGCCGCGACCTGAACATGCTGGTGATCGGCGAGCCGGCCGAGGGTAAAAAGAAGGTGTGGGTGATCGCACGCCAGCACCCGGGCGAGACGATGGCCGAATGGTTCGTCGAGGGCATGCTCGACGCGCTGCTCGACCCGGCCCACCCGTTCGGACGCCAGCTGCTGAAGGAATCGGTGTTCTACGTGGTGCCGAACATGAACCCGGACGGCTCGGTGCGCGGCAACCTGCGCACCAATGCGGCCGGCGCGAACCTGAACCGCGAATGGCTCAAGCCGAGCATGGAACGCAGCCCCGAGGTGTTCCTGGTCCTGCAGAAGATGCACGAAACCGGCGTCGACCTGTGCCTGGATGTGCACGGCGACGAGGGCCTGCCTTATGTGTTCGTGGCCGGCAGCGAATCGCTGCCGAACTTCACCAAGGAACAGGGCGAGGCGCAAGACCGCTTCATCGCCGACTTCAAGATCGCCAGCCCGGACTTCCAGGACGTGCACGGCTACGGCGCCACGCCGTACACCGAAGAGACCCTGACCATGGGTTCGCCGCACATCACCCATGCCTTCGGCTGCCTGTCGCTCACGCTGGAACTGCCGTTCAAGGACAACGCGAACGACCCGGATCCGCAGGTCGGCTGGGACGGCGCACGCAGCGCGCGCCTGGGCGCCGCTGTGCTGCAGCCGGTGCTGAACGCGATCCGCGCGATCAAGTAAGCAGGCTGTTAAAACCCTGCCTTCACGACAACGCCCCGCACGCCGGGGCGTTTTTCATGGCGCACCAGGTTCAGATCGACACGCCGATCTTGCGCTCCAGCGCGAATTGCCCGCTGCCGCGCACCGCGATGTACAGCGCCAGGAAACCCATCAGGAAGGGAAACTCGATGCCGCGGTCGATCCACGGCCAGGTGGGGCCGAGGGCAAAGCAGATACCGACCATCTGCAATGCGATCAACAGGGCGACCGGCCTGGCCCAGAGTCCCAACGCCAGCATCAGCGCGCCAACCGTTTCGAGCAGCATGACGAGGAAGGCCAGCTGCGGGGCGAACGGCAAGCCCATGACGTCCTGGATCATCTTGGTCGAGCCGGCCATCGGATCGGCCATCGAGCCGTGCGGGATGCCCAGCGCCTTGGGCAGACCGTGGGTGAACATGACGACGCCAAAGACGAAGCGCAGCAGGGCGTAGAGGACGGGTTCGGCGCGCCGGTAGAAGGCGTCCAGTTGCGGCAGCAGCAGGCGCTCGCGCGCCACGGATGGACTGGTCTCGGGGGCTATCGTTTGCATTGCTGATCCTTGCGCGTGGTGGATGAGCGGCTCATCTTGCCGTTCTGCGCTACAGCGATAAAGATACTGAAAGAGGATTGTTAATTCACTATCGACCAACAATCCTGCAGGGTGGAGCGATCAGAGTTCGACGCCCAGGTGGGTCTTGACCCACGCATTCGCATCCTCGCTGCTGTCGAAATGCAGCGTCGCGATCGCGGTTTTATCCGGCGCGAGGAAGGTCGCGTAGACCTTGCGGCTGTCCGCGCCCGAGCTGAGCAGGTCGGACTGCGGCGCCAGCTCGACGGTGGCCACCAGGTCGAGATTGAGCAGCACCGTCTTGGGGCTGCTTTCCTTGTCGATGCGGACGAATCGGCCCATGGCGCTCTCCTTCAGTTACCGGCCACGACCATCTTCTCGATCAGGATCGAGCCGGTGGTCTTGTTGCCGCGTACGAGGGTATCGTTACCGACGGCAACGATTTGCTGGAACATCTCACGCATATTGCCGGCGATGGTGATCTCTTCGACCGGATACTGGATGACGCCGTTCTCGACCCAGTAGCCCGACGCGCCGCGCGAGTAGTCGCCGGTCACGTAGTTGACGCCCTGGCCCATCAGTTCGGTCACCAGCAGGCCGGTGCCGAGCTTACGCAGCATGCCTTCGAAGTCGTCGCTGCGGCGGGTGTCCTTGGAGACGATTTCGAGATTGTGCGAGCCGCCGGCATTGCCGGTGGTCTGCATGCCCAGCTTGCGCGCCGAATACGAGGACAGGAAGTACCCCTGCAGCACGCCGTCGGCGATCACCTTGCGGCGCACGGTCTTGACACCCTCTTCGTCGAACGGCGCCGAGCCGACGGCGCCGATCAGGTGCGGGTCTTCGACGATCTGGATGTGCGAGGGGAATACCTGCTTGCCCAGGGTATCGAGCAGGAAGGTCGACTTGCGGTACAGCGCGCCGCCCGACACGGCTTGCACGAAGGCGCCCAAGAGGCCGGCGGCCAGCGGCGCTTCGAACAGCACCGGGCAGGTGCGGGTATTGAGCTTGCGCGCGTTCAGGCGCGCAAGCGCGCGCTCGGCGGCGTAGCGGCCGACCTTCTCGGGCTTGGCCAGTTCTTTCGGATTGCGCGACGAGGTATACCAGTCGTCGCGCTGCATCTGGTTCCCCTTGCCGGCGATCGGCGCCACCGAGATCGTGTGGCGCGAGAACGGATAGCCACCGATGAAGCCGCGCGAATTGGCGCCGACGAAGTGCGATTGCTGCACGTAAACGCTGGAGCCTTCGCTGTTGGTGATGCGCTTGTCGACCTCGAAGGCGGCGTTTTCGCAGCGCTTGGCCAGCTC
>DDKG01000087.1:0-1633 GCA_002339265.1 Massilia sp. UBA2604 | reverse complement strand
AGGCCCTTGTCCTTGTTTTGCTCGATCGTCTCGATGTTGCCTTTACGCACAGAAACCGACAAACCGCTCCCTTCACTGATCTCGACCGAGGCGTCGGTCGCGCCCTGCTCGCGGGCGAACGCCAGCACGTCGCGCGCCAGCTGTTTGAGCTGATCCTGGGTGTGGGTAAAAGCGTTGTCGTTCATAGGTGTTTTTCGTGGCAGGCCCTAAAACAGTTATCATAGCAGCCGTTTACAGTTTTCACTGATCGGCCCCGCGCCAATCAAATCCATTCATATCATGCCTAATCCAAATCGCGGCTCCGTCGGCTTCCAGTCGAACGAGTTCGAACCCGAATACGACCGTCCGTCCAAGTCGGAACTCAAGCGCCAGTCGAACGAGCTGCAAAAGCTCGGCGAGCAACTGGTCGACGCCCCGCGCGACCGCGTCAAGCGTGTGCCGATGCCGGACGACGTGCGCGATGTCATCCTCGAAACCCAGACCATCACCAACCACGAAGGCCGCCGCCGCGCGCTGCAATTCGTGGGCAAGAAGATGCGCACCCTGGACGAGGAAGAAATCGCCGTCATCCAGCGCACCATCGACAGCTGGAAAGGCGCCTCGAAAGCCGAGACGGCCGCCCTGCACGCGCTCGAGCGCCGCCGCGAAAAGCTGCTGGCCGACGACAAGGCGCTGACCGCCCTGCTCGAAGAGAATCCCGAGCTCGACGTGCAGCACCTGCGCACCCTGATCCGTAACGCGCGCAAGGAAGTCGCTGAGAACAAGCCGCCGAAGGCCTACCGCGAAATCTTCCAGATCCTGAAGGACCTGGGCAAGAAGAAGAAAGCCGACGCTGAAGAAGAGGCCGACGATGACGAGTCCGACGACGAGTGATGAAACGCTGGTGATCGGCCTGGTGTCGGTCTCCGACCGCGCCAGCGGCGGCGTCTACGAAGACAAGGGCATCCCGGCGCTGAACGAGTGGCTTGCTGGTGCGATCACCACGCCATACCGTGTCGAAACGCGCCTGATCCCCGACGAGCGCGCCGCCATCGAGGCGACCCTGGTCGAACTGGTCGATACCGCACGCTGCCATCTGGTGCTGACCACCGGCGGCACTGGCCCGGCGCGGCGCGACGTCACGCCCGAGGCCACGCTGGCCGTCGCCACCAAGGAGATGCCCGGCTTTGGCGAGCAGATGCGCCAGATCAGCCTGCGTTTCGTGCCGACCGCGATCCTGTCGCGCCAGACTGCCGTGATCCGCGAAACGGCGGATCATGCCGCCCTGATCATGAACCTGCCGGGCCAGCCGAAGTCGATCAAGGAAACCCTCGAAGGGCTGAAGGACGACGCCGGCAACACGGTCGTCGGCGGCATCTTCGCGGCCGTCCCCTACTGCATCGACCTGATTGGCGGCCCGTATATGGAAACCAATCCGGCGGTGAGCAAGACGTTCCGCCCCAAATCGGCATTGCGCCCGCCTGCCGCTTAACTGAAGGAAGCCATGAGCCAGCTGCTTGAGAATATCGAGATCGAAACCGCACCGAATCCGGAAATCGCCATCGTCTGGCTGCACGGCCTGGGCGCCGACGGCAACGACTTCGTGCCGATCGTGCGCGAACTGGACCTGGCCGGCCTGCCCGGCATCCGCTTC
>DDKG01000236.1 GCA_002339265.1 Massilia sp. UBA2604 | reverse complement strand
CGGCCAGTTCTCTTGCAGGCGCACCAGTTCGGGGAACTCGCTCACCGGGATGAAGGGCGTGTTCGGCACCTTCGAGAACTTGTGCATGAAGATGTTGATCGGCGCCATGAACGACGAATGGTCGAAGATCTGGCGACGGAACGGCAGGCGCACGCGCCCGCGGAAATGGATGTGCAGGATAGACAGAATATAAAAACCCACCACGACCCACTTCATCACATCCTCCATCGCAGCCATCCATGCGGCTGACACCCTTGATCAAGGACGCAGGATACCACATCGGCTGCTGGGTCGTGGCGGCCCCGCCGACTTGCTGGGAAGGAGGATGGCGCCGGCGCATGGGTCGGATGGCCCGCCCGCCGGCGCTGGCGGTGTCTACACCGCCAGGAAAATGTCAGTGCAGTACCGACGTCATCGCATACCCTTTTTCGGCGATCTGGCCGTTGAGGTTATCGATGTCGAAATCCTCGATCTGATCGGCGTTGTCGTCGACTTCGAAGGCACGGGCTTCGATTTCCCAATCGGTATTGGTGGCTTCTTCGGGGATGTTCTTGGCTTCAGGGACGGCCAGGTACGAGAACTTGCCGTCGTGTTCGGCTCTGCGGTAAATATCCAGGCGCATAGTCATTTTCCTCTATTCAAAGCGCACTTTCCGGATGAAAGCGCGCAGCTCCACAGTAGAAGATCAAGTGGCCATAGTCTGTTATCTGCCGAACATTCTGCCGAACACACGAGCAGGCTCGTCAGCGCGCCGGATTGTGTCCCAGCACGCGCGCAGGCAGCATGACGATCGCGCGCAGCAGGCTGAACACGGCATCGACGCCGATGCCAAGCAGGCGGAACGGCAGCAACAGCAGCCACACCACAGGATACAGTACCAGGGCAAGCAGCGCGATTGGCCAGCACAGGAACAGCAGCACCAACCATACCAGGAAACTCAGCATTGTCATTCTCCATGAAGAAGCATCAAGGTGAATGTATGCCGAAAGGGATGGTGGGACCAGCGACGTGCGATAAACGGGGGGAAATGTGGGCTGAACGGTAGCACCACCGGTTGAGCGGCAGCACGCACGTCGCCCCCGCGCAGGCGGGGGCCCAAGTTCTGCTCGTGTCATCGGACCGCATGCAAACTTGGGCCCCCGCCTGCGCGGGGGCGACGGGGTAGTGCTGACTCAGTAGTTTCGTAAAACTGGACACTTATGCCGACCACACCGGTCAGCAATGCCGCATCAGGCGACGACGGCCGCTTCCTCGATGAACGGCGCCTCGGTTGCCGCCTGCTCGGCCACTACCTCGACTTCGATCGACGCCTGCAGCGACGGGATCGAGCCGCCGGCGCGGTAGGCGAAGGAGATGCGCAGCAGGTCGCCGGCCTTGACCTCGACCGGACGGTATAGCGGCAGGGTCATGTAATGGTTGAGCCAGTCGATCGTGGTCGCCTGCTCCTGCACGATGGCCAGGACGTTCTTGGTCACGAAACGCATCGCGTTCAGGGTGCCGCCCTGCTCCACCACCACCGAGCCTTCCCAGGCGATCAGGCTGTCGACCGGCTGGCTGAAATCGAGGATGCTGTACACCGCGGGCTGAGCCAGCTCGACCGTGCCTGGCTGAACCACGCCGGTTTCCTGGAACTGGACGATCGGGGCGTAGAAACCATCGAAGTCATATGCCTGCTGGATCGGCTGTGCCGCCATGATCACGGCTTCCGGCATGAACAGCGGCAACGGGCCGCCGAACTTGGCCAGGTAGCGGCGCTTGAACGATTCGATCACATCGACCTGCTTTTCGCGCAGCATGCCGACGTGGATCATCTCGCAGATCACGACGTCGACCGGCTCGGGCGGCAGGTAGTCGAAGGCGTCGGCGTGCACCACCTCGACCTTGTCGCCGTTCGGGTTCATCGCCAGGAAGCGGCGCGCTTCCTGCACCATGTCCGGGTTGAACTCGACGCAGTACACTTTCGAAGCGTTCTGGGCTGCGAAGAAAGACAGCACGCCGGTGCCACCGCCAAGCTCCAGCACTTTCGCGCCAGGGAACACGGAATAGTGGATGGCGTTCTTGAAGCTGTGCATCCGGTTCTGGTCCATCAGCATATTGTGATGGTAGTGGACTGGAATGAACTGCCCCAGGTAGCAGCTTTCGATTTCGCGTTCGTTGAGCATGGGTTTCCTTGTTGGTCGGTGGTCGTTAAACCGTAGACGCATTATGGATACCATTGCCCTCACGCAATTGGTCGAGCTAAGCGCGTTTTACCGTCCAATTCGCCATTGAATTGTCACGTGGACAGGATCAGCGGGCAGAACCGGCCAGTTCCCCGGCCAGTTCGTCGCGTCCCGCCTGTTTGGCGATCTGGGCCGCGGTATGCCCTTCCGTGTTCTTCAGCCTGGTATCGGCGCCGCGGGCTACCAGCAGGCGCGCCGTCGTATCCTTCCCTTCGCGCGCCGCCAGCATCAGCGGCGTGAAGGCGCCGCTCGCACGCGGCGATACGGCGTCTAGCTTGGCGCCATGCTCGATCAGCAATTGCGCGATCTTGTCGTCGCCGCTGGCGGCGGCGTAGTGCAGCGCGGTCCAGCCCGGCTGGTTGACCTTGGCGCCTTTTTTCAGCAGCGCGCGCACGACTTCTTCGTCGCGCTTGAAGGCGGCCATCATCAGTGCCGTATTGCCATTGACCGCCTTGCGCTCGAGGTCGGTGCCGGGATGGCGCAGCAACTCGGCGATCACGTCGCGCGCGCCCTCACGGATCGCCAGCACCAGGGCCGGCTCGCCGCCCAGGGGGTTCAATTCGTTGGCATTGACGACCGCGCCGACCATCTTGCGCACTGTACTGGCGTCATCCATCTGGACGGCGCGGAAGAAGGACGTCACCTGCTGCGGCGTGGGAGGCTCGACGGCGTGAGCGCCGGTGATTGCGGCAAACAACAGGCTGGTGGCAAGCAAGCGGCGGATCGGCACGGGTCAGCTCCTGGCGGTATTGAACAGCTTGAAGAAGTTCTCGCTGGTGCGGTCAGCCACCTCACGCAGCGAGATGCCCTTGAGCGTGGCGATGTATTCGGCCACATGGGCCACGTAGCCCGGCTCGTTCATCCTGCCGCGGAACGGCACCGGCGCGAGATACGGCGAATCGGTCTCGATCAGCATGCGCTCGAGCGGCACGGCTTGCGCCACCGCCTGCAATTCCTTGGCGCTCTTGAAGGTGACGATGCCCGAGAACGAAATATAGAAGCCCTGGGCCATGGCGGCCTCGGCCACGGCCAGCGATTCGGTGAAGCAGTGCATGACGCCGGCCACGCCACCGGCGTCCGTGCCGGCGCCCTCTTCCTTCATCAGGCGGATCGTATCTTCGCTGGCGGCGCGGGTATGGATAATCAGCGGCTTGCGGGTCTCGCGCGAAGCACGGATATGCACGCGGAAGCGCTCGCGCTGCCATTCCAGGTCGCCTTCGAGGCGGTAGTAGTCGAGGCCGGTTTCGCCGATGGCGACGATCTTCGGGTGGTTGGCCAGTTCGACCAGTTGCTGCACGGTCGGCTCGGGCGTGTCTTCATAGTCGGGATGGACGCCGACCGAGGCGAAGATATGGGGATGCTGCTCGGCCAGCGCGAGCACTTGCGGGAAGTCCGGCAGGTCCACCGACACGCACAGGGCGTGCGTCACCTTGTTCTCGGCCATCTTGGCCAGGATCTCGGGCATGCGGGCTGCCAGTTCCGGGAAATTGATGTGGCAATGGGAATCGATAAACATGCCGCCATTGTAAATCGAGGCGGCGGGCAGCGCTATGCAGGCCAATGGACAGTAGCGTCTTAGGCCTGGAATCCGGTCGCGCATGCGGGGGACAAGGCTCCCTTGCTGTGAGCGTGGATAACTTGCAACAACGTAAAAAAAATGAATCGTGCGCGCAATAAAAGCGCGCGCTTATCTTAGCATGTCCGATATCAATTTTTTAACAGCCAAGGAAAACTTGCAATGAAGACTGTCACAATCCGTCTCCTGTCCGGCCTGCTCCTGATAACCGCCTCGTTCTCGGCCTCGGCCGGCCCGACCGTGGGCAGGGCGCTTGAAATCGCAGGCGTATTCAATGAAAAAGTGGGCCCTGCACCGCAATGTGCGTCTAAGCTCGGCGGCAAGCTTGCCGGCCACGGTGAGACGGCCGAAGGAACGCCGGTCGCGTTTGTCGGCGGAGATTGCTTCGCCCAGTCTGGCACGACGTTCACCTTCAGCAATGGCAAGTTCATCTTGCTTTATCCAAACGGCGACCAGATTTTCGCCAACTACGGTGGCCAGTTCGTTCCCACCGGCGTTGGCAGCGCCTACGTCATGAATGGCGGCACCTTCACCATCACCGGCGGTTCCGGCACCTATTCTCGGGCACAAGGCGGCGGCTATTTGAGCGGTACTGAAGACTTGTCCACCGGCGCCGGCACCATCAAGTTATCGGGTCGTATTTATTACAAACCGAAGTGATCGATGAAACCGCGCCGCACACGTCAACAACGTGCAGTGCTTTCGGTTTATTGTCAGTCAACGACGCGCTTGCCGAGAATAATCAGGTCACGCTCGATGCCATCGAGATTCGCCACGCGCGGGAAATTGGCCCAGGTCTCGAACCCATACTTGCGGAACAGCGCCAGGCTCGGCTGATTGTGGCCAAAGATGAAGCCCAGCAAGGTATGCACCTTGACCTGGGGCGCAAACGCCATAGCCAGCTCAAGGCAATAGCGCCCCAGACCCTTGCCACGCGCGCTCTCAGCGAGGTAGATCGATACCTCGGCAGTGCCCGAATAGGCCGGACGACCATAGAAATTCGAGTAGGACAACCACCCCAGCACTTCCGGCTCCTCACTGGCATCGTCAGCCGCATGAATCACCCACAGCGGCCGCCGATCCGGCGTATGGTCATTGAACCAGGCTTCACGCGATTGAACCGTAATAGGTTCAGTGTCGGCAGTAACTTCGCGCGAAGCAATGGTGGAATTGTAGATATCGACGATGACCGGCAGGTCGTCGCGTCGAGCCAGGCGATGAACGTAGGATGGCATGAAACGAAGGTGAAGTTACAGGGTATGGGTTGCACGCGACGACCGCAGCGCCGCGCCGAGGATTTCCTCGATACGGGCCTTGGCGCGCTGTCCGGCCTCGTCGGCCGGGAAATGCACGCCGATGCCTTGCGCCTTGTTGTTATTGGCGCCGCTCGGGGTGATCCAGGCCACGGTGCCGGCGATCGGGTATTTATTGGGGTCGTCCATCAGCGCCAGGATCAGGTAGATCTCGTCGCCGATCTTATAAGGCTTGTTGGTTGGCACGAAGATGCCACCGTTCTTCAGAAACGGCATGTAAGCCGCGTAGAGCGCCGCCTTTTCCTTGATCGCCAGCGACAGCACCGAAGGCCGCGGGGCCTGGGCTGCGTTCGTCTCTGGCTGGGTGACGCTCATCGTGGTCCTTTCATGTGCAGCACGCAGTGTACTCAAGCAGCATATCTTCGACAAACAATTTTGCCGACAAAGGATGATCCGCCACAGCACGCCGCTCGTTCACGGCCTTGATCACGCGTAGCAAGCCCGGCGTATGCACACGCCCCGCGAGCGCCGCCAACTCCTTCTGGTAACGCGGATAGTAGCGGATATTGCCTGACAACTTGTACGAAAACACATCGTATAGCCAGCGCTGGGTCCAGGACACCAAGGCAGGCAGCTCGGCCTTGGCCAGCTTCTCGGCGGCGCGCAGCGCACTGTCCGGCGCCGGCCGCGCCAGGAATTGCAGCAGCGCCTCCATCTCGTCGCGGCTGCCGTTGGTCGATTCGGCAAGGGCCGCCAGCGGCGCCCCGCCCTGCTCGCGCAGCCAGCTGTCGGCATCCGGCACGCCCTGCTCCTTGAGCCAGGCCAGGGCTTCTTCGTGCGATGGCGTCGGCAGCGCGAACTTGCGGCAGCGCGACAGGATCGTCGGCAGGAGGCGATCCAGGCTGTTGGAAGACAGCAGGAACACGGTGCCGGGCGGCGGCTCTTCCAGGGTCTTGAGCAGCGCATTCGAGGCCGGCATGTTCAGCGCCTCGGCCGGATACAGCACCACCACCCGCAAACCCTGGCGGTGGGTCGAAATGTTCATGAAATCCGACAGATTGCGGATCTGCTCGATCTTGATCTCTTTCGACGGCGCCTTGGTCGACTTCGACTTGCGCTCGCTGTCGCCCTCTTCGCCCTCGCCCGGCAAGTCGTCTTCCAGCGCCTCGGGCCGCACTCGGCGGTAGTCCGGGTGGTTGTGCTGCACGAACCAGCCGCATGACGCACAGGTCCCGCAGGCATGGCCGTCGGGCCGTGGGGTCTCGCACAGCAGGGCCTGGGCAAAGGCCTCGATGAAATCGGCCTTGCCGGTGCCGGCCGGGCCATGGAACAGGATCGCGTGCGGCATGCGCTCGCGCATCTGCTGCAGCTGGGACCAGGCGGCCCCTTGCCACGGGTACATCGTCACAACAATTTCTCCAGAACTTGGGCCAGACTGGCCTGGATATCGGCAATGCTCCGGGTCGAGTCGACCACGACGAAACGCTCGGGGAATTGTTCCGCGCGGCGCAGGTATTCGGCGCGGCATTTCGCGAAGAAGTCGGCCTGTTCGCGCTCGAATTTATCCAGCGTGCGGGTGGCGTCCAGGCGCTGGCGCGCCACCTCGAGCGGGACGTCGAACAGCAGCGTCAGGTCGGGCTGGAGTTCGGGATGGACCCAGGCCTCCAGCGCTTCCATCTTCTCGCGCGGCAGGCCGCGCCCGCCGCTCTGGTAAGCAAAACTGGCGTCGGTGAACCGGTCCGAGAGCACCCACTTGCCCGCGGCCAGGTTGGGCACGATCACTTGCGCGATGTGTTCGCGCCGGCTGGCGAACATCAGCAGCGCCTCGGTTTCCAGATGCATCTTCTCGTGCAACAGCAAGTCGCGCAGCTTTTCGCCCAGCGGCGTGCCGCCCGGCTCGCGCGACGAGACGATCTGTTTGCCGCGCGACGCCAGATAATCGGTGACGAAGCCGATGTGGGTCGATTTCCCGGCCCCGTCGATGCCTTCGAATGTAATGAACTTGCCCTGCATGTGCTGCCTTGCTTCGTGTTAGTGGGATTCGGTGAGCGGTCCGTTGGTAATGCCGCGCTGGAAGCGGTTCACCGCCCGATTATGGTCCAGCAGGTTGTCCGAGAAATGGCTGGTGCCATCGCCGCGCGCCACGAAGTACAGCGCCGGGGTTTCGGCCGGCTCGAGCGCCGCGTGCAGCGACTGCAAACCCGGCAGCGCGATCGGCGTCGGCGGCAGCCCGCCGCGCGTATAGGTATTGTAAGGGGTATCCGTCAGCAGGTCCTTCTTGCGGATCTGGCCCGCATAGGCCTCGCCCATCCCATAGATCACGGTCGGATCGGTTTGCAGCGGCATGCCGGTGCGCAGGCGGTTGACGAACACGCCGGCGATCATATTGCGCTCGCTCTTTTGCCCCGTTTCCTTTTCGACGATCGAGCCCATGATCAGGGCCTCGTATGGCGTCTTGTACGGCAGGTCCTTGTTGCGCTTTTCCCAGGCCGCATTCAGGTGACTCAACATGGACTGGTGCGCACGCCTGTAGATCTCGATTTCCGACGAGCCCTTGGCGAACAGATAGGTGTCCGGGAAGAACAGGCCTTCCGGCTCCTTGAACTCGGTCGAGATCTTCGCCATCAATTCCTGGTCGGACAGCTTGACGGTATCGTGCTTGAGGCGGTTGTGCGAGCCGATCGCCTGGCGCATCTGGCGGAAGGTCCAGCCTTCGATGATGGTGATCGCTTCTTGCGCGAACTCGCCGCGCACCAGCTGGGTCAGCAGGCGGCGCGGACTGGTATCCGGTTTCAGTTCATAGCTGCCGGCCTTGATGCGGGCGGCATCGCCCGTCAGGCGCGCCAACAGCACGAACATGGTCGGGTTGACCGGCACGCCGGCCGCCACCATCTGCTGCGCGCTCGATGCGACGCCGCTGCCGGGATTGATCGTGAATTCGATCGGTTCACCGCCCGTGGTGAGCGAGTGCTTGGACCACCAGGAGAATCCGCCTGCGGCTGCCAGCGTGACCACGACGCCGGTAACGAGTAATTTTTTTATGAATGCCATGTGGTGTGTGCGGGCCAAAACGCGGATGCATTTGCAGATTGCGGCGCTCCCGGCGCGATTCCCCCGACAACTCTATAATGAGGCCGTAATGATAAAGCCTAATTGCCAAAATATTTCGGATTTTCATGAGTAACTGGACTGATCACCTCGCCACGCATGGCGCCCGCTTCCATCTCGACGAAGCCACGCAAGTCGAAGACTTCGGCAAGCCGCTGGATATTGACGCGCTCACGAGCGGTTTTGTCGCCACCGTGACCGACCAGGGCTTGACCGCCGTGGCCGGAGAAGAAGCCGCGAAATTCCTGCACGCCCAGCTCACCAACGACGTCGAGCACCTGCAGCAAGACGAGGCCCGCTTCGCCGGCTTCTGCACGCCGAAAGGCCGCCTGCAAGCCAGCTTCCTGATGTGGCGCGACAATGATGCCGGGGCTGACACCGTGTATTTGCAGCTCCCGCGCGCAATCCAGGCGCCGCTGCAAAAACGCCTGTCGATGTTTGTGCTGCGCAGCAAAGCCAAGCTGCGCGACGCCACCGACGAAGCACCGTTCGAGGCCGTGCTCGGCCTTGGCGGCGCCAGGGCGCAGGCGGCGCTTGGCCGCTTCGTCAATACGTTGCCGGCCACGCCAATGAGCAGGACCAGCGGCGAGTTCGGCACCGTGCTGCGCTTGCACGACGCCTTCGGCGCGCCGCGTTACCTGTGGCTGGCATCGAACGAAAAGGCCGGCGCCGCGCTGTCTGCGTTGAAAGAAGAGCTGGCACTGGGCGGCAACCAGGCCTGGCGCCTGGCCACGATCCACGCCGGTGAGCCGCAAGTGAGTGCGGCGACACAGGAACAGTTCGTGCCGCAGATGGTCAACCTCGAGCTGCTGGGCGGCGTCAATTTCAAGAAGGGCTGCTACCCGGGCCAGGAAATCGTCGCACGCACTAAATATCTCGGCAAGATCAAGCGCCGCACCGCGCTGGCCAGCATCGACAATGCCGCCGCGCGCGCCGGCGATGAAGTGTTCTCGAGCGCGGACCCGGATCAACCCTGCGGCATGGTGGTCAATGCGGCGCCGAACGGTGTCGGTGGCGCCGATGCGCTGGTCGAGATCAAGCTGGCGGCGCTGGGCGATCAGGTGCACCTGGGCTCGGCCGCCGGCGCGCCGCTGCGCTTCCTGCCCATGCCCTACAGCCTCGACGCGGTCGACGACTAGCGATGGTCGACTTCTACGTCTACTACAAGGTGCGCAGCGCGGACGCTGCCCGGCTGGCGCCGCTGGTGCACGCCATGGGGCGTCGCCTGGCGCAGGACGCGGGCGTGCAGGTGCAGCTCAAGCGCCGCCCGGAAGACAAGGACGGCCTGCAGACCTGGATGGAAGTCTATCCGGGCGTGAGCGATGATTTCGACGCGACCCTGGCGCGCGCGGTCGGCGACGCCGGCATCGAGGTTCTCCTTGCCGGGCCGCGCCGCCTTGAAATTTTCACGGACTTGCCGCCATGTGCCTGATCGTCTTCGCCTGGCATGTCGTTCCCGGCGTGCCCGTCATCGCGGCCGCCAATCGCGACGAATTCTATGACCGCCCCGCTGCTCCGGCCGGCCCCTGGCCGCAGACGCCGCACGTGATCGCGGGCCGCGATTTGCAAGGTGGCGGCAGCTGGATGGGCGTGTCGATCACCGGTCCCACCGGCCCGCGCTTCGCGGCGCTGACCAATATCCGCGGCCCCGAAGAACGCCGCCCCAACGCGCCGTCACGCGGCGCGCTGGTGGCCGATTACCTGCGCGGCGAACTCGATGCGGCGGCCTATGTGGCCGAGCTGGCGGCGCGACCCGACCTGTACAACGGCTACAACCTGGTGCTGGGCGACCGCGAGAACCTGTACTGGTACTCCAATCGCGGCAAGGGAGATCCGCGCAACGGCCAGCCGCTGGAACGGGGCCGCATCTACGGCATCTCCAACGGCCTGCTGGACACCCCATGGCCCAAGGTGCTGCGCACCAAGGCGCAGTTCGCGAGCCTGCTGTGCCAGGGTGCGCCGGAGGATGCCTACTTCGAGATGCTGGCCGACACCACCCGCGCGCCGGACGTGCGGCTGCCGGAGACCGGCGTGCCGATCGAGATGGAGCGCATGCTGTCGCCGGTGTGCATCGAGTCGCCGGAATATGGCACGCGCACGTCGACCGTGGTCAAGCTGTATCGGGATGCGGCGCCGGAGTTGCATGAGCGGGTGGTGCAGCCGGGGGTGGTGGCTGCGGCTTGATGTGTGGCTGTTCGAAGGACTTGGGTTCCCGCCTTCGCGGGAACGACGACGGTCTTCAGGTCAGCGATAGCGTTAAACGTAGTCGATAACGCCAGCACGTCGTTCCCGCGCAGGCGGGAACCCAAGTTACGCACCGCCACCTGAACGCGCGACCTACCGCCGCCCTGAAAGCGCGACCTACCGCCGCCCTTTCATCCCCGCCTTGAGAATTTCCTTCAAATGCGGCGTCGCCGCATACGGATCCGCCGGCTGCCGTGCATGCACCAGCGCGTCCATGCGCTCGGCCACCGCGCCCAGCGCCTGCGGATGCGAGAACACATAAAAGCGCTCTTCGCGGATCGCATCGAAGGTCAGGCGCGCCACATCGGCCGCCGACACCTTGCTTGACCCGACCGCCTTTTCGGTCAGCGCCTGCGCCGCCATCTGGCTCGCGGTCATGATTTCGTCGGTGCGCAATTCGTCCGGCCGGTGGCGGTGCGACTGCGCGATCGAGGTCGGGATGAAGTACGGGCACAGCACCGACGTGCCGATCGGCGCATCGACCAGTTTGAGGTCGTGGTACAGGGTCTCGGTGAGCGCCACCACCGCATGCTTTGACACGTTATAGATGCCCAGCGCCGGCGAATTGAGCAGCCCCGCCATCGACGCGGTGTTGACGATCCAGCCGCGATAGCCCGGATCCTGCGCCGCGCATTCGAGCATCGCGCGGGTAAACACGCGCACGCCGTGGATCACGCCCCACAGGTTCACGCCCAGCACCCACTCCCAGTCTTCCTCGGAGTTCTCCCACACCAGGCCGCCGGCGCCAACGCCGGCATTGTTGAACACCAGGTGCACGGCACCGAAACGCGCCATCGCCGAATCGGCCAGTTCCTGCACGTGCTCGCCCTTGCGCACGTCGCACACCATGGCCAGCACCTCGGCATGTTTGGCAAGTTCGTCGGCCGCCTTTTCGAGTGGCTTCTGCTGGACGTCGGCCAGCACCAGTTTCATGCCCAGGCTGGCTGCCAGGTTGGCGAACTCGCGCCCCATGCCGCTGGCGGCGCCCGTGATGACCGCAACCTTTCCGTGAAACTCGTCCATCTCTGCCCTCCCTCTGTTCTAGACCGCCGTCACACCGCCATCCACCGCCAGCACCTGGCCGGTGATGTGCTTGCCGGCATCCGAAGCGAACAGCACCACCGCGCCTTTCAGGTCCTCGTCATCGCCCAGGCGCTTGAGCGGGGCCTGCGCCGCGAGCCCGTCGACGCCATAGGCGGCGAGCACGCCCTTCGTCATCTTCGACGGGAAGAATCCCGGCGCGATCGAGTTGACCGTGATGCCGTAGCGTCCCCACTCGCCGGCAAGCGTACGAGTGAAATTTACCACCGCGCCCTTGGACGTGTTGTACGCCAGCGTCTGCATCGCATCGGGCGGGTTGCCGGCCAGACCGGCGATCGACGAGATATTGATGATGCGTCCGTAGCGGCGCGGGATCATCGACAGCTTGCCGACAGCCTGCGACACCAGAAAGACCGAGCGCACGTTCAGGTTCATCACCTTGTCCCAGGCCTCGAGCGGATAGTCCTCGGCCGGCGCGCCCCAGGTGGCGCCCGCATTGTTGAGCAGGATGTCGATGTGGCCCAGGCGCGCGACCGCTTCCTCGACCAGCGCCTGCGCCTGCGCCGGATCGGATAGATCGCCCGCGAAGCAGGTGGCGTCAATGCCGGCCGCGTGCAGCTGGGCCACGGTGGCGTCGAGTTCGTCCTGCTTGCGCGACGAGATCACCAGGCGCGCACCCTGCTCGCCGAGCGCCTGCGCCATCTGCAGGCCGAGCCCGCGCGAGCCGCCGGTCACGATGGCGGTCTTGCCCTTCAGTGAAAAAAGTTCCTGGGTGGTGCGCATGGGGTCTCCCTGATTCTTGTTATGAGAGGTTCAGACCTCGTAATCCATGCACTGGCGCCCTTCGCGGATGGCGCCGATGAAGGGCACGACGGCCTGGTGGGTCGGATGCTTGATGTACGCCTCGAGCGCAGTGCGGTCGGCGAACTCGGAATACAGCACCACGTCATAGGTCGCTTCGAGGTCGGGCTGGGCCAGGGTCACCTCGAAGGTCAGAATGCCGGGCACGATGGTCGCGCACTCGTCCAGCCGGCGCTTCATTTCGCGCGCATTGGTGGCGCGGTCCGCGCCTTCGGCCTGTTCCTTCAACTTCCACATCACGATGTGCTTGATCATGCTCTTTCCTGTTCTATTCATGGTGGGTGATCGTGCTTCCTTTCCATGGCCGGATAGGGAAGCCAATCGAGCATAGCATAGCGACAGCACGACCGTTCGCGAAGAAATATCGATTTCATATCGCGCATTGGATAGGATGATTCTCTCCTATGAGCGGGCAGTAGTCCGACACGAAAAAGAGGGACGCACGAGGCGGCATGTAAGCTGGATGTAAGCTGGATGCAAGATTCGCGTAAGGTTTCGGGAGCACAGTGAAGTTAGCTGACCAACAATCAGCATTTCCGGTTACACAAAATTAATTACGGAGACACCTATGGCTATCACACCCGGCAATACTGTCGGAGGACAAGCTGCACCGACCTCCGCCGGACTCACCAAGGAAGAACGCAAGGTCATCGCTGCCTCTTCCCTCGGCACCGTTTTCGAATGGTACGACTTCTATCTCTACGGTTCGCTCGCTTCCATCATCGCCAAGCAGTTCTTCATCGGCGACCCCAGCACCACCTTCATCTTCGCCCTGCTCGCCTTCGCCGCCGGCTTCATCGTGCGCCCATTCGGCGCACTGGTGTTCGGCCGCCTGGGCGACATGATCGGCCGTAAGTACACCTTCCTGGTGACTATCCTGCTGATGGGCGCCTCGACCTTCCTGGTCGGCATCCTGCCGAGCTATGCCCAGATCGGCATCGCAGCGCCGATCATCCTGGTGACCCTGCGCATCCTGCAAGGCCTGGCGCTGGGCGGCGAATACGGCGGCGCCGCCACCTATGTGGCCGAGCACGCGCCGCACGGCAAGCGCGGCCTGTTCACGGCCTTCATCCAGACCACGGCGACCATCGGCCTGTTCCTGTCGCTGCTGGTCATCCTCGGCACCCGCACCCTGACCGGCGAAGAAGAATTCCAGGCCTGGGGCTGGCGCATTCCCTTCCTGATCTCGGTGATCCTGCTCGGCATCTCGGTCTGGATCCGCCTGTCGATGAACGAGTCGCCGGCCTTTGCCAAGATGAAGGCCGAGGGCAAGACCTCTAAAGCGCCGCTGTCCGAAGCCTTCCTCAAGCCGAAGAACGCCAAGGTCGCCCTGCTGGCCCTGCTCGGCTTGACGATGGGCCAGGCCGTGGTGTGGTACACCGGCCAGTTCTACGCCCTGTTCTTCCTGACCAAGACGCTCAAGATCGACGATCCGACCGCCAACATCCTGATCGCGATCGCACTGCTGCTGGCGACGCCGTTCTTCATCGTGTTCGGCGCGCTGTCGGACAAGATCGGCCGCAAGTGGATCATCCTCGGTGGCTGCGTGATCGCCGCCGCCACCTACTTCCCGATCTTCAAGGCCATCACGCACTACGGCAATCCGGCGCTCGAGACCGCGATCCAGACCTCCCCGGTCGTCGTCGTCGCCGACCCGAATACCTGCAGCTTCCAGATCGACGCCACCGGCACCAAGAAATTCCCGTCCTCGTGCGACATCGCCACGCGCATGCTGACCGCCGCGTCGGTGAGCTACAACCGCGTCGACGCGCCTCCCGGCACGGTCGCCACGATCAGGATCGGCGAGACGGAGTTCCGCTCGTTCAATGCGGTCATGACGCCGGATAACCTCAACTTCGACAAGGCCTCGCTGGCCAGCGAGACGGCGCTCAAGAGCGAAGTGAACGGCGCGCTGAAGGCGGCCGGCTATCCGGACAAGGCCGATCCGACCCAGATCAACAAGCCGATGCTGGTGCTGTTCCTGTTCATCCTGGTGCTGTACGTGACCATGGTGTACGGCCCGATCGCGGCGATGCTGGTCGAGATGTTCCCGACCCGGATCCGCTATACCTCGATGTCGCTGCCGTATCACATCGGTAACGGCTGGTTCGGCGGCCTGCTGCCGACGACCGCCTTCGCGCTGGTGGCGTTCAAGGGCGACATCTATTACGGGCTGTGGTATCCGATCGTCATTGCGCTCATCACCTTCGTGATCGGGGCGCTGTTCGTGCGGGAGACCAAGGACAACAATATCTACGCCAACGACTGACAGGTCGATCGGCTTGATCGATGCCGCTGGACTCCAGCGGCATTTTTTTGTCGGTATGCTTGGGCGACAGCCCCTGGAGCACGCGATGATCGGACCTCTCCTGCTGTTCCTCTCCTGGCTGCTCCTGCGCGCGCAAGGCAAGGGCCTCGACGCCCTGGGCTTCAACCAGCCGGTGGTGCGCCTGCGGCAGTTTACCGCCGGTTTCGCACTAACGGCGTGCGCCGCGAGCCTCCAGCAAATCGGGTATGCCCACGCGGCGGGGACGTCGTGGGTGCTCAATCCAGCCTACAGCGTCGAATTGCTGCTCGATAGCCTGCGCTGGAACGTCAACTCGGTCCTGTTTGAAGAACTGCTGTTTCGCGGCTACTTGATGTTTCAGGCGATCCACGCGATCGGCGAACGCCGGGCCATCGTCCTTGACGCCGTCGCCTTCGGCGTATATCACTGGTTCACGTATGGCGTCATCGGCAATCCCGTGGCGATGGTGTATGTGCTCATTTCCACGGGCCTGTTTGGCCTGATGTTCGCAGTCGCATTTGCCAGGACGGGCAGCCTGGCGCTACCGGTCGGCCTTCACCTCGGCTGGAACCTGGCGTCCAATGTCCTGTTCTCGGCAGGTCCCCTCGGCGCCGTCGTGCTGGTGGCGGCAGACGGCGCGCGCCGCCTCGGCGCCCAGGGCGGACTCGGCGCGCTGTGCAAGTTCGCGCTACCGATAGCCATCGTCGCACTCGTGTGCTGGCGCCTCGGAAGGCCGCGCCCCGTGGACGTGCAGCTCAGCCGTTGAATCCCTGCCCAAGGGAGGCCAGCCTTGCCAGCAGTGGCGCCGGCCGCCATGCATCGCCCTGACGCCCGCGGCCGAAGTCCTCGATCGCCGTGAGCACCTTCGGCAAGCCGACTTGGTCGGCGTAGAACATCGGCCCACCCCGATGCAGCGGGAAGCCATAGCCACTCAGGTAGACCATGTCGACGTCGGAAGCGCGCAGCGCGATGCCTTCTTCGACGATCTTCGCGCCTTCGTTCACCAGCGCGTACACCAGGCGCTCCACGATCTCTTCATCGCTCACCGCGCGCCGCTGCACGCCAATCTCGCCCGAATAGCGCACGACCATGTCGTTCACCGCATTAGAAGCCAGTGCCTTGCGTTCACCCGCACGGTAGTCATACCAACCCGCCCCGGTCTTCTGCCCGAAACGCCCCTGTTCGCACAGCAGATCCGGCAGCTTCGAATACGTGAAGCCCGGCGACTCCAGCGCGCGGCGCTTGCGGATATGCCAGCCGATGTCGTTGCCGGCCAGGTCGCTCATGCGGAACGGCCCCATCGCAAAGCCAAAGGCCTCGATCGCGCGGTCGACCTGCTCCGGCAGCGCGCCTTCTTCCAGCAAAAAGTACGCCTGGCGCAGGTACTGCTCCAGCATGCGGTTGCCGATGAAGCCGTCGCACACGCCGGAAACCACGCCGGTCTTCCTGAGCTTTTTCGACAGCGCCAAGGCCGTCGCCAGCACGTCCTTGCCGGTCTGGCCGCCGCGCACGATCTCGAGCAGTTTCATCACGTGCGCGGGGCTGAAGAAATGCAGGCCGATCACGTCCTGCGCTCGCCCGGTGAATGCGGCGATCCGGTTCACGTCGAGCGTCGAGGTATTGGTGGCCAGGATCGCGCCCGGCTTCATGACCTTGTCCAGCTCGCGGAACACGAGCTCCTTGACGCCGATGTCCTCGAACACCGCCTCGACCACGATATCGGCCTGGCCGATGGCGTCGTAAGACAACGTGCCGGTGACCAGCGCCATGCGCTGCTCCAGCTGCTCGGCCTTCAGCTTGCCCTTGGCGACGCTGCTTTCATACATCTTGCGCATTGCAGCCAGTCCCTGGTCGAGCACATCCTGCTTCGTCTCGAGCAGCAGCACCGGGATGCCGGCATTGGCGAAGTTCATGGCGATCCCGCGGCCCATGGCGCCGGCGCCGACGACCGCCGCCGTCGCGATGCGGCGCAACGGCGTGTCGGCCGGCATGTCCGGCACCTTGCCGGCCGAGCGCTCGGCGAAGAAGGCATGGCGCAGCGCCTTCGATTCGCCCGTCGTGGTCAGATGAATGAAGCGCTCGCGCTCGAAGCGCAGGCCGTCCTCGAACGAGTCGGCCGTCACCGAGGCGGCGACCCCCTCGACGCAGGCGCGCGGCGCCGGGAACGGGCCGGCGGCGGCGTCGACCTGGGCCCGCGCCGAGGCCAGGAAGCCGGCGGCGTCGGGATGCGCGACCGCACGGTCGCGCACCTTCGGCAGCGGACGCAGTTCGGCGATGCGTTCGGCATAGGCGATGGCGGCTGGCAGCAGCTCGGCGCCGGCCTGGAATACCTCGTCGAACAACGGCGTGCCGGCCAGCTTCTCGGACGGCACCGGGACGCCGCCCACGATCATGTCGAGCGCCTTTTCCAGGCCCAGCAGGCGCGGCAGGCGCTGGGTGCCGCCGGCGCCCGGGATCAGGCCCAGCTTCACTTCGGGCAGCGCGATCTGCGCGCCCGGCAGCGCCACGCGGTAGTGGCAACCCAGCGCCAGCTCCAGGCCGCCGCCCATGGCGACGCTGTGGATCGCCGCCACGATCGGCTTGGAAGAACCCTCGACCACCCGGATCAACGAGTGCAGGGTCGGCTCGGTGAGCGCCTTGGGAGAATTGAATTCACGGATGTCGGCGCCGCCCGAAAAGGCCTTGCCGGCGCCGGTGAGCACGATCGCCTTCACCGCCGGATCGGCTTCGGCCGCCTGCACTCCCTGCACGGCGGCAGTGCGGGTCGCGAGCCCCAGGCCGTTGACCGGCGGATTGTTCAGGGTAATGACGGCAACGCTGCCGTGGACCTGGTAGTCGGCGCTCATGTCTCGAGTTCTCCTTGTAGGTGGTGCTGGCTGAGCCGTCCACTATACCGTAGAAAATGCACGAGCGTACTATTCAGGCAACGCCCAGCCGCCTTCAGAAATCGCGCTGCTGGCGCGCCCGCTCGATCTTCTGGTCGGTCTTGTACTGGCTCAGGGCGTAGACGGCCCAGATCGCTGCGGGCAGCCAGCCGATCAGCGTAATTTGGAGTATCAGGCAGATGATGCCGGCGATCGGGCGGCCGATGGTGAAGAAGGTCAGCCAGGGGAGGATGAGGGCGATGAGCAGGCGCATGCGTGTTCCTTGTCGGTGAAAGTTTGCAAAATTAACACCAGTCTACCCGCCCTGGCGGCTGGGCGGCGCACTGCGGCGTATGGCGCCTCAGGCCGTCGGCAAGCGATGCCCCGCATACGCCTCGCGCAGCTTGTTCTTCTGGATCTTGCCGGTGCCGCCCACCGGCAAGCTCTCGGCGAACACCACGTCGTCCGGCGTCCACCACTTGGCCACCTTGCCGGCGAACCAGCCCAGCAGCTCCTCGCGCGTAACCTCCATGCCGGGCCGGCGCACCACCACCAGCAAGGGCCGCTCGGCCCATTTCGGGTGCTCCACGCCGATGCAGGCGGCCTGCAGCACCGCCGGATGCGACATCGCCACGTTTTCCAGGTCGATCGTGCCGATCCACTCGCCGCCCGACTTGATCACATCCTTGCTGCGGTCGGTGATCGCCAGGTAGCCGTCGGCGTCGATGGTGGCCACGTCGCCGGTCCGGAACCAGCCATCCTGCAGCGCGTCGCCACCTTCGTCCCTGAAATACCCGGACACCACCCAAGGCCCCTTGACCAGCAAGTGGCCATAGGTCGCGCCGTCCCACGGCAACTCGATGCCGTCGTCGTCCACGATCTTCATGTCGACACCATAGATCGCGTGGCCCTGCTTGCGCAGCACCGCGCGCTGCGCCTCCTGCGGCATGGCCGTGTGCTTGGCCAGCAGGGTGCAGGTGGTGCCGAGCGGCGACATCTCGGTCATGCCCCAGGCGTGCACGACCTGCACGCCCAGGCGGTCGATCAGGGTGTCCATCAGGGTCGGCGGACAGGCCGAGCCGCCGATCACGGTGCGGCGGAAGGTCGAGAACCGCAAGCCGCCCTCCAGCACGTGGTTGACCAGGCCCAGCCAGACCGTCGGCACGCCGGCCGAAAAGGTCACGCCCTCGGCCTCGAACAGGTCATACAGCGATTTGCCATCCAGTGCAGGCCCGGGGAACACCAGCTTGGCGCCGACCAGCGGCGCCGAGTACGGCAAGCCCCAGGCATTCACATGGAACATGGGCACCACCGGCAGCACCACGTCGGCGCTCGAGATGCCCAGTGCGTTCGGCAGCGCCGAGGCATAGGCGTGCAGCACGGTCGAGCGGTGCGAGTACAGGGCGCCCTTCGGATTGCCGGTCGTGCCCGAGGTATAGCACAGGGCCGCGGCCGAGCGCTCGTCGAACTGCGGCCACTCGTAGTCGTCCGAGGCATCCGCAAGCAGGTCTTCATAGCACAGCAGGCCGGGAATCGCGCCCGCCGGCGGCATGTGCTCGCGGCCGCACAGGGCGACATAGGCCTTGACGGTCTTGCACTGGCGCGCCATGGCTTCGATCGCCGGCAGGAAGGTCAGGTCGAAGAACAGAACCTGGTCGTCGGCATGGTTGACGATGTAGGCTACCTGGTCCGGATGCAGGCGCGGATTGATCGTATGCAGCACCGCCCCCGAGCCGGACACGCCATAGTAAAGCTCGAGATGGCGATAGCCGTTCCAGGCCAGGGTTGCAACGCGCTCGCCCATCCCGATGCCGAGCGCACCCAGGGCATTGGCCAACTGGCGCGCACGCTGTGCGCAGTCGCGGTAGGTATAGCGGTGCAGGTCGCCCTCCACCCGGCGCGAGACGATCTCGGTGTCGCCATAATGGCGTTCCGCGAACGCCAGGACGCCCGAGATCAGTAGCGGCTGGTCCATCATCTGGCCTTGCAAGGGACTCATGGGATAAGCCTGCATCGGAACTCCGTGACTGGAATGGCAACGCGAAAAGTGTCCTTCCCAAAGCATGCGACCGTCAACCTGATTCGATGATGCACTGCATCAACTCATTGAGCCAGATCGTCAATGACCGGTTACCGGATGTAACGCCTGCCCACACTGCACGGGTGCGCGAATAGAATCGGCCGGGTGCGGTAAAATCCCGCCAATCTTGACCACTTTGCCACGGACACTGCCATCACTGCCGACGAACTTCCACTGAACAATTCGTTTGCCGAATTGCCTCCGGCGTTTTACACGCGCCTCATGCCGACGCCGCTGCCCTCGCCGCATTTCATCGCGGCAAGCGGCCCTGCCGCAGCCCTAATCGGGCTGGACGCGGCCGATCTCGCTCGCCCCGATTTCGTCGACGTCTTTACCGGCAACAAGGTCGCCGCGCGTTCGCAACCGCTGTCGGCCGTGTATTCCGGCCACCAGTTCGGCGTCTGGGCCGGGCAGCTGGGCGACGGCCGCGCGATCACGCTGGGCGAGATCGCCACGCCAAATGGCCCGATGGAGCTGCAACTGAAAGGCGCTGGCCGCACCCCATACTCCCGCATGGGCGACGGCCGCGCCGTGCTGCGCTCGTCGATCCGCGAATTCCTGTGCTCTGAAGCCATGGCCGCGCTCGGCATCCCGACCACGCGCGCCCTGATGGTCACCGGCTCGCCGCAGCAGGTGGCGCGCGAGACCATGGAAAGCACCGCCGTCGTGACGCGCATGGCGCCGACTTTCGTGCGCTTCGGCTCCTTCGAGCACTGGGCGTCGCGTGGCGCCGAGGCCGAGCTGAAAACGCTGGCCGACTACGTCATCCGCACGTTCTACCCGCAATTCGAGGGCGCCGCCAACCCGTACAAGGAATTGCTGGCCGAAGTCACCCGCCGCACCGCGCGCATGATCGCGCACTGGCAAGCGGTCGGCTTCATGCATGGCGTGATGAACACCGACAATATGTCGATCCTGGGCCTGACCCTGGACTACGGCCCGTTCGGCTTCATGGAAGCGTTTGATGCCAAGCACATCTGCAACCACACCGACCAGGGTGGCCGCTATTCGTATGCCAACCAGGTGCCGGTCGGCCACTGGAACTGCTATGCGCTGGCCAATGCCCTGCTGCCGCTGATCGGCGAGCCGGCCGAGGCCGAGGAAGCGCTCGACGTCTACCGCCCCGAGTTCGGCCGCCAGCTCGATACCCTGCTGCACGCCAAGCTCGGCCTGCAAGAGACGCGCGATGGCGATGCGGCGCTGTTCGACAATATGTTCACCCTGCTGCAGGACAACCACGCCGATTTCACGCTGTTCTTCCGCCGCCTGGGCGACTTGCGCATCGACGAGCCGGCGCAGGATGAGCTGCTCCGCGACCTGTTCATCGACCGCGCGGCCTTCGACGCCTGGGCGACTGAATACCGCGCGCGCCTGCGCCAGGAAGGCAGCGTGGACGCCGCCCGGCGCGAAGCCATGCACAAGGCCAATCCAAAATACATCCTGCGCAACTACCTGGCGCAGACCGCCATCGAACAGGCCCAGAACGGCGACTTCAGCGGCGTGCACAAGCTGCTGGCCGTTCTGGAGCGCCCGTTCGACGAGCAGCCCGAGAACGAATCCTATGCGGCGCTGCCGCCGGACTGGGCGGCTCACCTCGAGGTGAGCTGCTCGTCCTGATGCTCGCGTGCGCCCCGCCCGGGCCTCGCCTTAATACGACGAAAGAGAATCATGAACGACAAAGTGACCAAGACCGACGCCGAATGGCGTGAACAGCTCGACCCAATGGAATACCAGGTGACCCGCCACGCCGCCACCGAGCGCGCCTTCACCGGCAAGTACTGGGACCACCACGAGCACGGCATCTATCACTGCGTGTGCTGCGACACGCCCCTGTTCGAATCGGACACCAAGTTCGATTCGGGCTGCGGCTGGCCCAGCTACTTCAAGGCCCTCGATCCGGCCAATGTGATCGAGAAGGTCGACCGCAGCCACGGCATGGTGCGCACCGAGGTCATCTGCGGCGTGTGCGACGCCCACCTGGGCCACGTGTTCCCGGACGGCCCGCCGCCGACCGGCCTGCGCTATTGCATCAACTCCGCCTCGATGCGGTTCGAACCAATCTGAAGGGTGGCGCGGTGAAGAAATTTCTGTTCGACCTGTTCCCGGTCATCCTGTTCTTTGGCGTCTACAAGTATGGCGACAACAACCAGGAATGGGCGCATCGCATGGCCGTCGAGTACCTGGGCGCCCTGATCGCGGGCGGCGCGGTGCCGCCCTCGCAGTCTGCAATCCTGCTGGCCACTGCCGTGGCAATCGTCGCCACCGCGGTGCAGGTCGGCTACCTGCTGGTGCGCGGCCACAAGGTCGACAATATGCTGTGGCTGTCGATGGCCGTGATCCTGGTCGCCGGTGGCGCCACGATCTATTTCCATGACGACCTGTTTATCAAGTGGAAGCCGACCATCCTGTACTGGGCCTTCGCCATCGCCCTGCTGGTCGCACAGGTGTTCTACAAGAAGAACCTGATGCGCTCCGTGATGGAGGCCAATATCAAGCTGCCCGATCTGGTGTGGAGCCGGCTCGGATACAGCTGGATCCTGTTCTTCGCCGTCATGGGCTTGCTGAACTTGTTGATGGCCTTCGTGGTCTTCCGTAACGATACCAGCGCCTGGGTCAGCTTCAAGCTGTTCGGCTTTACCGGCATCATGTTCGGGTTCATCGTGATCCAGATGATGATGCTTTCGAAATACATCAAGGAGGAAGAAGCATGACCACCATAGACCGCGAAGCACGCCTGCGCGCCATCCTCGAGGCCGAGCTGGCCCCCGACTCGCTCGAGATCATCGACGACTCGCACCTGCATGCCGGCCATGCCGGCGCGGCCTCCGGCGGCAGCCATTACACGGTCAAAATCGTGTCATCCCGCTTTGAAGGCCTCAAGCTGGTCATGCGCCATCGTCTTGTGTATGATGCCGTTCACGATATGATCAACAAGGTGGAAATCCACGCGCTCGCCATCAACGCGATCGCGCCTTCCGAACTGTCCTGAGCGTCGGCTTCAGGCAGTTTTAAGTAATGTGCCCGACAATTTGTATTGCTAGTCAAAACAATTAATCCAATCTCGTCCAGCAACTATCCCCGCTACAGGAACACACATGACCTTTAAGCCAGCTCGCCTGCTGTTAGCCCTTGTCGCCGTTGCATCGGCTCCCGCTTTCGCCCAGAACCTCGCAGTGGTGAA
>DDKG01000364.1:2666-13881 GCA_002339265.1 Massilia sp. UBA2604 | reverse complement strand
GTCCGCCTCGGGGAACAGCACCTTCAGGACGGCGACCGCCCACGCATCATCCGCGTGGAATTTGCCGCCGTGAGTGGCAATCAACATACATGCTCCAAATGGGCGCCGCACCCTTGTATTGACAGAGCGCGCGCGCGTGAGTCGAAGCCGAAGCCTACCACGCAGACCTGTCCCGGCGCGCCCTTCCATCTCTGTTTTGGGCAATTTCCTGAGTCTGAACACCGAGCGCGCGGGCCAGCATCTTGTGACGGTGCGCAAACAGCAGCTTGACCATGGCGCGCACGACCGGCGTGGCGAAGCGGGGCGCGAAGGCAAGATGGTCGGTAATCATTGCGCCGCGGCCGTCGGGGGCCGGCGTGATCACGCGCTCGTGGCGCCAGGCGTGCATCGACAGCAGTTGCGACTGCTCGACGAAGCGATGGCCCGGCACGATCTCGGTAAACGTCAGCTTCGACATATCGACTGGGAACAAGCCGAACAGCAAGAACTTGCAGCGGCCCAGCGACTTGCCGAGCATCGTATTGGCTCCGATGTCCGTCATCCCTTTCGGAAAGACCAGTTTCAGCAAGGGCCGCATCTCGGTGCGCACGCTCTGGAGCGACGTCGACCAGGCCCAGGCCTCTTGTGTCGAGACCGGCACCTGGGTCGTCATCGTGAATTCAACATTCGCCATCGTCATCTCCTCATCGATGTATCCAGCCTCATGCTGGACCGCATCGGCGTTCCGCTCAGTTCGCCAGATCGCTTACTGCAAACTTTAGATGGCTGGATTTTTCTTGTTGGAATCGCAATCAAGATGGCCTTCGATGTTGCGCAACGATCCGGCGGCTTGCCATCTTTTCCACATCGGGTTTCACCGCTAGATTCATATTACGAGCTCATGCGTATCGCATGTCCAGCCGATGGAGCCGCGAATGAACCGTTTCTTGTCCTCCCTGGCCGTCGCTATCGCACTGGCCGGCCAGCCTGCCGTGGCACAGTCCTGGGACACCGGCCACTGGACCGCGAGCTGGGGAGCGGCCCCGGTCGGAGCGCCCACTGACGCAGGCCTGCACACCTTCAGCAATCAGACGCTGCGCCTGGTCGTCCAGTCCAGCATCGGCGGCAATCGCGTGCGCATCCGCCTGTCGAACGAGCTGGGGTCGACACCGCTGCGGATCGGCGCGGCGCGCATCGGCCTGCGCGCCCAGGGCTCGGACGTCGCGCCCGGCACCGACCGCGCCCTGACGTTCGGGGGCCGCCCGAGCGTGACGATCCCGGCCGGCGCGCCGGCGCTGTCCGACCCGGTCGAACTGCACCTGCCGCCGCTCGCGCAGGTGGCCGTCAGCCTGTACCTGCCGGGAAACGTGCAGGTGGCCACCCTGTCCCAGGCGCGCCAGGCCGGCTATGTGTCACCTGGCGGCGACCACACCGCCAGCGCCAGCCTGCCGGTCCAGCGCACGATCGCGACCAGGCCTTTCCTGACGGCGCTGGAAGTCGACAGCATGAACGGCGCCATCGTCGTGCTGGGCGACGCGCTCACCGACGGCGTGCGCAGCCCTGCTTCGCGCCTTGCCGTCGTCAACCGGAGCATCGGCGGCAATCGCCTGTTGAGTGATGATCCGGCCAGGCCGCTGGCCGGGCGCAGCGCCCTGGCCCGCTTCGAGCGCGATGTCCTTGCCACGAGCGGCGTGCGCCATGTGGTGCTGCAGGTCGGGATCGAGGATATCGGCAACAGCTCGGCGGCCAATCCGGTCACGCTAGAGGATATGGTGGCCGGCTATCGCCAGCTGATCGCGCGCGCCCGCGCGGCGCGCATCGCGGTCATCGGCACGACACTGGCGCCGTTCGAAGGCGCGGCCTTTTACTCGGTCGAGAAGGAAACGCTGCGCCAGGCGGTCAACGCCTGGATCCGCAGCAGCGGCGAATTCGATGCGGTATTCGACGCCGACCGCGTGCTGCGCGACCCGGCGCGCCCGAGCCGGCTGTTGCCGGCCCATGACAGCGGCGACCACCTGCATCCGAACGAACGCGGTGTCCAGGCACTGGGCGAAGCAATGCCGCTGCTGCGCCGTTGAAAGGCTACATTGAAAGGCTACATACTGGCGCCTGTCTTCGACGCAGTCGGCAAGGCAGTGCCCACCTTCCAGGTGCGTGACAGTGCCTGCGCTTCCTCGACCTGCTCCTGGGTCATCTTTTTCGCGATCGCGGCGCGCTGTTCGACCGCGTTGCGGTGGCCGCCAGCCGCCGCCAGGTTGTACAACATATAGGCCAGCACCGCATCCTGCGGCACGCCGGCCACGCTGTAGCGGTACATCAGGCCGAGCGCGTGCTGGGCGTCGGGATTGCCCTGCTCGGCCGCCTTGCGGAACCAGCCCACGGCGTGCTTCTGGTCTTGCGGCACGGCATTGCCGGTGTAGTACATGGCGCCGACCACGTACTGGGCGTCGGCCTTGCCCTGCTCGGCCGCCTTCAGGTGCCAGGCGAAGGCTTGCTTGTAGTCGCGCGTGACGCCGCGGCCCATGTAGTACATCAGGCCCAGCAAGTGCTGGGCGTCGGGATTGCCGGCCCTGGCCAGCGGACTGATTTCTTTCAATGCCAGCGCATAGTTGCGGGCGTTATAGGCGCTCGCGCCCTCCGCAAAGCCGGCCCGGGCGCTCGCCTGCAGGCCGAATTGCAGGCCGATGGCAAGCAGCGTCACAAGGAGTATTTTTTTCATGTCTCGTGCACAGAATCTGGGGCGTTATTTCCAGTTGACCTTGCCAAGGCCGTCGAGGGCGACCTTGCGATTGGCCGGCTTGCCGAACACCGTCACCGAGCCCATGCCCGACAGCGCGAGGTTGGCGCTGCGCTGCGCGTTGACGGTGGCGTTGCCGAGGCCGGACAAATCCAGCGTGACCGAGTCGACCGTACACGCCTGGGCGTCCAGCCCGCCCAATCCGCCGAGCTCGGCCCTGAGGCTCTTGCTGCGCCCGCTCAGCGTCACGTAGCCGGCGCCGCCCAGGCTCAGGTCGACGTGCTCGCTGTTCACGCCCTGGATCTTGAGATTGCCGACGCCGCCCAGGCTGGCCTTGATGGTGCGGTATTCCGACGATGATACATACATCGAGCCGGCGCCATCGAGGTTGATGTTCAGCGTTTCGCCGGCAAACCCGGTCACGACCGTGGAACCGAGGCTTTCCGACGACACCGCCTGCAGGTTAGGCAGTACCAGCTCGGCCTGCAGGCCGGACGAACGGCCGAAGCTGAAGCCGGAGTTGCGGCCCTCGGTCTCGATGTTCAGGGTATCCCCTTTCTGCGACGTCGTGGTCCGCGACAGCAGGCGCGCATCGCCGGTGAGCACCAGGGCCGGGGTCGCCCCCTGCCTGATCCGCAAATCGCCCAGCCCTTCAAGCTTGACGCGCACCACGCGCGCATCGATCGGGCGGGTCTCGGTGCTCGTCTCCGGCGCGGCATCCGCAATGCCGATCGAGGCGCCGAATATGGCGGCCGCGGCGCCCAGCTTGATCAGGTGGTTCATCCATTCTCTCCATTGAATTCTTGCGCCGGCCTTGCGCCGGGACTTGTCATGTTGCAACTATAGCCCGAAAGCCAGGCGGGGCGATGGCCGATGCGACGAACTGCACGAATCGCCACCCGAAATGCACCTGCCGGGGATGGAGG
This sequence comes from Massilia sp. UBA2604, assembly GCA_002339265.1. Classification (GTDB taxonomy): domain Bacteria; phylum Pseudomonadota; class Gammaproteobacteria; order Burkholderiales; family Burkholderiaceae_D; genus Telluria. The sequence goes on along the minus strand of DDKG01000364.1, from coordinate 10,239 downwards.
CCGTCTGCATGACATCGGCATAGATTGGCAAGCCCGTGCGTCAGCACAATAAAACGATTACTTATCAACATGCCATTGCGCTAAGATGGGTCGCCGGTGGCCTCCCAGCGCCATCGTTTCACCATTCATCATGAGGTCTCCATGCGCATGCGCCAATTACCTGTCCTGATGGCCGGGCTCACCCTGTCGCTCTCGGCGTTCGCCGCCCCGAGCGACCAGTGGACCCTGCCGGTCAATACCAAGAAACTCGACAACGGACTGACCGTCATCGTGTCGGAAGACCGCAGCTCGCCGACCGTGGGCGTCTCGGTCGTCTACCACGTCGGCATGCGCCTCGAGCCGCGCAACCGCACCGGCTTCGCCCACCTGTTCGAACACCTGATGTTCCAGGGCACGCCCAACGCGCCGAAGGGCATGTTCGACACCACCATCACCGCCGGCGGCGGCTGGAACAACGGCTCGACCCGCCCCGACTTCACCAACTACATCGAGACCGCCCCGGCATCGAGCCTGGAGCCGATCCTGTGGCTGGAAGCGGACCGCATGAAGACCCTGGACTTCAATCCGACCACCCTCAAGAACCAGCAGGACGTGGTCAAGGAAGAGATCCGCGTCAACGTCAAGAACCAGCCCTACGGCGGCTTCATGTGGATCGACATCAGCCAGCACGCCTTCCAGAAATGGGAGAACAACCACGACGGCTACGGCAGCTTCGAAGACCTGGAGAACGCCAGCCTGGACGACGTGCGCGCCTTCCACCGCGACTACTACGGCCCCAATAATGCGGTGCTGGCGATCGCCGGCGACATCACGCCGCAGCAGGGCTTCGCGCTGGCCGAAAAATACTTCGGCGCGATTCCGGCGCGCGCGGTGCCGAAGGGCACCGATTTCTCCGAGCCCCTGAACACCGCCGAAAAGAGGCTCGAGCAAAGTGACGCGCTGGCCCAGGTGCCGGCCATCGCGGCGGCCTGGAAGGTGCCGGAACGCGGCAGCCGCGACCAGGCGCCGATCGCCGTGCTGGCCGAGCTGCTCGGCGGCGGCGACGCCTCGCTGTTCTACCAGGGGTTGGTCAAGGGCCGTGAGATCGCCCTCAATGTCGACACCATGTTCGGCCTGACCAGCCCGTGGGAATACAACGGCCCGACCCTGATGACCGTGTTCGCGCTGTACAAGCCGGACAGCAGCGCCGAGGCCGTGCTCAAGGCGATGGACGAAGAGATCGCGAAGATCGCCAGGGACGGCGTCGACGCCGCCACCCTCAAGCGCGTGAAGACGCGCATGCTGGCCGACTGGAACAACAAGCTGGAAAGCTTCGTGAACCGCGCCGACACCATGGCCAAGCTGCAGGTCTTGTGGGGCGACGCCAACGTGGTCAACAAGATCCCCGGCTGGATCGAGGGCGTGACCTCGAGCGACATCCAGCGCGCGATCAAGACCTACCTGGTGCCGACCAACCGCACCGTCATCGACCGCAGGCCGGCGGCCATGATCGAGGCTGCGAAGACTGCATCCGCCAACAACAATGCGCCTGCCGGCGCCACCCATTAAGGAGCGGATCATGAACAAGCTGATACTGAAGCCGACCCTGGCACTTGCCGTCTCGCTGGCCTTCGCGCCGGTCGCCAATTCCGCCGACGTGGCGACGCCGAAAGGCATGCCCGCCTACGGCCAGGAAAAATCGATCCCGGCGCCGAAGATCGCCAAGCAGACCCTGTCCAACGGCCTGACCGTGTGGGTCGTGCCGCGCCAGGGCCTGCCGCGCGTCGACTACGTGCTGGCGCTGCGCGGCGCCGGCTTCGCGGCCGACGCCCCGAACCAGAGCGGCTTTGCCGCCATGCTGGCCGGCATGCTCAATGAGGGCACTGCCAAGCGCGATTCGCGCGCGATCGCCGAAGCGGCCCAGGGCATGGGCGGCGAGGTGGCGGCCAGCCCGGCCGCCGACGGCATCATCCTGTCCGCCAACGCCCTCGCCTCGCAGGCCCCGGCCATGATGAACCTGATGGCCGAGATCGCGCGCCAGCCTTCCTTCCCCGAGAGCGAAGTGACGCTGGCCAAGGCCAATGCGCTGCAGTCGCTGCGCGTGTCCGAGACCCAGCCGACCTTCCGCGCCGAGCGCGCGATCAAGAAGGCGGTGTATGCCGACCACCCGTACGGCCGCACCGACCCGACGGTCGAGTCGATCAATGCCGTCACTGCCGGCATGCTGCGCGCCGAGCACGCAAAACGCTTCCGTCCCGACCGCGCACTGCTGGTGGTCACCGGCCGCATCACGGAAGCCGAGGCGATGAAACTGGCGCAGGCAGCCTTCGGCGACTGGAAGGCCAACGGCGCGGCCCTGCCCGACACGCCGGCGGCGGCGAGCGGCGTGAAGCCGGCGCGCATCCTGCTCAAGCGCGACGGCAGCGTGCAGTCGACCTTGCGCCTGGGCAGCCCCGGCATCGCGGCCAGCGCGGCGGACCAGATCCCGCTGCGCCTGACCAGCACCATCCTGGGCGGCGGCTTCTCGAGCCGCATCAACACCAATCTGCGCGAGGAAAAGGGTTATACCTACGGCGCCTCGGCCGGCGCGCGCATGAGCCGCGCGGGCGGCATGATGGTGGGCGGCGCCGACGTGCGCAACGAAGTCACCGGCGCCTCGCTGGAAGAATACTTCAAGGAATACAAGCGCCTCGGCGCCGAACTGGTGCCGGCGAAGGAAATGGACATGAACAAGCGCTACGTCGCGGGCGGCTACCTGCTCAGCAACCAGCTGCAGCGTTCGGTCGCCAACACCCTGGCCGCCAACTGGCTGGTCGGCCTGCCGCCGGAATTCCTGGGCGAATACGTGCCGAAGATCCAGAAGGTCACGCCGGAACAGGTGCGCACGGTGGCGAGGAAATATTTCGCGCCGGAGAACCAGTCGATCGTCGTGGTGGGCGATCCGGGCAAGCTGGATGAGCAACTCAAGCCGTATGGCGAATTCACGGTGACGGACAAGTAAGCGCCTGTCGCTGGCGAAAGCCAGCAAAATCGGCGCTCATATTGATGCGCACACGTAGGGTGGACGGGTTCCCCGTCCACGCGTCCAATTCACGGACGCGTTGTGGTGTAATGCCGTGGTAGACACGAGGAGTCGATATGGCAACGCGCTACTACATCACGCTCGGCGCATCGACGACGGCGGGCGGCACGGTGACTTCGGCCAGCTCCGTGCTGGCGCTCGACGGCGTCAAGGTCGCGCTCGAAGGCGACCAGGTGTCCTGCCCCGCCTGCGGCTCGACCGGCATCATCGGACTCGACGGTCCGCGCCTGCCAGCGCGCCACGACGGCCGGCAATACGCCCTCGATGGCGACCTGTGCCTGTGCCGCTGCGATCCGCCGCCACGGCTGGTCGCGGTGCAGCATCTGTGCGGTCAATAACGCGCTAGTCGGGCACGCCGAGGATCACGCTCGAGGCCTTGAACAGCGCGGTCGCCGCCGCGCCCTCGGCCAGCTCGAGCGCGTCCACGCTTTCATTGGTGATGGTAGCCGCCACACTGCCCCCGCCGGCCAGCGCAATCACGACTTCGGAATTGACCGCGCCGCGCATCAGCCGCGTGACCTGGCCCTTGAGCTGGTTGCGCGTCGACAGCCGCGCGCCGTCGCCGGCCGTCATCACGATCACCGACGACGACTTGATGAGTGCGAAGGCCTGGCGTCCCGGCGCGAGCCCGAGATTCTCGGCACTTTCGCGCGTGACGATGGCGACGATCGCCTGCCTGCCCGCGATCTCGAGCTCGACCTCGTCGTTGACGGCGCCGCGCGCCACCCGGGTCACGGTGCCGAAGAACTGGTTGCGTGCGCTGGTCCTCATCTTGAACCTCGTAAAAAGCGCCAGGTCGTCGGCCACGTCGCCGGCCTGGCGGTTGAGTCGTTCGAGATAGTCTCGGTGCACCTGCTCGATCGTCCTGAAATTGTCCACCAGCTGCCGGCCACGCGCCGTCAGCCGCGTGCCGCCGCCGCCCTTGCCGCCGGTGACGCGCTCCACCAGCGCCTCGCCCGCGAGATTGTTCATCGTGTCGATCGCGTCCCAGGCCGCCTTGTAGCTCAGGCCGACCGCCTTGGCCGCGCCCGTGATGGAGCCGAGCTGCCCGATCGCCGCCAGCAGTTCGACCCGGTTGCTGCCGCCGAGGTTCTCGCCGCCGACCGTCATCCAGACCTTGCCCTCGAGGGCGATGCCCTTGTCTTCCGTGCTCATCTATTCTCTTCCACTGTTTCGCTATATACTTCAGTATATATCGCTTGCTCATCCATTCTACCAGCAGGCTACCACCATGTTCCCATCCCCTTCTGGAGAATGAGTATGAAACGTCTCGCCAGCCTGCTCGCCGTACTGACCATCATGGGAACGGCGCATGCCGGCGAGGTCCAGGTCGCCGTTGCCGCCAACTTCGCCGGCCCGATGGAAAAGCTGGCCGAGCAATTCCAGCGCGACACTGGCCACAAGGCAGTGGTCGCCACCGGCGCCACCGGCAAGTTCTACGCCCAGATCCGCAACGGCGCGCCGTTCGAGGTGCTGCTGGCGGCCGACGACGAAACCCCGGCCAGGCTGGAAACCGAGGGCCACGTGGTGGCCGGCAGCCGCTTCACCTACGCCACCGGCCGCCTGGTGCTGTGGTCGGCCAAGGAGGGTGTCGTCGACAATGGCGGCAATGTCCTGAAGACCGGCAGCTACAAGCACCTGGCGATCGCCAATCCGAAGACCGCGCCGTATGGCGCCGCCGCCGTCGCCACCCTGCAAAAGCTGGGCCTGTACGAGACCGTGCAGCCGCGCATCGTCCAGGGCGAGAACATCGCCCAGGCCTGGCAGTTCGCGAGCACCGGCAACGCCGAGCTGGGCTTCGTCGCCCAGGCCCAGGTCTGGCGCGACGGCAAGTTCACGGCCGGTTCAGGCTGGATCGTGCCGGCGACCATGCATGACCCGATCCGCCAGGATGCCGCGCTGCTGGCCAAGGGCGCCAGCAACCCGGCGGCCCAGGCGCTGCTGCAATACCTGCGCACCGACAAGGCCAAGGCCCTGATCCGAACCTTCGGCTACGAAGTCTGAGAGGATGCTCGATTCGTCCGACGTCGCCGCGATCTGGCTGACCCTCAGGCTGGCCACCGTCACTACCCTGCTCCTGCTGGTATTCGGCACGCCGCTGGCCTGGTGGCTGGCGCGCACCCACTCCAGGCTGCGGCACGCGGTCGGGGCTGTCGTGGCCCTGCCGCTGGTGCTGCCGCCGACCGTGATCGGCTTCTACCTGCTGCTGGCGATGGGACCCAACGGCCCGCTCGGCCAGTTGACCACGGCGCTGGGCCTGGGCACGCTGTCCTTCACCTTCACCGGCCTGGTGATCGGTTCGGTATTCTATTCGCTGCCCTTCGTGGTCCAGCCCCTGACCAACGCCTTCGAGGCGGTCGGCACGCGACCGCTGGAGGTGGCGGCCACCCTGCGCGCCAGCCCCTGGGACACCTTCTGGTCGGTGGTGGTGCCGCTGGCGCGGCCCGGCTTCGTCACCGGCGCCATCCTCGGCTTCGCCCACACCATCGGCGAGTTCGGCGTGGTGCTCATGATCGGCGGGAACATCCCCGACAAGACGCGCGTCGTCTCGACCCAGATCTACGACCGCGTGGAAGCGATGGAATACGCGCAGGCCCACTGGCTGGCCAGCGGCATGCTGCTGTTCTCCTTCGTGGTGCTGCTGGTGCTGTACACGCTGTATCCGCAATCGGTGAGGGGGACGCGGCGATGAGCGGCATTCGCATCAAGGTACGACTGGATCGCGGCGCATTCAGCCTCGACGCCGACCTCGACCTGCCCGACCACGGCGTCAGCGCGCTGTTCGGCCACTCAGGCTCGGGCAAGACGACGCTGCTGCGCATCCTGGCCGGGCTGGAACGCGCACCCGGCGCGGTCATCGCCGTGGGCGAAGAAACCTGGCAGGACGATGCGCGCGGCGTGTACGTACCCACGCACCGGCGCGGCATCGGCTACGTGTTCCAGGAGGCGAGCCTGTTCGAGCACCTGGACGTGCGCGCCAACCTGGAGTTCGGCCTCAAGCGCCTGCCGCGCGGCGCGCGCCGCTTCGAGATCGCGCCCGTGACCGACCTGCTCGGCATCGGCCACCTGCTCGACCAGCGCCCGGCCACGCTGTCGGGCGGCGAACGCCAGCGCGCGGCGATCGCGCGCACCCTGCTCGCCTCGCCGCGCCTGCTGCTGATGGACGAGCCGCTGGCTGCGCTCGACATGAAGCGCAAGCAGGAAATCCTGCCCTATCTCGAGCGCCTGCACGACGAGCTGGCGCTGCCGGTGGTCTACGTCAGCCACTCGGCCGACGAGGTGGCGCGGCTGGCCGACCACCTGGTGGTGCTGGAAGAGGGGCGCGTACTGGCCAGCGGGCCGCTGGCGGACACGCTGGCGCGGCTCGACCTGGCGGCGAACTTCGAGGACGATGCCGGCGTGATGATCGAGACCGTGCTGGCCGAACGCGATGCCGACGGCCTGTCGCACCTGGCTTTTCCGGGTGGCGTACTGATGGTGGGGCGGCGCGACACGGCCATCGGCAGCCGGGTGCGCTGCCGCATCCATGCGCGCGACGTCAGCCTGGCGCTCGAACGCCCGCGCGGCAGCAGCATCACCAACATCCTGCCGGCCGTCGTCGATGCGGTGGGGCCGGCGGCAACGCCGGGCCAGGTGCTGGTGCGCCTGAAGATCGGCGAGACCTTGCTGCTGGCGCGCATCACCGAGCGTTCGCGGCGCGAGCTGGCGGTGGAGCCGGGATGCGCGCTGTGGGCGCAGGTGAAGGCGGTGGCGTTGCTGGCGTGAACCCGTGGGAGGTGGCACGTCGTTCCCGCGTAGGCGGGAACCCAAGTGTGCTTGCAATGCGGTGAAGTTTGAAGCAGTCGACGGCACCACGGCCTTGGGTTCCCGCCTCCGCGGGAACGACGTATCGGCGTCGCGTGACGACGCTCAGCCTCGCAGCGCCGCTTCCAGGTCGCTCAACTCGGCCGGCTTGACCAGGTGCGCGTCAAAGCCCGCCTCCTGCGCGCGGCGCCGGTCCTCTGGCGAGCCGTAGCCGGTGTGCGCCACCAGGCGGATGTGCGCCAGGTCGGGGTTGCCCTTGAGGCGGCGCGCCACCTGGTAGCCGTCCACGCCCGGCAGGCCGATGTCGAGCACGATCACCTGCGGCTTGTGGCGCAGCGCCAGCGTCTCGATCTCGCCGGCGTCGGCCGTGGTGACCGGCTGGTAGCCCATCTCGGCCAGCAGGAAGCCCATCATCTCCATGGCGTCGACGTTGTCGTCCACCAGCAGCACGCGCATACCGCCTGATTCGGCGCCGCTGTCGGCTTCCTGCGGCGCGGCTTCGACGGCGCCGGATGCAACGCGCAGCAGCGGCAGTTCGATCGTGAAAGTGCTGCCCTGGCCGATGCCCGGGCTGGCCGCTTCCAGCCGGCCGCCATGCAGCTCGGCCAGGTGCGACACCAGCGACAGGCCGATGCCCAGCCCTTCCGGCGCGCGGTCCGGCGGCACCGCGGCCTGGGCGAACATGCCGAAGATGCGCGGCAGGTTGTC
>DDKG01000364.1:0-2560 GCA_002339265.1 Massilia sp. UBA2604 | reverse complement strand
TGATCGCGCCGCCGGCCGGCGTGAACTTGGCCGCGTTGTGCAGCAGGTTGCCGACCGACTGCGCCAGGCGCACCGGATCGCCCATCACCCAGATATCGTCGCCCGGCTGCTGCACCTCCAGGCTGTGCTGGCGCGCGGCGATCAGCGGACCCGCGGTCTCGATCGCCTGCGCGATCACGCCCTTCAGGTCGACCTCTTCGTTGCGCAGCACGATCTTGCCTTCCGAGATGCGGGCCACGTCCAGCAAGTCGTCCACCAGGTGGGCCAGGTGGTCGACCTGGCGCGTGATCACGTCGCGCGCGCGCGCCTGGCGCTCGGCCGCGCCTTCGCCGCTGGCGCCCAGCAGGGCCGCCGCGTTGCGGATCGGGCTCAGGGGATTGCGCAGCTCGTGCGCCAGCGTGGCCAGGAACTGGTTCTTGTTGCTGTCGGCGGTGCGCAGCAGCGCTTCCATCTCGCGCCGCGCCGTGATGTCGCTGCTCACGCGCGCCACCCGGTACACCTCGCCGCGCGCGTTACGCACCGGGAACAGGCGGTCGCGCACCCAGCGCACCTGGCCGTCGGCGCCGTGGATGCGGAACTCCTCGTCGTAATGCGGCTCCTGGGCCACCCGCTCCCAGCGCTGCGCCATGCGCGCGCGGTCGTCGAGGTGCACGGCGTCGAGCCAGCCGGCCGGCTCCTGGCCGAGCGATTCGGCGTCGCGGCCCCAGACCGTGGTGTAGGCCGGGCTGACGTAGACCAGCCCGCGGCCCGGCACCGAGAACATCCAGAACACGTCGTCGATATTGTCGGTCAGCTGGCGGAAGCGCTCCTCGCTGTCGCGCAGGTCGACCTGGATGCGGCGCATGCGCAGCAGCGCATTGACGTTGGCGATCAGCTCGTCGGCCTCGATCGGGGCCGCCAGGTAGTTGTCGGCGCCACCTTCCAGGCCGCGGATCTTGTCGGCGCGGCCGGTCAGCGCGGCCGAGGTCTGCAGCACCAGCACGCTGCTGCTGTCCGATTCGGCCTTGATGCGGCGGCACACCTCGATGCCGTTGATGTCGGGGAGCTTGACGTCGAGCAGCACCAGCGCCGGCAGGTGGCGCCTGACCATCTCGAGCGCATCGGTGCCGTTGGCGGCCTCGATGACGTCGAAGCCTGCGCTCTGCAGGATGCGGGTCTTGGCGTAGCGGGCACCGTCGTTGTCGTCGACGTTGAGAATCTGGGTCGGATGACTATTCATGATGCGGTTCCATCAGGATCCATGGTCGGTTGCTGCGATGTGTTGGGCGGGGTGCGCGGCAGGGTCAGTGTAAACGTCGAGCCCACGCCCAGGGTGCTCGATACGTCGACCCGGCCGCCGAGCAGGTCGGCCAGCTTGCGGCACAGGGGCAGGCCCAGGCCCGTGCCCTTGCTGCGGCGCTGCAGGGGGTGCTCGATCTGGCTGAACTCCTCGAAGATCAGCTGCAGGTTGTCGGGACTGATGCCGATGCCGGTGTCGGCCACCGCGAAGGCGATGGTGTCGGCTTCCGGGTCGTGCGCGGCGAACACCAGCACCGAACCCTGCTCGGTGAATTTCAGGGCGTTCGAGATGAAGTTGCGCAGGATCTGCGAGATCTTCCCTTCGTCGGAATGAAACGGCTCCTCGATGCCGGACGGCTCGAAGATCAGCTCCACCCGCGCCTCGTCCACCAGCGGGCGCAGCATGCCCTTGAGGGCGCGGAACAGGTTGTCGACGACCACCGGCTCGACGTGGGTCTCGACCCGCCCGGCCTCGATCTTGGCCAGGTCGAGCAGGTCGTTGACCAGCTCCGACAGGTCGGCCGCGGCGCCGGCGATGAACTTCACCTGCCGCTCCTGCTCGTCGGTCAGGTCGCCGTCCATGCGGTCCAGCAGCAGCTGGGCCAGCGCGCGGATCGACGACAGGGGCGTCCTCAATTCGTGGCTGGTGTTGGACAGGAAGCGCGACTTCATCTCGTCGGCGCGGCGCAGGCGCTCGGCCTTGTCCTCGATCTCGGCGTACAGCGCCACGATGCCGCGGTTGGTGTCTTCCAGTTCGCGCGTGAGCGACAGCAGGTCGTCCTGGCGCTCGCGCAGCTCGGCCAGGGTGGCCAGCAATTCCTGGTTCTGCAGCTGCAGCTCGTGCACCGGGTTCGATACCGGGCTGTCGGCCAGGCGCGCCCCGATCTCGGCCAGCCGGGTCGGGGTGACGTGCTCGTGGCGCGGCAGCGCCTTGCGCACCGTGACGGTGGAAGCTCCGGCGGCGCCCGGATCGACCTCGCAGGCGTCCATCAGGCGGTGCGCGGTGATGATCGCCAGTTCGCGCAGCGATTCGATCTCGGGTTCCCCGGCCGCGGCCAGGCGCCCGTTGCCGCCGCTGACCAGCACCTCGAGGTGCTGGCGTCCTTCATCCTCGCGCAGCTGGAACAGCGCGCGTCCGCCCGGACCCTGGTGGCAGGCGCCGCGCGCCACTTCCGAGACGGCGGTGCCGATGCGCACCTGGTCCTGCTGCGAAAAGCCCAGCAGCGCCGAGATCTGGCGCGCGCGCTGGCGCACCAGCACCACGTCCTGGTCGCTGTCCAGG
>DDKG01000363.1 GCA_002339265.1 Massilia sp. UBA2604 | reverse complement strand
ACCAGAGCCGATGCTGCGGTTACCGACAACAGGACAGCCGCCAGGAAAGCGGACAAACGGGTATTCTTAAACATGCTTCCTCCAAAGATATTAAATAGACAGTTCGCTGAACTTAATGACAACGACAATCAAAGTTTGAGACGGTGACCTGTCTCGGTTTTATTCCAGCGTCCAGACGTACTGCACCGCTGTCCACGCCTGTTCCGGCTTGCCATCAACCATGGCCGGCTTGAATCGGCATTTGCTCAGAGCCGATTGCGCGGCTCGGTCCAAGTCACGGAAGCCACTCGACTTCTGAAGCTTGGCTTCCATCACCCGACCATCGACACCGATCAGGAACTGCAGGGTCGTGGTACCGGTTTCTTCGTTGCGTTGCGACGAACGCGGATATTCCGGACGTGCGCAAGTATTAAAGTCAGCCACTGCCGCGGTGCGGGCCGCAGGCGGCGCCGGCGGGGCCGGCGGAGCCGGAGGTGCTGGCGGCGCTGGCGGGGCCAGCTGGGTGGTCGGCGGTGGCGTGTTGGTCGCGGTAGCGATCGTGTTTTGCGGTGGCGGCGGTTGCTGCACCTGCACTTCGACCGGCGGGATGAACGGCGGCGGCGGCGCTTTCATTTCTGGCGGCGGCGGCGGCGGCGGAGTTTCCGGCGGCGGCGGCGGCGCGGTCTCTTCAATCAGCTTGGTTTCCACAGCTTCGGTCACCGTGCTGACGATCCGGGTACCCAGACCAGCAACGAGCGCCCATCCCACGATGATGTGAAGGATGACGACTACGATGAAGCCTGTGAAATTTTTCCCGGGTTGCTTCTCATTCGAAAAATTCATGCCATATTTCTCCAATACCAACTCTTTTTTGTTGCTACCAAACCCACTAAACACGACAAAAGCCTAGAGCCGCATCCGGGACATCGAAGAATTATACCTACGAATTCTTTTTTGCACATACATTTTTACAGCACCGAAAGATGCGCTAACTGCCTGTAAATGCAGGCAAACAAGCTCATCTATACAAGCCTGGCGAGGTCGGTTTGAGGGGTCCGGAAGGCCGGAAAATGTGTAGTTTTATGTATCGATTCTCCTCATCGCGTGGAAGATCAGTGTAGATGCCATATTCACCAAATTTCTGATGCTAAATCAGCGACTTGGCAAATTTCATATGACTCTACAATGGTCTTTCTGCAAACAATAGCCAATTCTCATCAGCCCCCAGGATTCTGGATTGTCCTGGAAGCCGTCTCGAGCGTACACAGGGTATAGATAAAAGTGATACCCGTTATGTAGCTTGAGATACATCAACTGTGCGCCATTTGATGACTTCGGCTTGATAGGAATGAAAGCTGCTCGCTTCCACACCCTGTGCGACAAACTATATTACTTACGTGATGCTAGGCTCTTCACCATCACATTGCCATGTCGTGGTTGTGACAGCGCTAACATGTGATGTCGGGAACATACCATGAAATCTGTATGTTGGCGATAGCAGATGAGCCTAATTGAACATGCATAAGCAAGGTGGGGTGCTGGCGCCGCGTAGGGTTGGCGGCTGCGCCGCCGACGCGGTGATAGTTTGCTCCGAAATCATCCGGCGCGATATCGGAGCCGACCACAATCACCGCGTCGGCGGCGTAGCCGCCGACCCTACCTATCTGTTAGCCGCGAAATCATGTGGGGTGCACGACTCTGCCGTCCACGCGTTCAAGCAGGGCGTGATTTGCCCTGTAGCGAGCGTGAATTGGACGCGTGGACGGCGTAGCCGTCGACCCTACGGTCGCGGTGGTCAACAATGACCGCGTCCGCGCGCGTGGTTTAGAACCTGCCGGGACAGGTTCTTAGCGCCCGCGCTTCTCTCGCCGGCACTCGAGGAAGCTGACCACGTGCCCGGCCGGATCGGCCGTTTCGAGCCGCACGTCGAAGCCCCATAGCCGCGCCACGTGCTTGAGCACCTCTTGCGCCTGCCCGTTGAGCGGGCGGCGGTTGTATTGCGTGTGGCGCAGGGTCAGGGCGCGGTCGTCGCGTGTATTGACTTGCCAGACCTGGATGTTCGGCTCGCGGCTGCCCAGGTTGTACTGCTCGGCCAGCTTGTGGCGCACATAGCGGTAGCCGGCCTCGTCGTGGATGGCCGAGATGGTCAGCTTGTCGCTGCGGTCGTCGTCCAGCACGGCGAAGAAGTGGAAGTCGCGGATCAGCTTGGGCGACAGGTACTGGGCGATGAAGCTCTCGTCCTTGAAGTTGCGCATCGCGAAGTCGAGCGTCTTGAGCCAGTCGCTGCCGGCGATGTCGGGGAACCAGGTTTTATCCTCATTGGTCGGGTTTTCGCAGATGCGCCGGATGTCGGTCATCATCGCGAAACCGAGGGCATAGGGGTTGATCCCGCTGTAATACGGGCTGTTGGCCGGCGGCTGGTAAACCACGTTGGTATGGCTCTGCAGGAACTCGAGCATGAAGCCGTCGCCGACGATCCCCTCCTTGTACAGGTCTTGCAGGATCGTGTAGTGCCAGAAGGTGGCCCAACCCTCGTTCATCACCTGGGTCTGGCGCTGCGGATAGAAATACTGCGAAATCTTGCGCGTGATCCGCACCAGTTCGCGCTGCCAGGGTTCGAGCAGCGGGGCGTATTTCTCGATGAAATACAGCAGGTTTTCCTCGGGCTCGGGCGGGAAGCGGTGGGTGGGGGCGTCCGCCGCCACCTGCTCTTCGCGCTGGGGCAGGGTGCGCCAGATCGAATTGACCTGGGACTGGGCGTATTCCTCGCGCTCCTTGGTGCGCGCCGCCTCTTGTGCCACCGACAGCTTGGCCGGCCGCTTGTAGCGGTCGACACCATAGTTCTGCAGTGCGTGGCAGGAATCGAGCAACTCTTCGACCGCATCGATCCCATAGCGCTGCTCGCACTCGGCGATATAGTTCTTGGCAAACACCATATAGTCGACGATGGCGTCGGCATCGGTCCAGCTACGGAAGAGGTAATTGCCCTTGAAGAAAGAATTGTGGCCGTAGGCGGCGTGGGCGATCACCAGCGCCTGCATCGTCAGGCTGTTTTCTTCCATCAGGTAGGCGATGCAGGGATTCGAGTTGATGACGATCTCGTAGGCCAGGCCCATCTGCCCGCGGCGGTAGCTCTTCTCGGTGCTGAGGAAGTGCTTGCCGAACGACCAGTGGTTATAGGAGACCGGCATGCCTACCGAGGTGTAGGCATCCATCATTTGCTCGGCGGTAATGATCTCGAGCTGGTTCGGATAGGTGTCCAGGCCGTAGCGCTTGGCCACCCGCTTGATTTCTTCGTGCGCCTGTTCGATCAGGTCGAAGGTCCACTCCGACTGTTCGGGCAGGGCGCGCGGATTGCTTGGATCTCTTGGCATAAGCGCCTCGCTATTGACTACAGGTATGTCTTGTGACCCGTCCGCAGGCTATTTGGCCTGCTTCTTGAACAGTTCCCGGAATACCGGGTAGATATCGGCCGGGGTCACGATCTTTTGCATCGCGAAATTGCGGTGCTGGGCGGCGACGTCGCAGTATTGTTCCCACAGGTTCTGCGGCGGGCCATCGGTGATCTCGACATAGGTGTAATACTGCACGCGCGGCATGATCGCGCTGGTGAGGATCTGCTTGCACAGCACCGAATCGTTGTCCCAGTTGTCGCCGTCCGAGGCTTGCGCCACATAGGCGTTCCAGTCGGCGCTGCCGTAGCGCTCGGTGATCACTTTCTGTAGCAGGTGCAGGGCCGAGGACACGACGGTGCCGCCCGACTCGCGCGAATGGAAGAACTCGTTCTCGTCGACCTCGGCCGCCGCCGTATGGTGGCGGATGAAGACGACGTCGATCTTTTCGTAGACCCGCTTGAGGAACAGATACAGCAGGATGAAGAAGCGCTTGGCCGTGTCCTTGCGCGTCTCGTCCATCGAGCCCGACACGTCCATGATGCAGAACATCACGGCCTGGGTGCTGGGCTTGGGGACCTTGATCCGGTTGGAGTAGCGCAAGTCGAACGGATCGATGAAGGGAATGGCGTTGAGCCGGATGTGCAGGTGGTGGATGCGGTCCTTCAGCGCGACCACCTGCTCGTCGTCGGATGGGGCGCCCTCGTCGAGCAGGGCCTGCAGCGCTTCTTCGGCCTCGGCCAGCTGGCGTTTCGCCGGCCCGCCGACGGCAATGCGGCGTCCCAGGGCGCCGCGCAGCGAGCGCAGCACGTGGATATTCGAGGGCGTGCCGGACACGTTGTAGCCGGCGCGCTGGTTCTTGTATTCGATGGTCTGGGTCAGTTGCGTCTTGACCATGTTCGGCAGCTCGAGATCCTCGAAGAAGTAATTCATGAACTCTTCGCGCGACAGCTCGAAGATGAA
>DDKG01000073.1 GCA_002339265.1 Massilia sp. UBA2604 | reverse complement strand
CTGGAACGCGCGCCGGGCACCAAGGAATCGCGCTACGGCCAGCTGCTGGGCGGCGAGATCACCATCGTCGCCGGCAGCGAGCAGACCTCGTCGGCGTCCAGCGGGCAGACCCAGGGCGGCCGCATCGCCCAGCTCGAGGAAGAAGTCGCCGCGCTGCGCGGCGAGATGGAAGAACTCAAGGCGCAGTTCGAGGCGTTTCGCCAGCAGTTCCAGTAAGCGCGGGCTCCAGCTCCGGTTCGAGTTCGAGCTCGACCAGGGTATCGTCGCTCCAGCGGGTGTCGCCGATCGGCACCCGGAACCCCTTGCCCTCGGTCTCGAGCAGGGCGCTGCGATTGCCGTCGACCAGCACCGCGCTGCGCAGCTTGTGGGTGTGCTTGAAGGTGAAGCCGGATTTGCCTTCGAAGGTGAAGCCGCACCAGTCGCGCGTCCGCAGTATCGTGTTCGCGGCAAGCACGACCCACAGTGGAATTTCTTCCTTGATGATCGCGACCTGCACCCGGCACTCGAGGCGCAGGTCGCCCAGGCGCCGCACATGGTCCGGCATGCCTGGCGAGCGCACCACCGGGGTCACCCGGAAACGGGCCCGCTTCTGGTTCAGCACCAGTTCGCTGTTCGCATCGAGCGCGGCCCGGCTGCGCGGCACGGTGAACATGCCGTCCGCATCGACCGCAAGCGCCAGGCTGAAGCCGTCGTCGCCGCCGAGGCGCGCCGCCGGCAGCACCGGCTTGTCGGCGCGGTCGCGGCCCTCGACCCGGAACCGCAGCTCCGGGACCTGCGGCGCCATGCCATGGTGCTTGTCGAAGGCGTCCAGGCCGGCCACGATTGCAGCATACTTGCGCACCTCGGGATCGCGCATCGCATTGACCTTGATTTCCTCTGGACTATCAGGCTTGCTGTCCTGGGCGGCGGCAGGGATGCCGTTGGCGAACAGGACAGCAAGCGCGATGGCGGGAAGGGTGCGCATCGCGTTCAACCCTCGTCGCGCCAGCGGCGCAGCTGGATCGCGCCGTAGATCATGGCGCAACCGGCAGCGGCGGCGACCCAGACGCCCGGCGTGGCCAGCGTGGCGTACGAGACGCCCAGCAGCATGGGGCCGTCGAAGCCCTCGTGCTGCCGCATCAGAGCCGCGCCGTTCGATTCTCCGAACCACACGCCCGGCATGACGCCCAGCAGGACACGCGCCACGACTTCCTCGCCGAACCACTTGACGTTCATGGACAGGCCGGCGAAGCGGGCGATCAGGAAGTCGAACCAGGCCAGCAGCGCCAGGGTCACCAGCGGCACGCCGACCGCCCACAGGAATACCTTCGAACGGGCCCAGCTCGACACCAGCAAGAGCCAGCCGACGGTCGGCAGCGCCCACAGGATGTAGAGCGGCAGGAAGCTCAACAGGTAAATCGGCGACAGGTAGAAGTTGATGTCGGCCAGTACCGGTGCGATCAGGTTGACGCCGCGAATGGCGCTGCCGATCAGCCCCACCAGCAGCAGCGCCAGGGCGGCCGAGATGCCGATCGCCACCGTCAGCAGCGGCGCAACCACCAATGCGGTCACCGCCTTCGACAGCACGGTGTCGCGGTCCGACAGCGGCAGCGACTTCCAGAACAGGATGCTGCGGTCGCGCCGGTCGTCGTGCAGCGCAGACAGGCAGTAGAAGAACACCACCACCGGCAGCACCAGGAACAGCGGCGCCGTGATCGCCAGGTAGCGCGATGCCGCGACCGCGGCCACCTTGGCATACACATCGGGCGGCAGGCCCGAGATGGTCATCACCGCGCCTTCGCCGGCTTTCAGGTGGATCACGCCCGAGCTGGCCAGGCCGTAGACGAAGCCGCCGCCGATGAGCAGGATCAGGGCCGCCGCAACCGCCAGCGGCGCCCAGATGAATGCGCCCTTGTGTTCCCACAGCTCGCGCTGGATCAGCCATTTCATGGTCTTCATGCGTAGCTTCCTTTCATGGTGGCGACGAACAGGTCGGCTACGCTGGGGTGGCGCACTTCGCCGAGGGCTTCGAGCTGGCTGCGCGACAGGCCGCCCGCGCGCTGCGTATCGAACAGCATCACCGACTTGCCGAATACGGCGCGCTGGTCGAGCGGCTGCAGGGCGCGCGCGGCAGCGGCTTTTTCGTTCGGCACCATCACCTCGACATAGCGCTGGCCGATCTCCTCCATCGATGCCGCCAGCGCGATTTTTCCTTCGCGGATGAACAGCAGGTCGGTGAGGATGTGCTCGACTTCTTCCACCTGGTGGGTGGTGATGACGATGGTCTTGCCTTCGTCAAAATAGTCTTCCAGCAGGTTCTGGTAGAACTGCTTGCGATACAGGATGTCGAGTCCGAGCGTGGGCTCGTCCAGCACCAGCAGGCGGGCGTCGATCGCCATCACCAGCGCCAGGTGCAGCTGCACGACCATGCCCTTCGACATTTCCTTGACCTTCATGCCTGGTTTGAGCTTGGTGTTGGCGATGTAGCGCTCGGCCTTGCTGCGGTCGAAGCGCGGATGCACGCCTTCCACGAAGTCGACCGCATCTTTCACTTTCAGCCAGCGCGGCAGGATGGCGACGTCGGCGATGAAGCACACGTCCTTCATCAAGGCGTCGCGCTGGGTGCGCGGATCGAGGCCCAGCACCGACAGCTCGCCCTCGAACGGAATCAGGCCGAGGGCGGCTTTCAGGGTCGTGGTCTTGCCCGAACCGTTGGGGCCGATCAGGCCGACGATGCGGCCGGCCGGGATCGTGAAGTCGATGCCGTCGACGGCCACCTGCTTGCCGTAGCGCTTGGTCAGGCCGCGTGCGGACAGGACCGCGCCCGAGGCTGAGTCCGGAGTCGCCTTCTGGAGCGCGTCTTGAACGGTGTTCATGCCATACCTCCCTGTGCATTGGCGTTGGCGTGGCCGCTGTCGCGCAGCAGTTGTTCGACATCCAGGCCCAGGCGGCGAATGCGCTCGACCATGGCCGGCCACTCTTCGCGGATGAAGCGTTCGCGTTCGCTTGCCAGCAGTTTTTCGCTTGCTCCCTCGGTGACGTACATGCCAATTCCCCTTCGCTTTTCCACCAGACTCT
Organism: Massilia sp. UBA2604; assembly: GCA_002339265.1. Taxonomy (GTDB): domain Bacteria; phylum Pseudomonadota; class Gammaproteobacteria; order Burkholderiales; family Burkholderiaceae_D; genus Telluria. The sequence goes on along the minus strand of DDKG01000073.1, from coordinate 4,863 downwards.
CGTCGACGAGTTCCTGGTATGCCTTCGACACTGTGATCGGGTTGAGTTGATATTCGGCGGCGATCGAGCGCACCGAGGGCAGCGCGTCGCCGGCCTTCAGTACGCCGTCGAGCATCATGCCGACCACCCGCTCCTTCAGCTGGCGGTAGATCGGGGTGCTATCGTTCCAGTCGGCGCTCATCAATGGCCTCCCTCCCGGTGCCTTGCAGTGTGGTGCTCATGCATGCCTCCTTGGTGATGTATTGCGGTGGTGTTGTAGTTAACTATAACACCATCGACGCAAAAGTAAACATGCAGACGCAAGATAGGCTGCGGCAATCTTATGGGACGAGGTTGTTCAGTTCGGTGACGTCGTGGCGCACGATGCCGCCGTCGGCATGCAGCGCGAACCAGCCGCCGCGTACCGGCTCGGCGTCGAGCTCCCAGTCCGGCAGCACATAGCGTAGATGGGCGCCATGTTCGTGCACGGCGGGGCGGTGGGTATGGCCATGGATGATGACGTCGGCGCCGGTCTCGGCGAACACGGCCTCGATCGCGTCCGGCGTGACGTCCACGGTCTCGTACGATTTCTCGGTATGGGCGTCGCGCGAACCCTGGCGCAGGCCGGCGATGATGGCCTTGCGCTGGGCTAGCGGCATGCCGAGGAAGTTGGCCTGCCAGGCTGGCTGGCGCACCTGGGCGCGAAACGCCATGTAGGCGGTGTCGAGCGTGCACTGGGCGTCGCCGTGCAGCAGGGCGAAGGTGCGTTCGCCGGTTTCGATCACGTGCGGATCCTGCAGCAGCGTCAAGCCCGCGGCCTGGGCGAACCCGTCACCGACCAGGAAATCGCGGTTGCCGGCCATCCAGTAGACGGCAGTGCCGGCATCGGCCACGGCGCGGATCGCTGCAACGACTTGCGCATTGAACGGGTCGGCGAGGTCGTCGTCGCCAGCCCAGTATTCGAAGATGTCGCCGAGCAGGTAGAGCCGCTCGGCGTGCACCGCGCGCTGCTTCATGAAGACCAAAAAGGCCTCCAGCGTGCGCGGGTGCGAGACCTGCAGGTGCAGGTCGGAGATGAGCAGCGCGAACGGGCGCGCAGGCAGCGTCATTGGATAAACTGGTGCTGGTGCGCGCCGCGCATTACAGGACTTCGATCTTTTCGATGATGACCGCGTCGACCGGCACGTCCGAGTGCATGCCGCTGCGGCTGGTCTTGACGCCGTTGATCGCGTCGACGATGTCCTGGCCTTCGGTCACTTTGCCGAACACGGCGTAGCCCCAGCCGTCCTGGCCTGGATAGTCGAGGAAGGCGTTGTTCTTGGTGTTGATGAAGAACTGGGCCGATGCCGAGTGCGGCGCCGAGGTGCGGGCCATGGCCAGCGTGTACTTGTCGTTCTTCAGGCCGTTCTTGGCTTCGTTCTCGACGGTCGCTTCGGTCGGCTTTTGCTTCATGCCTGGCTCGAAACCGCCGCCCTGGATCATGAAGTCCTTGATTACGCGGTGGAAGATGGTGTTGGTGAAGTGACCTTTACCCACGTAGTCGAGGAAGTTGGCAACGGTCTTCGGTGCTTTTTCGGCGTCCAGTTCAGCGGTGATGTTGCCCTGGTTGGTGGTGATGAGGATAGTCGTCATGGTTTGTCCTGTTCTAAGGGTTGTAGTTTGCTCTGTATTGCAACTGCGGCAAAACCGTTATTTTACTAGCTTGTCGCCTTTCAGCAGGGTGACGTTCGTAATCTTGATCGGCACGACCGGCACGTTCTGCATGCCGCGCACGTCGTCGACGACCACGCCCTTGATCTTGTCGACTACTTCCTGACCCTTCACGACCTTGCCGAACACGGTGTAGCCCGAGCCCTTGACGAAGGGATGGTCGATGCCGGAATTGTCGGCCACGTTGATGAACCACTGCGAGGTCGCGCTGTCGGGATTGTCCTCGCGCGCCATCGAGATGGTATAGGGCTGGTTCGACAGGCCATTGCTCGATTCGTTCTTCACTGGCTTGAGGGTTTTTCTGCCCTCGAACTTCTCGTTCATGCCGCCGGCCTGGATCATGAAGCCGTCGATCACGCGATGGAAGATCGTGCCTTTATAAAACCCCGACTTGGCGTAGGCGGCGAAGTTGGCGACGGTCTTCGGGGCTTTTTCTTCGTCCAGCTGGACGACGATCTCGCCCATCGTGGTCTTGATCGCGTATTGCGGGCCGACCATGGCGGGCGCTTCGGCCGCTTCCGGAGTGGCGGCTTGTTCGGTGGCTTCCTGGGCCAGCGCGGCGCCCGAGAACATCAGGCCGCAGGCGAGCAGGGCGGTGGCGCCCGTCATGCGGGCGAGCAGGGAACGGCGGGTGATCGATGGCGACATCTGGCTTCCTCTGATGGACCTCGCGCAAGGCGCTGTCAAGGGTTTTCCCGAAAAATAAAGCTGGACCGTGGGCGGCCAGCCGGGATTTTATCAATGCTATACTTTGCGAAAAGGGCGTGCAGAGCAACGTCCCATTCTATCAAATAAGAACAACACCGAGGAGCCAGGCGAACAGACTTACCGCTTCGTCCGGCGCTCCTTTTCCGATACGGAATTCAATGAGCCAACTCAAGATTTACAACACGCTCGCGCGTGACAAGCAGGTATTCGTTCCCAAGGTCGCCGGCAAGGTCGGCATGTATGTCTGCGGCATGACCATCTACGATTACTGCCACGTCGGCCACGCGCGGATGATGATGGCTTTCGACGTCGTGTACCGCTGGCTGATGGCTTCCGGCTACGACGTGAACTACGTGCGCAACATCACGGACATCGACGACAAGATCATCAAGCGCGCGGTCGAGAATGGTGAAACCATCGGCTCGCTGACTTCGCGCTTCGAGAAATACATGGACGAAGACACGGCTGCGCTCGGCATCCTGCCGCCGACCGTCGTGCCGCGCGCCACCGAATACGTGCCGCACATGTTGTCGATTATCGAGAAGCTCGAGCAAAAAGGCCTGGCGTATAAAACCGACGACGGCGACGTCAACTACGCCGTGCGCGGTTTCGAAGGCTACGGCAAGCTGTCCGGCAAGTCGCTGGACGACCTGCGCGCCGGCGAGCGCGTCGACGTCAATACCGGCAAGCGCGATCCGCTCGACTTCGTGCTGTGGAAGGCCGCCAAGGAATCCGAGCCGGCTGAAGCGAAGTGGGATTCGCAGTGGGGCCGCGGCCGTCCGGGCTGGCATATCGAGTGCTCGGCCATGTCGTGCGCCACGCTCGGCGAGCACTTCGACATCCACGGCGGCGGCGCCGACCTGCAGTTCCCGCACCACGAGAACGAGATCGCGCAATCCGAAGGCGCCTTCGGCGGCCCGATGGTCAACTACTGGATCCACAACGGCTTCGTGCGCGTGGATAACGAAAAGATGTCCAAATCGCTGGGCAACTTCTTCACCATTCGCGAAGTGCTGGCCAAGTACGACGCCGAAGTGGTGCGCTTCTTCATCCTGCGCGCCCACTACCGCAGCCCGCTGAACTATTCCGACGTGCACATCGACGACGCCAGGGGCGCCCTGACGCGCCTGTACACGGCGCTGAGCGACATTGACCTGGGTGGCGACGAGATTGCCGTCGATTGGGACGAGCCGCACGCCAAGCGCTTCCGCGAAGCGATGGACGACGATTTCAACACCCCGCTGGCGGTGGCCGAACTGTTCGACCTGGCCAGCGAAGTCAATCGCAGCAAATCGGTGGAAACCGCACGCCAGCTGAAAGCCCTGGCCGCGGTGCTGGGCCTGCTCGAGCGTCCCGCGCAAGCCTTCCTGCAGGCGGGCACGCCTGGCGAAGGCGGGCTCGATGAAGCGGCGATCGAGGACGCGATCGCGCGCCGCGCGGCCGCCAAGGCCGCACGCGACTTCGCCCAGGCCGATGCGATCCGCAAGGAACTCACGGCAGCCGGCATCGTCCTGGAAGACAAGGCCGACGGAACGACCTGGCGCCGCGCATAATGGCAGCGAACAAGGACAAGGCCGGCGGCGCTGCCGCAGGCGCCAGCATGCAGTCGCCGGCGCCGGCGCAGGACGCGCTGGCGGTGCCGATCTACTGGGCCGAGGCCAAGCGCGAGCTGATGCAGCGCGACCGCATCATGAACAAGCTGATCCCCCAGTTCGGCGACCTGCACCTGCGCGGCCAGCCCGACCCGTTCATCACGCTGGCCCGTTCGATCGTCGGCCAGCAAGTGACGCCGAAGGCGGCCGACCTGGCCTGGGGTAAATTGCTTGAAACCTGCCCCAAACTGGCGCCGAGCCAGGTGATCAAGCTGGGCGCGGCCCAGCTATCGGGCTGCGGCCTGTCCAAGCGCAAGACCGAATACATCCTTGACCTGGCCGACCATTTCAAGGCCAAGCGGGTGCATGCCGATCTGTGGTCGGAAATGGATGACGAGGCCGTCATCGCCGAGCTGGTCCAGATCCGCGGCATCACGCGCTGGACAGCCGAGATGTTTTTGATATTTAATCTGCTGCGGCCGAACGTCCTGCCACTGGACGACCCCGGCCTGATCCAGGGTATTAGCCAAAACTATTTCTCGGGCGAACCGGTCTCGCGCAGCGATGCGCGCGAGGTCTCCGCCAACTGGGAACCCTGGCGCACGGTTGCTACCTGGTATTTGTGGCGCAGCCTGGACCCGGTTGCGCCGCTTGCATAAGCATTAACGCTCAACGTTAACTCGGCAATTCCAACGTTCGATACGCTGTCGGCTTACGGTAGAATAGCGCCCTGATCGGCCGCGCATCACGGAGCGCGGCCAAGACATTACCCCGGAGGTACAATGACTAAAACAACTTTCCTCAATTTTGAGCAGCCGATTGCCGAGCTCGATTCCAAGATTGAAGAGCTGCGTTTCGTACAAGACGATTCCGC
>DDKG01000361.1 GCA_002339265.1 Massilia sp. UBA2604 | reverse complement strand
CGCATTGGAAAACAGGTCGGCCGCGGTCGGGGCGGCGACGTAGCCGCCAGTGCGCAAGGCGCCGCTCGGATCGTCGACCATCACCGCGATGATGAAGCGCGGCTTGGACATCGGCGCGATGCCGGCGAAGTAACCGATATTGTTGGTGCGCGAGTAGCGGCCGTTGACGATCTTCTCGGCGGTGCCGGTCTTGCCGCCGACGCGGTAGCCGGCGACCTGGGCGCGCGAGGCGGTGCCGCCCGGGCCCACCACCGATTCGAGCATGGTGCGCACCTGGGCCGCGGTCTTGGCCGAAATCACCTGCTGGCCCACCGGCTGTTCGTCCACTTTCACGAACGACAGCGGGATGATGTCGCCGTTGCGGGCGAAGATCATATAGGAGCGCGCCATCTGCAGCAGCGACACCGACAGGCCGTGGCCGAAGGCCATGTTGGCGTATTCGACCGGCTTCCAGGTCTTCCAGGGACGCACGCGGCCGGCGGCGGCGCCGGGGAAGCCGAAGCGCGGCGCCTGGCCGTAGCCGACCTTGGTGTACAGCTCCCACATTTCCTGCTGCGGGATCATCTGGGCGATCTTGACCACGCCCAGGTTCGACGATTTCTGGATGATGCCGCTGACGGTCTGCACGCCGTAGTTGTGGAAGTCGCGGATGCGGCGGCCGGTCACCATCATATAACCCGGGTTGTTGTCGAACACGGTGTCGGGCGTGATGCGGCCGGTTTCCAGGCCCAGCGCCACGGTCAGCGGCTTGATCGTCGAACCCGGCTCGAAGGTGTCGGTGATGACGCGGTTGCGCAGCTGCTCGCCGGTCAGCTTGGAGCGGTCGTTCGGGTTGTAGGTCGGGTAGTTGGCCAATGCCAGCACCTCGCCGGTCTGGACGTCGAGCACCACGGCGGCGCCGGCCTTGGCGTTGAACTTCTCGACCGCGTTCTTGATACTGGTGAAGGCGATGTACTGCAGCTTGCTGTCGACCGACAGGGTCAGGTCGCGGCCCTGGTGCGGCTCGCGGAACATGCCCAGGTCTTCGGCGATGTGGCCCAGGCGGTCCTTGATCACGCGGCGGCTGCCGGCCACGCCCATCAGGGTCTTCTGGTGCTGCAGCTCCATCCCTTCCTGGCCCTTGTCCTCGACGTTGGTGAAGCCCACCAGGTGCGTCATCACTTCGCCCTGCGGGTAGAAGCGCTTGTATTCCTTGCGCGTGTCGATGCCGTCGATCTTGAGCGCCAGGATCTGGTCGACGATCGGCATCTCGACCTGGCGCTTCAGGTAGACGAAGCTGCGGTCGGAGTCGAGCTTCTTGCGCAGCTCGGATTCCGGCATCTCGAGCAGGCCAGCCAGCGCGCGCAGCTTTTCCGGCGGCGCCTGCAGCACGTCTTCGGGAATGCCCCAGATCGCGCGCACCGGCAGCGAAGTGGCCAGCACGGCGCCGTTGCGGTCGAGGATGCGGCCGCGCGTGGCCGGCAGCTCGAGCGTGCGCTCGTAGCGGCTCTTGCCCTGCTTTTGCAGGAACTGGTTCGACACGCCCTGCAGCCAGACCGCGCGTACGGCCAGCGCGGCGAAGGCCGCGAACAGGACGAACAGCACCAGGCGCGAACGCCAGTCGGGCAGGCGCACCGCCAGGACCGGGCTTTTCGAGAAAGCCACGCCCTTCGATGCGGCCACCCGCGCATTGCTGTTCTTCGCGCCGCCACGCATCATGGGGCGCCCTCCGTCAGGTATTGGGTGCGGGCCGGGCTCAATGGCGCCATCTCGAGCTGCGAGCGGGCGATCTGCTCGATGCGCTCGTTCTTGGCCAGGCGCGACTGGTCGAGCTGGAGCTGGTCCCAGTCGATGTCGAGCTGGCGCGCGTGCTGTTGCAGGCGCTCGAGCTCGATGAGCAGGTGGCGCGCCTGGTAGCGGGCGTTGACGACCGATAGCGCGCAAGCCACCAGCAAGGTGGTAAGCAAGACGTTCAGCTTGACGCTCATGCCGGCGTCCCCAGGCGTTCGGCCACGCGCAGCACCGCCGAGCGGGCGCGCGGGTTCTCGCCCACCTCGAGTTCGGACGGCTTGATCTTGTCGATCAGCCGCATCTCGGGCTGCGGCAGGTCGACGGCGCGGATCGGCAGGCGGCGGTCGGGCTGCAGGGCCTTGGCCTTGGAGGCGAGGAACTGCTTGACCATGCGGTCTTCCAGCGAATGGAAGGAAATCACGGACATGCGCGCGCCCGGCGCCAGCATGCCGTAGGCGGCCGTCAGTCCTGCCTCGAGGTCCTCAAGCTCTTTATTGATGAAAATCCGGATAGCCTGAAAGGTCCTGGTTGCCGGATCCTTGCCTTTTTCGCGGCCCTTGACCGCGCCTGCCACGATTGCGGCAAGCTGTCGTGTGCCTGAAATCGGTTCGACTGCGCGGCGAGCAACAATCGCCTTTGCAATCTGAAAAGCATACCGCTCTTCTCCATAATCGCGTATCACCTTTTCCAATTGAGGTTGCTCCGCGGTCGCGATCCACTCGGCAGCCGACATGCCGCGCGTGGTGTCCATACGCATGTCGAGCGGGCCATCGTTGCGGAAGCTGAAGCCGCGGCTGGCGTCGTCCACCTGGGGCGACGAGATGCCCAGATCGAGCAGGATGCCGTCGACCCGGGGGATGCCGCGCGCGGCCAGCGCGTCGTGCATCGTTGCAAAGCTGTCGTGGACGATCGTGAAACGCGGATCGTCGATTTGTCCTGCAGTGGCGATGGCTTGCGGATCCTTGTCGAACGCGATCAGGCGCCCTTGCGGGCCCAGGCGCGACAACAACAGGCGGCTGTGGCCGCCCCGTCCGAAAGTGCCATCTATATAGATGCCGGAAGCGCGTGCGCCCGCGAGGTTGAGCGCATCGACCGCTTCGTCAAGCAGCACCGTTCGATGCTGGTACACAGGCACCGTCTTTAGATCCGTCATCGGCGCCTCAGAAAGAGAAATTGGAAAGAACATCGGGCATGCCACCGGCGACGGCCTCGGCCTCGTCCTCGGCCAGCTTGGCGGCATTCCAGATTTCGAAGTGGGTGCCCATGCCGAGCATCATCACTTCCTTTTCAAGCCCGACCGCGGCACGCAGTTCGGGCGAGATCAGCACACGGCCGGCGCTGTCGAGCTCGACATCGACGGCGTTGCCGAGGAAAATGCGCTGCCACGCACGGGCCGACATAGGCCAGGCAGCGATTTGTTTACGGTGCTCTTCCCATACCGGGCGCGGGAAGAACAGCAGGCAGCCATGGGGGTGTTTGGTCAAGGTCATGCGGCCCTCGCACTGAAGCGTAAGGGCGTCACGGTGCTTGGCCGGAATCGACATTCGGCCTTTTGCATCGAGATTGATCGCGGACGCGCCCTGGAACACGTATTTACCTAGCTTTGGAGAGTTGTTGTCGCTGTTTGTCGGGCGCCGGGAGCCGCAGGATTCACCCCACAACCCTCCCACAAATCGACACTTTTTCACACCGTTTCCCACTTTAGTGGAAGCAATGTTGACGGTCAAGCGAATTCACGATTGAGGAAATCGACTTTTTTCAATGAAACCAAGGACTTAGACGCGGCGTGGCGCACTCGGCTCAACAAAATGTCCCGTAAAATTAGGGACTTAGCTGTAGGAGTGAAAGAAAGGCCTGAGTTGTACTGACGATGTTTACGTTTGAGCAACGTCAATCGGAAGAAAAATATTGACGCAAAGAAACAACTATTGAGGCGGGCAGACCACTGTATGGGCATCCAGCCCTTCGGTCAATACAGCGCTTTTCAGTCCATGCCGACGCGCGCGCGGCCTCCCGGCGCAAGCCGGTACAGGGCCTGCAACAGCGCTTCTCCCTCTCCGACACTGACCAGCAGCGACTGGCCATGGCGCGCCGGCAGGTAGACCATGCACTCACCGTCGGTCACGGCGACGAAGAGCGACTCCCGGTTATCGGCGCCGGCCGGGCCGGCAAAGCGGCCGGCGGCATAACCCGGCAGGCCGATGCCGCTCCTGCGCACGCCCAGGCCGTCCGGCGCCAGGGCCGCAAGGTCGCCATGCCGGGCACGCGCCAGGTCGAACTCGGCGATGTCGCGCTCATACTCGTAGAAATAGCTGGCCCGGACCACGAGACGGCCTTCGCGCAGCTCGAGAGAGTTGTGCGACAGGCTCCAGGCCAGCCCTGCCGTGAACGGCGCCACCAGCGCGGCCGCGACCGCGGCGGCGCCCAGCCTGGCGGCCAATGCCCTGCCGCGCAGCAGCAACAGCGGCAGCGCGGCGGCCAGCAAGGTAATGCCGGCCAGTGTCAAATAAGGGGCCAGGCCAAGCGCGGGCATGTCGAAACGCATGGGTTCTCCGTCTGGACGCCGCGATCCGGCGCCAGCGCTACATTAACAGCATCGGGCGACACACCCGGCGACAGGAGTGAAACGGCGCCGGCGCGTATTGATGCTTACAACTGTGGCGCGCTACGCACTATCCACAGTTAACTATTTTGACTTTGGGAAACTAAAAACGTAAGATCGGAAAATATGAACACCCCAACCGACCTGCAGCCGGCATCGACCTACAATGCCGCGGACTATTGCTCGACCAAGGAGGCCGCGGCCACCTTGGGCGTCTCGCACCGCACGGTGCAGCTGTGGGTGGAGAACGGCACACTGCAAGCATGGCGCACCGCCGGCGGCCATCGCCGCATCACGGTGGAATCGGTCAACCGCCTGGTCGACGGCCGGCGCATCGCCATCGGCGCCCCTCCGGCGCCAGCCAGCGCGCCGGCGCTGGGCAAGCCGCGGGTGCTGGTGGTCGACGACGATCCCCTGATGCTGCGCCTGTACGAACTCGAGATGGCGGGCTGGGGCCTGGACCTCGACGTGGTCAAGGCGAACAATGGCTTCGAAGCCCTGATCCGCATCGGCGAGCAACGCCCCGACCTCCTCGTGAGCGACCTGAACATGCCGGGCATGGACGGCTTCCGCATGATCCGCACCCTGCGCGAAGACAGCGGCACGGCCGGCATGAACATGATCGTCGTCAGCGGCCTGGACCGCGCGACGATCAAGGCCATGGGTTTGCCCGCCGACATCCCGGTGTTCCCGAAGCCGGTGCCGTTCGGCGAACTGCGCGGCGCCGTCGAGAACGGCCTGGTGCGCGCGTAAGAGCCTATCCCGGTAGGTGGGGGGAAGCTCATGGCGATGAATGGCGAGTGTGAGCAAGGCGCGAGGAGGCCGCATGGCTAGCCATGCAACGACGAGCAACGCAGCACACGCTTGCCAGGCGCGCCAGGAGCGACTCCCACCTACCGGGATAGGCTCTCAGCCGCCAAGCTGCTATGCTGGAGTACCGGCGCAGCGCGCGTCCGGCCTAACAGGGGCTGTCATGTCCGCATTCCCGTCGCCGCAGCAAACAGGCCTTCCGCCATGACCAGGACCATCCTCGTGGTCGACGACCAGGACGAGCTGCGCCTGCTGATCTCGCTCACCCTGCAATCCCTCGGCCGCATCGTCGAAGCTTCCAATGCCGAGCAAGCCCTGGCCCGCCTCGCCGACGAGGCCCCCGACCTGGTCGTGCTCGACATCTGGCTTGGCCCCGGCGCCAGCGGCCTCGACGTATGCGCCGAACTGCGGCGCGATCCGCGCCATGCTGCCACCAAGGTCATCCTGCTGTCGGCCTGCGGCCAGCAAAGCGATATCGCGGCCGGCATGGCTGCCGGGGCCGACCTGTACGTGGTCAAACCGTTCAGTCCACTCGAATTGCTCGATGCGGTCAATGGCCTGCTCGGTTGAACGGGCTGCAAAAACGTTGAAAATAAGAAACAAATATTTCTTTTAGAGCTAGTTCTCTAATCTGTTCTTCAATTCCGCAAATCCGAATATTTTTGTAGCATTGAGACAACGTAATACCATTTGTCGGCAATCCAGCCTGGCCAAGCACCGCCAAGCACCGCCGCAATCCCGCAAAACCCGATATACCCCTCTGGCATCGCCCTCCCCGATTCCGAACCCGCCCTGCGCAAGCCGCCGCCAAAGCCGCTATGATGATTTCATCGCATATTTATCCGGCAATTTTCGGCTTTATTCATCATGTTGCGCGCATCCCGTCTTCTCGCGGCCAGCCTGGCCGCCGTCACCCTGGCGCTGCCGGCCGTGGCGGACGCGCGCATCGCATCGGCCAGCTTCGAAGCGCGCTTCGAAGTCGTCGCCACCTGCTCGGTGAGCGTGGCCGGCTCGGTCGACGTCGCCTGCGCCAGCCCGAGCACGCCCTACCTGCTCGACGCGCACAGCGCCCCTTCGCAGCGCAGCGCCGACCTGGCCGCACGCCGCGTCACCGTCTACTTCTAAGACATTTTCCTTATTTGCATATCAGCTTTTCTTCGTAGGCGCCTGGACAGGCGCCGCCGATAATGGCTGAGTGAATCATTCCGCCCAACCTTTCGATACCCACGCATCCGCGGACGATGCCGACCGCCTGGTGCACTGGCTGATCGACAGCGTGCAGCTGGAAGCGACGGTGTTCCACCTCGGCCAGTACTGCGGCCGCTGGCAGGCGTCCACCGCCGGCCGCGGCCTGGGCAGCTTCCACCTGGTGCTGCATGGCGAGTGCTACCTGCACGTCGAAGGCCGTGCCCCGGTCCACTTGCGTGCGCGCGACGGCGTGTTCCTGCTGCGCGACACGCCGCACTTCCTCAGCCCGAATCTGGAGCCGAGCACCGACCCGGCAAGCGCCCTTCCCGGCCCACCGATGCAACAGCTCGGCGACGCGGCGCCGGACGCCACCGCCCTGGCCTGCGGCTTCTTCCATTTCCGCAGCGCGCTCAGCACCCTGATCGCCGACTCCTTCCCGGACAGCCTGGTGCTGCGCGCCGACGATCCGTCGCTGCAGGCCCTGAATGCGCTGTTCGAGCTGATTCTGCTGGAGCCGCGGCGCGACCCCGATGCACCGTCGCCGCTGGTGGCGCGCCTGGCCGAGCTGATGTTCTTTTATGTCATCCGCCACGTGGCGCGCCAGCAAGACATTGCCACCGGCCTGCTGGCCGTGGCCAGCAGCCCCGAGTTCTCGCCCCTGCTCGATCGCATGATGCAGGAGCCCGGCCAGGACTGGTCGACCGAAAACATGGCGCGCGCGGCCCATATGTCGCGCTCGAGCTTCTATAAACACTTCAGCGAGGCCAGCGGCCAGGCGCCGGCCCAGTTCCTGTTGCTGCTGCGCATGAAGATCGCGGCCCAGCGCCTGCACGGCGGCGAAACGGTCGAGCGCACCGCCGGCCACGTCGGCTACAACTCGTATGCCGCCTTCTCACGCGCCTTCCACAAGGTGATGGGCGAGCATCCGGGCACGTTCCGGCGCGGCCGCGGGCCGACTCGGACGATCGAGCAGAAAACAAGGACGGGTGTGTCCCATCGTGTTTTCTGATCGCCGCTAAAATAACGGACCCAACGCTTAACTGAGAGATCCGCCATGTCCCGCCTGACCCTGCATACTCAAGAAACCGCCCCGGAAGCCAGCCGTCCCTTCGTGGACAAGGCCGTCGCCAACAACGGCTTCCTGCCGAACCTGATCGGCGTGCTGGCCAATTCGCCGCAAGCGCTGCAGACCTATATGACCGTGTCCGGCATCAATGCCGAGACCAGCCTCACCCTGCCGGAACGCGAAGTGGTGCAGATCACCGCCGCCCGCATCCACGGCTGCGATTTCTGCATCGCCGGCCACACCGCCATCGCCCTCAAGAAAGCCCAGCTGCCGGTCGAGACCGTGCGCGCCATGCAGCAAGGCCAGGACACCGGCGACGCCAAGCTCGACGCCGTACGCCTGTTCTCCGAAGCCGTCATCGCCACCCGCGGCGGCGTCAGCGACGAGGCACTGGCCGCCTTCAAGGCCGCCGGCTACAACGACCAGCAGGCGCTGGAAGTCGTGCTGGGCGTCAGCCTGGCCACCCTGTGCAACTTCGCCAACACCATGGCGGGCAGCGCGATCAACCCGCAGCTGCAACCCTTCGCCAGCGGAGCCATCTGATGTCGGGCGGCGAACAAACGACGCGCCTGCCTGCTGATCTGCGCGATTGGCTGCTGGCCAATGCCGACCAGCTCGACAGCACGCCCGCGCTGGCGAGCGAAGTCGTGCCGCGCCTGGCCGGTGCCGGCCTGTTCGCCGTCGGCGTCCCGCAAGACCTGGGCGGCAGCGGCGGCGCCACGCCCGATGCGATCGACGCCATCGCCGCGGTGGCCGAATATTCCGTCACCGCCGCCTTCGTATTCTGGGGCCAGCGCACCTTCATCGAATACCTGCTGCAAAGCCCGAACGAGGCCATGCGCGCGCGCTGGATCGGCCCGCTCGTGCGTGGCGAATTCGCCGGCGCCACCGGCCTGTCGAACGCGATGAAATTCCTGTCCGGGATCGAGTCGCTGCAGATCACGGCCACCCCGGATGAACAGGGCTGGCAGCTCGACGGCTCGCTGGCCTGGATCACCAACCTGCGCAAGGAAGGCTTCATCGCCGCCGCCGCCGTCAATTCCGCCGGCGACCTGCCGCCCGCGGTGGTCGCCTTCATCAGCGACAGCGCGGGCGTCACGCGCAGTCCCGACCTCGAACTGCTGGCCCTGCGCGGCAGCAATACCGCCGCCGTCAAGATCGAGGGCGTGCGGATCGGCGAAGGCGAAGTGCTGCACCCGAATGCGCGCGCCTGGCTGCCGGGCGTGCGTCCATCGTTCCTGGGCCTGCAGTGCGGCCTGTCGATCGGCCTGGCGCGCGCCAGCCTGCGCGCCGCGCATGCGCTCTCCACCGCCATGCGCGGCCCGCTGCTCGAACGCATCGAGGCCCAGCAGGCACACCTGGAAGCACTGGTCACCCAGCTGAAGGATGGCGTGGCCGACGGCCGCTTCAAGACCGCCGCCGCGCCGATGTTCAGGCTGCGCATCGCGCTGGCCGAAAGCGTCCAGCACGCCGTGATGCTCGAGCTGCAGGCCAGCGGCGGCCGCGCCTACCTGGTCGACCGTGACCTCAGCTTCGCGCGCCGCTGGCGCGAATCGGCCTTCATCCCGATCGTCACCCCGAGCCTGACCCAGCTGCAGGTCGAACTCGCCAAGCACGCCGCGGCATGACGGCGCCCGTGCTCGAACAAACGGCGCTGTCGGCAGCCTCGCTGCGCATCGGCTACGGCGGCAAGACCGTGGTCGACGACATCTCCCTCACCATCGACCGGCGCGAGATCGTCTGCCTGCTGGGCGGCAGCGGCTGCGGCAAGTCGACCCTGCTGCGCGGCCTGGCCGGCCTTAGCCCGGCCCAGGCCGGCAGCGTCAGCTTTCTGGGCGAGCCGCTGCTGGCCCCGCATCCGCGCGCGGCGCTGGTGTTCCAGCAACCCAGCCTGCTGCCCTGGCTGAACGTCGAAGGCAATGTCGGCTTCGGCCTGGACTTCGCGCGCCAGCCGGCGATCGCGCGCGACGCGCGCAAGCAGCGGGTGCAGGACGCCATCGAAGCGGTCGGCCTGGCGGCGCGCGCGCATGCCTATCCGGCCCAGTTGTCCGGCGGCCAGGCCCAGCGCGTGGCGCTGGCGCGGGCCCTGGCGCGCCAGCCCGAGCTGCTGTTCGCCGACGAGCCGTTCTCGGCGCTCGACGCGATCACGCGCGCCGAGATGCAGACCCTGCTGGTCGACCTGGTGCACCGCTGGCATACCGCCGCCCTGCTGGTGACCCACGACATTGACGAAGCGATCCTGGTCGCCGACCGCATCCTCCTGATGGCGGGCCAGCCCGGCCGCATCGTGCGAGAATGGAAAGTCGACCTGCCACGCCCGCGCCACGAACACGCCGAGGGCGTCGTGGAGCTGCGGCTGGACATCATCAAGGCGCTGCGCGAAGGCGCCTGACGCCTGGAACAACGAACAACAAGGAAAACCCCATGACCAACCCGATCCACATCTGCGTTTCTTCCGACTGCGATTGCGGCATGAGCCGGCGCGACTTCCTGCGCATGTCGGCCCTGACCGGCGCCGCCGCGGCCTCGCCGCTGCTGTTCGCGGGCGATGCGATGGCGCAGAACTTCAAGGGCGACGACCAGCCGGTGAAAATCGGCTACCTGCCGATCACCGACGCCGCGCCGCTGCTGGTGGCCCACGGCCGCAAGCTGTTCGAGCAGCAGGGCCTGAAGGTCGAGACGCCGCGCCTGTTCCGTAGCTGGGCCCAGATCATCGAGGCCTTCGTGGCCGGCCAGGTCAATGTCATCCACATGCTGTCGCCGGCGACGCTGTGGGTGCGCTACGGTTCGAAATTCCCGGCCAAGGTGGTGGCCTGGAACCACATCAACGGCTCGGCGCTGACGGTGCAGAACGAGATCAATTCGGTGGCCGACCTGGGCGGCAAGACGGTCGCGATCCCATTCTGGTACTCGATCCACAACATCCTGCTGCAGAAAATCCTGACCGCGAACAAGCTGAGCGTGGTGACCCGCGCGCGCGGCGCCGCGCTCAAGCCCAATGAAGTCAATCTCGTTGTGCTGGCGCCGTCCGAGATGGTCTCGGCGCTGGCGACCAAGTCGATCGCCGGCTATATCGTGGCCGAGCCGTTCAATGCGGTGGCCGAGAATGCGAAGATCGGCAAGGTGCTGCGCTTCTCGGGCGACGTCTGGAAGAACCACGCCTGCTGCGTGACCTTCCTGGCCGAGCGCGACCTGAACGACAAGCCGGAATGGTCGCAGCGCGTGACCAATGCCATCGTCAATGCCCAGCTGTGGTCGCGTTCGAACCAGGTCGAGACGGCCAAGCTGCTGGCCGCCACCGGCCCCAACAAGTACACGCCGCACAATCTGCAGGCGCTGACCAAGGTGCTGGCCACCACCGATTACTCGGATTACGAAAAGCGCCGCATCGTCGCCCACCCGGCGTGGAGCCAGCGCCGCATCGACTTCCAGCCGTTCCCGTTCGCCTCGTACACCGAGGAACTGGTGCGCGCGATTGGCGAGACCAGGGTCGAGGGCGATACCGGTTTCCTGGCCAAGCTCGATCCGAAATTCGTGGCAAAGGACCTGGTCGACGACCGCTTCGTGCGTAAGTCGATCCAGGCCGTCGGCGGCCCGGCCAAGTTCGGCCTGCCGGCGAACCTGCTGCGTACCGAAACCATCGCGGTTTGACGATGCTGGGACGTTTTCTGTGGCCGGTCGCCGGCTTTGCGATCGCGCTGCTGCTGTGGTCCTGGGGCGTCAAGGGACTCGAAGAGAGCACGCCGATCGCGGCCATGTTCGCCCCGATCGAGACCTTCAAGGCCTTGCACGTCATGGTGCTGGGGCCGGACATCTGGCTGCACGTGGCCACCAGCCTGAAGCGGGTGGCGGTCGGACTGGGCTTCGCGATCCTGTTCGGCGTGCCGCTCGGGATCCTGGTCGGCATGTCGAAGGCCTTCAGCCAGGCCAGCACGCCGCTGTTCCAGCTGCTGCGCATGGTCTCTCCGCTGTCATGGATGCCGCTGGCGGTGATGGTGCTGGGCGTCGGCGACGCGCCGGTGTACTTTTTGCTGGCCTTCGCCGCCGTGTGGCCGCTGATGCTCAGCACCGCCGCCGGCGTGGCCCAGCTGGATCCCAACTGGATGCTGCTGGCGCGCTCGCTGTCGGCCACCAAATGGGAAGTGATCTGGCGCCTGGTGCTGCCGGGGATCACGGCGCAGATCCTGACCGGCGTGCGGCTCGCGATCGGCATCATCTGGATCGTGCTGGTGCCGGCCGAGATGCTGGGCGTGTCGGCCGGCCTCGGTTACTTCATCCTCGATACGCGCGACCGCCTGGCGTACTCGGAACTGACGGCCGCCATCATCCTGATCGGCCTGCTCGGCTATGCGCTCGATTACGCGGCGCGTTTCGTGCACGCGCGCTGGCTGCATTCGGCTAGAACGTCAACTGCACCGTGATCGAGTCGCGGTAGTTCCCCGGCGTCGGCGCGCGCTGGCGCGGTACCAGGCCATGCATCATGACGCTCTGGGTCGCGCCGGTGCCGGTGCCGGTGTAGACCACGGTGCCGCCAGTGCCGTCGCCCCAGATCGCGCCGTCCGGCGTGGACGAGATGCGGTAGCCCACGGTTTCGCCGGTCAGGCTGTTCTTCATGGCGCGCGCCGCCGGGTTGCCGGACTGGCCGCCGTTCATCGAGATCTGGTAGCTGCTGTTGGCGGTGCAGGTCACGCTCAGGGGCGCGCTGGCGCGCCGCTCGCTCAAGGGGCTGCCCGAGCCGAACACCAGGTTGCTGGCGCTGATCAGGCAGTTGTTGGTCACGGTGGCGCGCGCCTGGAAAGCAAAGGATTCGGTGGCGCCCGCGGTGCATGCCTTGCCGGCGCCAAACGAATATTGCAGCGTGCCGTGTCCGGCAAAATTGGCCGTGTACAGCGTGTCGGAATTGCCCGACGTCCCGACACCGGCCAGGCTGGACGCCGGGATGCGGCCGTAGATCGTGACGCTCTGGGTCACCCCGCCCAGCGACAGCAGACCGATCAGCGTGCCGGCGATCGGCTTGGCGCCGATGGTGCTGGTATTGCTGCCCCACAGCCAGGCCGAGGTGGCCGACGGGTCGCCATACAGGTTGAAGCCCAGGCGTCGCGAGCCGCTGGTCAGGTAGCGTGGATCGCCGGTGCCGCCGCCGCTGCCCGGCCCCAGGTTGACGCAAACGTTGGCGGCCGGCAGCAGCAGCGCCGACTGGCCCAGCAACAAGGTCCAGTAGCAGGTCACGTTGAGCGTGCCGCGCGCGGTATAGTCGGTGTTGGCGATCGGGCTGACCACGCCGAAGTCGATGTCGGTCATGGTGACGCTGCAGGTGTCGGCGCGCGCGCTGGACATGGCCAGCAGCCACAGCAGCGCCGCCGCCAGTAATGGACGCAACAACGGGTGCGCATTCATGGTCGTCATCCTCATCATGGTTGTTTTCCTTGCACGAGCTTGCATACCAGCGGTCCGATGGTCGGCAGCTCGCCCTCCACCGCTTGATAGTCGAAGCGCACCTCGCAGGCATCCTTGCCGGTCCCGACCGTCACCCGGTTCTGCGCGCGCAATCCTTCCACGAACAGCACGCCATCGTAACCGACCACCGCGCCGACCGCACTGCCTTCCAGGCGCGCGGGCGTGCCGACTTCCGGCGGCCGGCCATCGAGCCCCACCAGCATCAGGGTCGCGGCCGCGTAGCGCTCGATCTCGAAGCGCGCCACCACGCCGGCGAACTCGCGCGGCACCACGTCCTGGCTGCTGCCTGCGATGCGGGTATCGGGCGGCAGCGACGAGGGATCGATCGCGATCCGGTTGGCGGCGTAGGGCTGCAGGTCGGGCACCAGCAGGCGACCCCTGCTGTCGGTGCGGCCGATCACGCGGTTGTCCTGCAATACCGGCAGGCCGGGCGCGCCGGTCGAAACCAGGGCAAAACCGTTACCGACCTGGCGCGCGGCGACCAGCGCGCCATCCATCGCCACCAGCGCGCCGCTGAAGTCCAGGCTGGTGTTGCTGGCGCCGTTCACGTGCTGGGTCGAGATGGCGGCGCGGCCGTGCGAGCCGAGATACTGGACCTGCCCCTGGTGGTAGCGCTGGGCGCCGGCCATGCCGGACTGCAGCGCCCAGCCCAGGCCGCCCTCGAAGTCCGGCGCGCGTCCGAGCGACATCGTGGCCGCCTTGTCCCCGCGCTGGCGTCCCCCGCTGGTGTTGAACGAGATGCGCGAATCGAAGGCCATGCTGAAGGTCGCGGTGATGCCGCGGTCGGCGCGCCGCTTCAGGTCCTGGAAGGCGCTGACGCTCAGGTTGCCGCGCCGTCCCACGCTGCGGGTCCAGGCCAGCGACACGTTGCGGGTGACGCCCGGCGTCTCTTCGACCGGGCCGATCGGCGTACCGCCACCAGCGCCGCCGCCCAGCGGATCGGGCACCAGGCCCAGGCCGGTCTCGGCCGGCAGGCGCAGCTGGATCAGGCTCACGCTCAGCCCATTGCCGCGGTACGAGGTGCTCAGGCTGGCGCGGTCGGTCGCGCGCGGCACCGCCACGCCTTCGAGCGCGCCCAGGTCGCCGTAATTGCGGCTGGCGCGCACCGACTGCACGTCGAAGGCGAAACGCGGCGACACGTACTGATAACCGAGGCCGGCCTGGCCGCCGCGATGGCGGCCGCCGCTCGCGGCCAGCGCGGCGCTGAACACGCCCGCGTTCGGAATGCGCTTGAGCAGGCCGGCGCCGGCCAGCACCAGGCCGCTGCCGGCCTCGGCATGTCCCTCGAGCGTCATGGTATCGCTCCAGCCGTGGCGCCAGGAAGCCAGCGCCGCCGCATTGCCGTAGCGGAAGGAGTGCAGGCCGTAGTCGCGCCGCAGCGCGCCGACCGAGACCGCGAAATCGCTCAGGCCGCGCGCCAGCAGGCGGGTGTCGACGTACAGCGGCAAGGTGGTGGCGACTTCGCGCCCGAGGGCGTCGCGGGTGACCACGGTGGCCTGGCCGGCGCCGTTCAGGCCCGTCACCTGGTCGACCA
>DDKG01000090.1 GCA_002339265.1 Massilia sp. UBA2604 | reverse complement strand
TGGTGGGGTTTTTTGCTTTGGTCCTCGAACTCCCGCCGCCCACGCCCGCTTGACGAGGCTCAACGAAGAGCAGAATTCGCTTCCTGGATTGTTTCTGGCTTCTAATATTCTTCTGTCGCCAGGACAACACATCGCCTGGGCTGACTGAACGGTACCAATCCCACCAGTACACCATCTCACCCTGAGGCGACCATGCAAGAGCTCGGCTTCGTGGTACTGGCAATACTGGGTTATCCGTTTCTCGTCGCGTGGCTCGTGGGACTGAGCAAGGCTAGCAGGATCGCCGAACTGGAGCAGAAGGTCGAGGCCCTGAATGAGCGCGTACATCGGTTCACGACGCCACCATCTCCCATTGTCCCTGCGTGGCGCCCTGCCGACGCGGCTACAGTCTCGGCGCCGCAGGCCGATCTCACCGAAACCCGTCCGTCCTCACCCGCGGCCGACGGCACCATTGCACCCCCGCAGCCTCAGCCGCAGCCGCAGTCACAGCAGCAACCGCAACCCGAAACCACCATGCCGCGGCCGGAGCCGGTAGTCCCCACGATTGTCGACCTCGCACTTACGGCTTCCGAAGAACTAGTTCCGGACCCCTACCTGGAGTCACCACCACGCTGGCTCATCGCCGCCAAGACCTGGCTACTGACCGGCAACCTGGTTGCCAAGCTTGGCCTCGTCATCCTCTTCATCGGCATCGGCTTCCTGCTCAAGTATGCTGCCGCAAATCTCACCATTCCGATCGAGCTGCGCCTGGCCGCCGTGGTCCTGGCCGACTTTGGATTGCTGGCATGGGGATGGCGCATGCGCCTGACGCGCAGGGAGTTGGCCCTACCAATCCAGGGCACGGCAATCGCCATCCTCATGCTGGTAATCTTCAGTGCTTACCAACTCTACGCGCTGATACCTTCGGGCCTTGCATTCGCACTGCTGGTGTCCCTCACGGCGTTCACCTGCCTGTTGGCGGTCCTGCAGGAGGCGCCCTGGCTCGCAGCATTCGGCATCACGGGTGGCTTCGCGTCGCCCGTGCTGCTGGCGAGTGGCGAAGGCGGCAGCCATATCGCGCTCTTCACCTACTACGCGCTGCTCAACGCCGGCGTGTTCGCTCTGGCCTTCATGCGTTCATGGCATCCGCTCAATCTACTGGGATTCGTCTTCACCTTTATCATCGGCGCGGCCTGGGGTGGGTTGCGTTATACCCCGGAGCATTACTGGTCGGCGCAAGCCTTCCTGATCCTGTTCTTCCTGTGCTATGTCGCCATTCCGCTTGCGTTTGCGACCCGCGATAGAACGCGCATGAAGGACTACGTCGATATCACACTGGTCCTGGGCACGCCGCTGCTGGCATTCGGGTTCCAGGTGGGCCTCGTCAAGGACATGCCATTCGGCCTCGCCTTCACCGCGCTCGGCTTGGGCTGGTTCTATCTGGCCCTCGGCATCTCTCTATGGCGTAGCGGGCAAGAACGATTGCGCCTGATGGTCGAGACCTTCGCCGTCGTCGGCGTCATCTTCGGCACGTTCGCCGTTCCATTTGCCCTCGATGCACGCTGGACCTCGGCCGCATGGGCGGTCGAAGGTGCTGGATTCGTGTGGTTCGGCCTGCGCAACCGGCGCCAGCTTGCCTTGATATTCGGGCTGCTGCTGCAGGCGGGCGCCTGGGTGAGCTTCATCGCCGCCGCAGCCGAGCTCACTGCGCAGACCGCGCTCGCGGCCAACCTGTGGTTGGGATTCCTGCTGCTCGGCGCCAGCGCCTTCATCATCGCGACCGACCTGCGCAAGCATGCCGGCGAAGACGACTGCCTGCCGGAGATTGCCTCGGTCGGCCTGTTGCTGGCCGCCGTTGCCCTGCTTGGCGCATGCTGGAGCGAAGCGGTTCTTCGAACCGCCGGGGGCACTTTGGCAAACTGGATGGTCGCCGGCGCTTTGTTCGGTGCCGTGCTGCTGTACCTTGTCGGTGTGCGCATGGCATGGCCGCTGGCGCGCAGGCTGGCCGTGGCGGCGCAGATCGCAGGCGCAGCGGCAGTGGGAATCGTCTGCGCGCCCGGCTGGTCGTTCACGGCGATGCTCGAGGCCAGTTGTGAACAGCCCCTGTTGGGCGTCTCCATGCTGGCCGTCGCGGCATTCGCGACCAGCCGCATGCTGCAGCGCGCCGATACCGGGCAGTCCGACTCCGGGCAGTCCGGCAGTTCGGCCGCATCGGCCCTTCTACTGTGAGCGGGCATCTGGTGGTTTGGTCCCGTCCTTAATATCGCGGTCGGCAGGATGGTCGACTACCTGCCTGTGGAGCTGGGCAATCCGTATGCGCGCTGGACCTTCCTGTACGCAGTCGCGGTCGCGGTCACCGCCATTGCAGGTGTGCGGCTCGGTCCACGCCTGGCGTGGCCACAACTGCGCTGGCTCGCGGCGGCCCTCTGGGGCATGCTTATCGTGGTCACGGCAGCCATCCTGAACATGCTGTATCTGAGGCACACACTGCCGGAAGCGGCGAGCTGGATCGCATGGGCCACCCTCTGGGCAGGCGGCGAGTATGCGATGCTGCGCTGGAGCGCAGGCGGCCTGGAAATCAATCGAGGCATGCTCAAACTCTTGCACGCGGTCCGTACCGGCGGGCCGTGGCTGGCCCTGTGGCCGACCGGCGCCATCCTGATCGACGGCTGGCTTGCCGGCCCGGCCGACCCACTCTTTGCGGCGCACGCCGATTGGGCCATCGACGCCGCCTGGAGCAACTACCTGCCGAGCTGGATCATGATGCTGGCCCTTGCCTTTCTACTGCGCCGCAGCCTGGCCGGCAAGTGGCCAAGCGCGCCGCTGAGAGAGTGGTATCGCGCAGTCGTCATCCCTGGCGGCACCGTGTTGATGGCGATGCTCGTCGTGGCCTGGAACCTGCGCCATAACGGCGCCATGGCCCCGTTGCCTTATTTGCCGCTACTGAATCCGCTCGACTTGACCACCGGCTTCGTGTTGATGCTGTGGGCCAGTGCGCTGCGCCAGCTCGCCGACCAGGCAATCCTCTACAACGCGCTACTTCATCGGTTGAAGATCGGCGCCGCCATCGCGGCCTATGCGTGGTTCAACCTCATCCTGTTACGCAGCGCAGCGCACTATGTCGGCATCGACTACCGTTTTGACGCGTTCGCCGCATCGCAGTTCGTGCAAGCCATGCTGTCACTGGTCTGGAGCGCGAGCGCGCTGGTGCTCATGCGCTTCTCCGCGCGCCGGGGCATGCGGCGTAGCTGGTGGTGCGGAGCGTCCGTGCTCGGCGTCGTGGTGCTGAAGCTGTTCCTGGTCGATCTGGCCAATGGCGGAAGCATCGCGCGTGTCGTGTCCTTCGTCGGTGTCGGAGTGTTGCTGCTCCTGATTGGCTACCTTGCGCCTTACCCGAAAACGGCGCACGGCGCGCCGTCGCCCGCTTCCGCTTGAGCTGAACAGGAGAACACCATGTGCGCACTTCCCAATCGGCGCGCCATCGCCGCTGTGCTGTTGATGACGTCCTCTGCCGCCACCGCCAGTCCGAGCGACGTGCCGGCCGGCTATTCGCACATCCTACCGCTTGCTGTCGACGCCAACCAGGCTGTCGTCCGATTGCCGGTGCCGCGCGATGTATATCTCAATGCGCGTTCGCCGGAGCTGGACGACCTGCGAGTGTTCGATGCCGCCGGCATGTCCATACCGTTCGCATTGGCCGACCTGGAGTCGCCGCCCACCGTGAGCAGGTCGGCCACGCCGGTTGCCGTCTTTCCGGTGCATGGTCGCGCGCGCGATGCCGGGCGGGTACACGACAGCCTGCAGATCCGCACCGGGACCGATGGCGCGGTCATTTCAGTGACGGCGCCGGCGCGCACCGTCAGCGATGAGCTGATCGGCCTGGTCCTTGATCTGCGGCCAGCCGCGCGCGCGGAGCAGGTCGAAGCGGTAGCGCCGGTGGGAGGGTTGATCTTGTCCCTGCCCCCTGGAACGGGGAGCTATAGCGCATGGGTGGCACTCGACATCAGCGACGACCTGCAAAGCTGGGATGAGGTGGCTGAGGCGGCGCTGAGCTGGCTGGTCAATGACCAGGGTGAGAGCGTGCAGAAAGACCGTATTGGTTTTACGCCGCGGCAGTTTCGCTACGCCCGCATTCGCTGGCTGGACGGCAAGCCAATCGCGTTCTCAGCGATTCATGCCGAATATGTGGTCGAGCGGCAGGCCTCCCGGCATCTTGAAACTATTGTCCTGCAAGGCTCGCCGGGCCTCGAGGGACGGGACCTGGTCTATACGGCGCCTGTCGCAATCCCTTCACGCTCACTTGGCTTGGTGTTCAAGGGGCAGAACGTTGTCATGCCAGTGCAGGTTGGAAAGTATGCAGCCATCCGCAGACGCGAAGCAGGTGGGCGCAGCCCCGTGAGATTGCAGTCGCTGGTGAACGCGACGTTCTACCAGATGGTTCAGGATGGTCGGCGTCGGGCTTCCGGGGACGTCGAGATCCCCGTGACCCATTCTTCCCAGTGGATCGTGCGACCGCAAACCGATGTAGCCGAGCGCCCGGCCCTGCGACTGGGGTGGACGCCAGCGAGCATCGTGTTCGTCGCCGGTGGCAAACCTCCTTACAGCCTGGCTTTTGGTCGCACAGACGCGCGCCCGGCCAGGGTCGGACTACCGCAGGTGGCGCCGGGGTTCAGCGCACGCGAGCTGGCTGCGTTCGCTGCAGCCAAGCCTGGCAACCTGATACGACAGCAGCCAGCCGGTCAAGTCGTGGACAATGTGGCCATGAGCCCATCCGGAAATAAGCGGATCTGGTTATGGGCATTGCTGATGGGTGGCGTCCTGGCGTTGGGAGCAATGGCCTGGCATCTCTTCCGCCAGCTCAAGAGCGGTGCCGAGCGGCCAGTCGCCTGATCGTCGCGCATACAAAAAAGCCCGCCGGTTGGTGACTGGCGGGCTTGGGTGACTTGGGCGATCGGTTCAGGCGGCGTGCATTCCACTGTTGATGCGCAGTTCGAGCTTGTCCCAGAAGCGGTCGTGGATCGGCAGCAGGAGCACATTGCAGATCGGCTCGAGGATGGCGGCCAGGCCACCGAAGGCGAGCGAACCGGTGGCGCCGTAGATGACCGCGAACGCGACGCCCATGTGCATCAGCGTCTGGCTGACCTTCTCCGCAGCGAGCTTCAGGTAGCGTTCTCGTTCCGACGTCGCTCGGGCGCGGACGGCGGCCCATGCTTTTTCGTGCAAAGGGAGCAGCAGGACGTTGATCACCGGTTCGATGATGATGGCCAGGCCACTGAACACGACCGAGCCGGTCATCGCGTAGGCGATCGTGAAGGCGATCGCCATGTGGGTGATGACCTGGCTGGTTTTCTTCGCTGCGATGACCATGGGATGACCTCTTCACTTCGGTTGCTGACTGTAGAGCCAATGATAAGGATTCTCGATCATAGATAAAAGCAAATAATATTGAAGAGATTGATAGCGGCGGTCTATCGATGGCGATGCGAAATGGGTAAGCCGGGACTTGCGGGATGTGTCACCGGTTTGTTATAGTCTCGTTCTCCCGACGCAGACGCAGCCTTGAAGGCAGCGAAAGGCGAAAGGAAAAAGAGGGTTGACGAGATTTAAAAAACGCTTCATACTCTCTCTTCTCTGCTGCTGACGAACACAACGATTCGAAGCACGCTGCAGATGATGCAGTACCGAATAAAGTTCTTTAAAAACTAACAGTCGATAAGTGTGGGCGTTTGATGAAGGTGCCAGCTGACTTGTTCAGCTGCATACTTAAATTATCAAATGTTCACAAAAAAGAAATACGTTGCTCAGCAATGAGTAACGGTCAGTATTTTGAGTGAGCGAC
>DDKG01000091.1 GCA_002339265.1 Massilia sp. UBA2604 | reverse complement strand
TCGGTACTGCATCATCTGCTGCGTTGCTTCGAATCGTTGTGTTCGTCAGCAGCAGAGGAAAGAGAGTATGAAGTGTTTTTCGTTTTTCGTCAACCCCTCATTTCGCTTCGTCTCAGATTTCTCTGCCGATCTTGCTACCGTAACCACTTGATTACGTTAACATTTTTCGGTCATCCCGAAGCGGAGGCGAACTATAGCAAACCTCGCCACCGGTCCGCAAGACCCTTCCCTAAAAGAATTTTGTCACTACAAACGTCGCCCAGCTTATTGCAGTGCGCACGTAATTCTTTGTTGCAATGTATATTGATTGGCTGATTAGCAAGGCCTCTCGCCATGCGCTTGCGACACCATCTTTTGGAGAAATAATGAAGCACACCGTCTTGCGCCTTACGGCGATCGCCGCCGTATGCGCCTGCTGGCCCCTGGCAGCCCTTGCCGAAGACATTCGCGACCCGATGAACGTGGTCGTGGTCAGCGGCACCCGCGCCGAACACACGAGTTTCGACCTGCCAGCCGCGATCGACGTAGTCGATGCGGCGCAGATTGGCGACACCCAGCTGCGCGTCAATGCGTCGGAGGCCCTGGTCGCCGTGCCGGGCGTCGTGGTGCGCAATCGCGAGAACTATGCGCAAGACCTGCAGATCTCCTCGCGCGGCTTCGGCACCCGCTCCGCCTTCGGCGTGCGTGGCGTGCGCCTGGTGGCGGACGGCATCCCGGCCACCATGCCCGATGGCCAGGGCCAGGCCGCGACCTTCAACCTGGATCTCGCCGAACGCATCGAGGTGCTGCGCGGCCCGATGTCCGCTTTATATGGCAACCACTCCGGCGGCGTGGTCCAGCTCTTTACGCGAGAGCCGACCGATACGCCCACGGTCGAAGCGAGCTTCACCGGCGGCAGTTATGGCCAGCGCAAGTTCGACACCAACGCTTCCGGCCGCAGCGGCGGCATCGGCTACCTGCTCGACGCCTCGCGCTTCGAAACCGACGGCTACCGCGACCACAGCGCTGCGACGCGCAAGCAGGCCTACGCCAAGCTGGTCGTCGAACCCTCGTCGACCAGCCGCCTGGTGCTCACCGCAAGCGGCCTGCGCCAGGACGATACGCAAGATCCACTCGGCGTGACCTGGGCCACCTACCAGCGCGACCCGCGCGCGGGCGAGATCGACACCACCGATACGCAGTCGCCCCAGCGCACGCTGGCCGACCGCTACGACACGCGCAAGAGCATCGACCACCAGCAGTTCGGCGCGACCTATGAACAGACGTTCGGCGCCGACCGCCTGCAGGTGACCGCTTATGGCGGCAACCGCCGCGTCATCCAGTACCAGTCGTTCTCGCGCGGCTTCCAGGCGCCGAGCAG
The DNA here is from genome assembly GCA_002339265.1 of Massilia sp. UBA2604. Classification (GTDB taxonomy): domain Bacteria; phylum Pseudomonadota; class Gammaproteobacteria; order Burkholderiales; family Burkholderiaceae_D; genus Telluria. Next base: position 4,108 of record DDKG01000091.1, on the reverse strand, counting down.
CCACTCGGGCGGCGTAATCGACTTCGACCGCGACTTCTACGGCATCGACGCCAACTGGCGCGCAGTGCGCCAGGTCGCCGGCGGCACCATGCGCGCCACGGCCGGCCTCGAACTGGCGCGCTCGAAGGACGCGCGCCAGGGCTTCGAGAACTTCGTCGGCGACACCTTCGGCGTGAAGGGCAACCTGCGCCGCGACGAACAGAACGAAGTGACCAGCGTCGATCCTTATGTGCAGCTGGAGTGGGAGCGCGACCGCTGGGTGCTGAGCGGCGGCGTGCGCCACAGCCGCGTGGACTTCGACGTCAAGGACCGTTACCTGTCCAATGGCGACGACAGTGGCGGCAATGACTTCCGCCACACCACACCGCTGGTGGGCGTGCTGTACAAGGTGTCGTCGACCCTGAACGTGTATGCCAGTGCGGCGCGCGGCTTCGAAACGCCAACCATGAACGAATCGTTCTATTCGGGCACGGGCGGCGGTTTCAACTTCGGGCTCGCGCCGGCAATCGGCACCCACCTTGAAGCTGGCGTGAAAGCCATGGTCGCCAGCGGCGTGCGCGTCAACGCCGCGGTATTCCAGGTCAAGACGAAGGACGAGCTGGTGGTCGACGCTTCATCGGGCGGACGCACCAGCTACCGCAACGCCGGCGCAACCCTGCGCCAGGGCGGCGAGTTATCGGTGGACGCCGAGCTCGGCGCCGGCTGGAATGCGCGCCTGGCCCTGAGCATGCTGCACGCGGTCTACGACGAAGCCTTCGGCGCGGTGCCGAAAGGCAGCCGCCTGCCCGGCCTGCCGAAGACCAGCTTCTTTGGTGAATTCGGCTGGAAGGAAGCGGCCGGCCGCTATGGCGCGTCGCTCGAGACGGTCGCCAACAGCAAGGTCTATGCGGAAGACACCAACAGCGCCACGCCGGCGCCGGGCTATGCGATCGTCAACGCCCGCGTGCAGGCAAGCCAGCAGCTGGGCGGCTGGAAGCTGCGCCAGTTCGCGCGCCTGAACAATCTGTTCGACCGCGACTACGTCGGCTCCGTCATCGTGGGCGACACCAATCGCCGCTATTACGAAGCGGCCCCTGGCCGCAACTGGATCCTGGGCGTCAGCGCGCAGTACCAGTTCCAGTAACTGGGTCCTTGTCCAATGTCGGCGCCGCCGGTGCTTCCCGCACCGGCGCGCCCGGCAGCGCGACATCGGGATACAGGCGCTCGAGCGTCGCCGTCACCGCCGGCACCAGCACCGCCTCGACCAGCCGCGTGGCGGCGCCGAGGTCCGGCGCTTCGCGCACCGCCTGCCACAGGCGGTCGCCGTTGATGCCAACGGTGTTCAGCGCCTGCTCCGCCTCGGCCTGCCAGAACGGCGGCGCCTCGCTTTCCACATAATTGCCCCGCCCTCGCCCGAAGTGCGCCACCGCCAGGTAGCGCAGCACGGCGCTCGCCAGCAGTGTCTGCAGGAAGGGATTCGCGAACTTCACATTGGCCTGGTTGCGGTCGGTGCCCTGGTTGAAACCCCAGGCCGCGCCGGCCGCCGTGATGCCGCCGGCGATCGCGCCCAGCAGCGCACCGGCGCCCAGGGTCAGTCCGCCGACCATCGCGTCGGCCGACAAGCCGGTGGCCGCGCCCGACACCACTGCGCCGAGCAGCCCGGCCTGCGCCTTGTCCACCGGCGCGCGCACCGCGAAGTTCTCGCGCACGCGCGCGTTGACGTTCACCGCCTGTCCCGGATCGATGCGGTACAGCGACAGCATGCGCGCGGTCACATGGTTGATGCCGTCGTTCAGGCGCTGCACCAGCGCCGCCATCGCGAGATCCTGGCGGCGCTGCTCGTCCTTGCCGATGCCCACCGCCTTCAGCGCCGTGCGCAGCATGCCGGTGCGCTCTTCGCCCAGCGGCTCGCTGTCGCGCGCCGCCGCTGCGATCTGCTCGGCGCTCATGTTCAACGCGCTCGCATAGCGCACGCGATTACGCTCGGCCCACGCGGCCAGCAGGCGCGCATAGGCAGGACGCTTGTCCTCTTCGATCAGGCCCGCCACCGATTCATAGAACACATGCTCGTGCACCCAGCAGCGCGCGAAGGCGTCCAGCGGCAGCACTTCCTTCACCACCGAATACTGCGCCAGATGCTGCTTCCAGCGCTTGGGTTCGGCCTGCTCCTCGTGCGCCGGACGCGGTGGGCCGACCTGGTTGAGCAGCACGACCACCGGCTTGCCGAGCCACTCGAGGATCTTCATCTCCGACGGCAGATAACCGGCGTCCTGCGGCGATTCGGACGAGTTGACCAGGTAGAGCACGACGTCCGCCTCTTCCCTCGCCGCGCGCAGCGCCTGCTGGCTGAGCCAGAACGGGCGGTCGCGGTAACGGTCGAACACCTCGCGCAGGAACCAGCCGATCGGGTTGCCGGCCAGCGCGAGACGCTTGTGCAGGCGCACCGAATCGCCGAAGCCCGGCGTATCCCACAACACCAGCGAGTCGCCCTCCTCGGTGCTTAATAGTGGATAGCCTTCCGAGATCTGGGTGACGTGGGCGGCGTCGCGAATCTCGCCGACGTCCATCCCGACCAGGGTGCGCGCCAGCGTGGTCTTGCCGTTGTTGGTGTGCGAGACCAGCGCGAACTGGATTTTGGCGGGCGTGATCATCGCAGCTCCGGCAAGGCGAGGCCTGCGCCAAGTTCAAGCGCATGCTTGTCGGGCTGGAGCAGGTTGACGACGTGGGCCGAGGCGCCATGGAAGCTGCAGAACTGGCGCCACAAGGCATGGCGTTCGGCGACGCGCTCGCTGCCCACCTGTTCGCCGATGCGCTCGAGCAGCGGCGACTCGTCGAGCAGCACGGCCACGCCGCGCGGCACCCGCTTGACCAGGTAGTCGAGCAGCGCGCCGTGGTTCTCCTTTTCGGGCGTGGCGGCAAGGCTGAACAGCACCGTGGTCACGGTGATGTCCACCTCCTTCAGGGGCGTGTCGCGCAAGGCGTCCTTCAGCTCGACGCCATATCCCACCGACGGCAGCAACTGCACCCGCGTCTGCCCGCCCAGGGCCGCGGCGGCGATCGCCCACAGGCCGCGGTCGCGCGGTTCGTCGAGCGTATAGCTGTAGGGGATCACGCGCAGCACGGCCGGGGTGCCGGCGCCGATGCTGTCAGCCAGCTTGCGGTAATAGGGCTGGTCGAGATCGATCGGGAAGTTGCGCTTCAGGTGGCGCGCACGCAAGCCTGCGACCAGTGCCAGCACCAGGCGCGGCAGGATCACCAGCAGCAGCAAGGTCGCGCCATACAGGTGGACCCAGCGGTCGCCGACCGGTAGGCCGGCGGCGCCGCCGAAGCGCAGCTGCTCGATTTCGGCGGGCGAGAAGCCCTGCAGGAACGGGAATACGGTCAACGCCGGCGCGAACAGCCATGACAGCAGCGTGTGCACCTGCTGCGCATCGAGGAAGGTGCTCTCCCATCCGGTGACGTATTGGGTGAGCAGGCCGCGCGCATACAGCGAGGCGACGGCGCCGAGTGCAAAGCCGGCGGCCGCCAGGTGGAAGGTGCGGGCCAGGCGCGCGCGCGTGAGCGGCTCGCTCAGTACGGCCCAATCGGCCAGGTAGTGGGCGACGCCTTCGGCCAGCGCGGTCGGGAGCTTGCGCGGCGCGGCCACCTTGCCCACGCTCAGGCGACGCAGCAGCGGCGTGCCGCCCTTGCGCCGGCGCGCGGCGGGCACGATGGCCCAGACCAGCAGGCCGAGATAGACCAGCAGGTTCCAGCCGATGATCGCCAGCAGCGGCGCCGACAGCAGGTCGACGCGGTGCGGATCGGCGATGCGGTCGAGCGCAGCGCCAAGCAGAAAGGCCAGGAACGGCAGTGCGATCCAGATGCCGGTCATGCCGGGCGCACGGCGGGCGAAGGCGCCGAAGGCCGGCGTGCGTTCGCCCAGTCGCTTGACGATCTGTTCCGCGCGTTGCTGCAGGAAGTGATGCTGGTTGACCGCCATATGGCTGTCGGCCGCCTGCCAGGCAGCAAGCTCGCGCGCACTGCGGGTGGCGTACATGCGGTCGTCGTCGCTCAGGACCGTGTGGGCAACATCGGCGTACTCGATCGAGCGTACCAGCACGACGTTGCGTGCGACCTGTTCGTTCATGCT
>DDKG01000362.1 GCA_002339265.1 Massilia sp. UBA2604 | reverse complement strand
CTGGGCGGCATGAAGGTGATCGGCTACACCGACGTGGTGCAGGTGCTGTGCCTCGTGATCGGCGGCCTGGTCACCACCTGGATCGCGCTCGACCTGGTGGCGGCGCTGGCCGGCGGCCAGGGCGCCATGCGCGGCATGAGCGAACTGTATTTGCGCGCCGGCGAGCACTTCGACATGGTGCTCTCGCGCGACAACCCGGCCTATATGGACTTGCCGGGCATGTCGACCATCATCGGCGGCATGCTGATCGTGAACCTGAACTATTGGGGCTGCAACCAGTACATCATCCAGCGCGCGCTCGGCGCCGACCTGCATACCGCGCGCAAGGGCCTGCTGTTCGCGGCCTTCCTCAAAATGCTGATGCCGGTGATCGTGGTCCTGCCCGGCATCGCCGCCTATGCCCTCGACCAGTCGGGCACCCTGGGCGACTCCATGCGCCCGAACGGCGAACTCAATCCGGACCGCGCCTATCCGACCCTGCTCGCGCTGCTCCCGGCCGGCATCAAGGGCCTGGCCTTCGCGGCGCTGACGGCGGCCGTGGTGGCCTCGCTGGCCGGCAAGGCCAACAGCATCGCCACCATCTTCACGCTCGACATCTACAACAAGCACTTCAACCGCGACGCCAGCGAGCAGAAGATGGTGTGGATAGGCCGCGTGTCGGTGGTGGTCTCGATGGCGATCGCCGTGCTGCTCGCGCCGCTGATGGGCATCGACAAGAAAGGCGGCTTCCAGTACATCCAGGAATACACCGGCTTCGTCTCGCCCGGCATCCTGGCGATGTTCCTGCTGGGCTTCTTCTGGCGCAAGACCACGGCAGCGGCGGCGATGTTCGCCACCATTGGCGGCCTGGTGTTCTCGGTCTTCCTCAAGTTCCTGCCGCTGGCAATGGACCTGTCGTTCCTGACGCCGATCGGCTTCGCCGTCGACAACGGCGCCGGCGTGTACGAAATCCCGTTCCTCGACCGCATGGCGATCGTGTTCGCCATGGTCGTCATCGGCATGGTCGTGATGAGCAAGATGGCCACGCAGGACGGCTCGCTCAAGCGCATGCAGATCGACACCTCGCTGTTCAGGGTCGACCGCGGCTTCGCATTCGGCTCGGCCGTCATCTGTGTGCTGCTGGTCGCGATCTACGCGATCGGGTGGTAAGCTCCGACCATCCGACCATCCGACCATCCGACCATCCGACCATCCGACCACGACGAGGACCGCCATGTTCAATCCTACCGATCATCCGCATCGCCGTTACGATCCGCTCAGCGGCGACTGGGTGCTTGTATCACCCCACCGCGCCAAGCGGCCCTGGCAAGGACAGCAGGAAGCGCCCGACCGCGCGCCCAGGCCGGCGCATGACCCGGGCTGCTACCTGTGCGCCGGCAATGTGCGCGTCAACGGCGAGCGCAATCCCGACTACCAGGGCACCTATGTGTTCGGGAACGACTTCGCGGCGCTCATGCCCGATACACCGGAGGCGCCGCCGGGCGCCGACCCGCTGTTCCAGAACATGAGCGCGCGCGGGACCAGCCGCGTGATCTGCTTCTCGCCCGACCATGCGAAATCGCTGCCGCAGCTGCCGCTGCCGGCGCTGCGCGGGGTAGTCGACACCTGGTGCGAGCAGGCGGCCGAGCTGGGCGCCAGCTACCGCTGGGTCCAGGTGTTCGAGAACAAGGGGGCGGCGATGGGCTGCTCCAATCCGCACCCGCACGGCCAGATCTGGGCCACCAGCTTCCTGCCCGACCTGCCGGCGCGCGAAGACCGCCACCAGCGCGCCTACCACGCCGAGCATGGCCGCCCACTGCTGCTGGACGTCGCCGAGCGCGAGGCGCAGGCGCAAGAACGGGTGGTCGTCGAGACCGCGCACTGGCTGGCCGTGGTGCCGTACTGGGCGGCCTGGCCGTTCGAGACCCTGCTGCTGCCCCGCTTCCCGGTGCGGCGCCTGGAAGACCTGGACGACGAGCAGCGCGCCGACCTGGCGCTGGCGCTCAAGCGCCTGACCACCCGCTACGACAACCTGTTCCAGACCTCCTTCCCCTATTCGATGGGCTGGCACGGCGCGCCGTATGCGGAAGGCGACAACGTCCCGGCCTGGCAGCTGCACGCCCACTTCCATCCGCCGCTGCTGCGCTCGGCCTCGGTGCGCAAGTTCATGGTCGGCTTCGAGATGCTGGCCGAGGCCCAGCGCGACCTGACGCCGGAACAGGCGGCCGCCATGCTGCGCGCCGTTTCCGACGAGGTGCACTATCTCGATGCCCCAGCTTCCAACCCTTGAGCGCACGATGATCGATATTTTGACGGCCAGAGCGGCCGACGTCTTCCTGGCCGCCTTCGGCCAGCCTGCCACGATCCAGGTCCAGGCCCCGGGCCGGGTCAACCTGATCGGCGAGCATACCGATTACAACGGCGGCCTGGTGCTGCCCTGTGCCATCGGCTACCGCACGGTGATCGTGGCGCGGCCGCGCGCCGACCGCCTGATGCGGGTGGTGGCGGCCGACTACGACGACGCCGTCGACGAGTATTCGCTCGACGCGCCGATCGAACGCCTGACGGCGCCGATGTGGGCCAATTACGTGCGCGGCGTGGTGCACGAGCTGCTGCAGCGCGATTCAGGGCCGGCGTTGCGCGGCATGGACATGGTCGTCGCCGGCGACGTGCCGCAGGGCGCCGGCCTGTCGTCGTCGGCCTCGCTGTCAGTGGCGGTGTGCACGCTGTTCGCATCCGACTCCCCGGGCCTCGGCCCGATCGAGGCGGCACTGGTGGCCCAGCGCGCCGAGAACGACTTCGTCGGCTGCAAATGCGGCAATATGGACCAGATCAGCTCCGCCTGCGGGGTGCAGGACCATGCGCTGCTGATCGATTGCCGCTCGCTCGAAGTGAAACCGGTGCCGATCCCGGCCGGCGCGGCGATCATGATCATCGAATCGCACATCACCCGCGGCCTGGTCGACAGCGAGTACAACACGCGCCGCGCCCAATGCGAGGAAGCTGCGCGCTATCTCGGGGTGCCGGCGCTGCGCGACGTCGACCTGGCCCTGCTTGCGGAAAAAGGCGCCGGCCTCGACCCGGTCACGCTGCGCCGCGCGCGCCACGTGGTCAGCGAGAACGAGCGCGTCGCCGCAGCAGCGGCGGCGCTGGCCGCCGGCGACCTGCCACGCATGGGCGAGCTGATGGCAGACTCGCACGTGTCGATGCGCGACGACTTCGAGATCACCGTGCCCGCCATCGATCTCCTGGTCGACATCGTCAAGGCCGCGATCGGACCGGCCGGCGGCGTGCGCATGACCGGCGGCGGCTTCGGCGGCTGCGTGGTTGCCTTGGTGCCGGAAGAACTGGTGGAGGCCGCACGCCAGGCCGTAGCCCGCGACTACCGGGCGCCCAACGGCGAGCAAGCCACCGTGCACGTCTGCCGTGCGGCGGCCGGCGCCGGAAGGCTGTAGACCTTACAGTGTGATCGTCTTGCCGTTGACGACCACGTTCTCCAGCCGGACGCCGCTGGCGCCGGCGATGTCGGGCTTGGGCTCGCGCAGCGTGAGCGCGATATCCTTGAACACGATGTCGCTGATCTCGGTCTGGCCGGGGTTCGGCCGGATGCGTCCAAATCCACCGTAGCTGCCTGTGATGCCCTCCAGCCGGATATTGCGCACGATGGACTTCGGCGGCGGCGCGCCCTTGAGGTCCACGTACTGCGTCCACGGCTGCACCGACACGATGGCGCCGCGCTCGGACTGCAGGCTCAGATTGCGCAGGTGGACGTTCTCGTAGTGCTGGGGCGTGTCCGGGCGCAGCTTGAGCACCGCCACATTCAGCACGTGGCCCGTCACCCGACAATCCTCGACCAGGATGTCGCGCACCAGCGTCGCTTCGCTGCCCAGGGTCATCACGCTGTGGCCGCGCCGGAACTCGCAGTCGCGCACATGGACGTTGGTGACTGGCGGGCTGTCCTTGTCCTGCAGCGCGAACGGCCCCTTGGAACCCTTGGCGGCGATACAGTCGTCGGTGACCGAGAAATAGCAGCCCTCGATCGTCACCCGCTGGCAGCTGTCCAGGTCGATTCCATCGGTGCTCGGCGCCTGCTTGTAGTCGTCCGGCACCACGAAGCGCGCATTCTTCACCGTCACGTCCTGGCAGCGGTACAGGTGCAGGTTCCAGAACTGCGAATCCTTGAAGGTCACGCCTTCGACCGTGACGCCGCGCGAGCGCTCGATCAGGGCCAGGCGCGCGCGGGGGACGCTGATGTTCGGGAAGTTGCCGGGGTCCTTGTAGGCATTGCGCAGCTTCCAGAAGCGGTCCCAGATCGGCCGGCCCGCGCCGTCGAGCGTGCCTTCTCCGCTGACGTGGAAACCGTCGCAGCCGTCGGCGTTGACCAGCGCCGGATTGAAGTTCTCGGCGAAGTGGCCCTCGATCCGAGTCCGCCGGACCGGGAAATGCTTCAGGTCCGTCGAGCACTTGAGGACCGCTCCCTTGGCCAGGTGCAGGTGGACGCCGGGCTTGAAGAACAGCGCTCCACTGACGAAGACGCCGCGCGGCACGAGCACCGTGCCGCCGCCGTTCGCCGCCAGCATATCGATGGTCTTCTGGATAGCGGCAGTATTGACCGTCTTGTCGTCGGCCACGGCGCCGTACCCGGTGATATCGGACCGATTGGAAGTGGCGGCAAAGGCCGGCACGGCGCCGGCCCAGAATGGCGCCGCCATCAGCGACAGTGTCAGGCGCCGGCGATTGGCATCGGTGTGCGGCATGATCTTGTCTCCTTGTGCCGATCGGGCACGCTGCATTTTCTTATGATCCCACCAGGCCGGCGGCGCGCGCCGCCTCGTCCAGCGAGTCCCCGACCAGCGCCATGTTCTGGATCGAGGCCAGGCTCCACTGCGCCGAGCCATTGGTGCCGATGTTCGGCAGCTCGTGCAGCTCGCGCAGGACGGCCACGCCGCCGACCTTGCGCGCCGCCGCATGCGACTCGATGAAGTTCGAGGCGAACAGCTCGCGCCAGGCGCGCAGGGCCAGTGCCCGGTCGCGCTCGTGGTAAGCCACGTAGGCGGTCAGGCGCGAGTGCGAGTCGGGCTGGGCCCGGCCACGCGGCTCACTGCCCAGCAACGCGATCAGCTGCTCCTTCGGCGCGTTGTAGTAGCGGCAGTATTCGAGCCAGGCCTTGCGATAGCCCGGTTCGTCGACCAGGGTCAGGAGCTCGGAACTCATTTCGACCACGCCGAACACGCCGTTCAGTTGCGAGATACGCACCTGGTCGCCCGGCCCGCTGAACTTGCCGGTCTTCGGATCGTAGGGCGCGGCGGACGCGAACCAGCGCCGCTCGAGCGCGCCGATGGTGCGCATGCCATTGACGATCTTGTCGCGCCAGCGGGTGTCGCCGGTGCGTTCCCACTCGGCCAGCCATGCCGCTACCAGCGAACCCCAGACGGTGCCAAACGAGGCGTCGACCAGCGCCGGCGCATCGGCCGACTTGCCGGCAGACGGCAGCGCGCCGGGCTTGGCCCCGGGCCGCAGCTTGCGACCGATGTCGACCTTGTGCAGGTCGGAGTCGGAATCGAGCAGCTCGCGCATCAGGTCGCCCGTGCGCTCGTCGGCGGTGAGGAAGTAATAGATGCGGCGATAGGCGGCGGTCGACACGCGCGGCTGCTTGGACGAATCGGACCAGTGCTGCACGCCATGGCGCGTGCCGAAGCCCTTGAACGGCCCGGAGTGATACACGTCCACCTCGCCCGTATGCCGCGTCATCGCCTCGGCGAACTTGAAGATGTCGGCGCGGCCGGTGCGCAGGTAGCTGTACCACAGCCACAGGTCGGTCGACAGCTCCGAATTGTCCCAGGCATAGCCGCCGATATCGTAGCGCCACATATGGCGGTCGTTGTCGTAGGCGTGCATCACGTCGCCATACGACCAGAAGCCGTACCAGCGGTGCTGCTCGACTTCGCGCAGGTACTGGTCGAGGCGAATCGCCAGGTGATCCTCGATCAGCAGGCGCGCCGGCGTGCTGCGGTCAAGCACGTCCCAGTCGCCGAACACGCCGCAGGCATGGATGCGGGCCGGCTCCAGCACCAGCCGGGCCGGGTTGGCCACCTGTTCGGCCATATCGGAGAAGTCTTGATGCGAGGGCGTGGCGCCCAGCACCCACAGCTGCAGCTCGGTGGTGCGCGCCACGCCGGGCGAGGCGTCCCAGCCCGGCTCGTAATCTTCATAGGTGATGTTCAGGCCCGCGATCTGCGCCTCGAAGGTGTCCATGCCGTCGGCCGAGCGGTAGGAGCGCATGTCCATCGCCGGGCTTGAAGGCGACCATAGCCAGGCGGTGACGTCGGCCATGTCCGTCGCCGCGTTGCGCACGTCGAGCTGGCTCGGCGTGCGCTGCCAGAAATCCTTGAAGCCGAGCGCCACGCCGCCCGAAGCCCCGCCCGCATACACCAGGCCCTTGGTGCGCGCGCCGGCGTTGGCGTCGATCCAGGCATGGCCGCTGCGGGTGCGCTTGCGCAGCGCGAAGCCGTCCGGGGTCGGCTGCGCCAGCGTGAAGTCGCCCCATTCGGGAATCCAGCGCAGGCCGTCCTGCACCGGCTTGGCCATGCCGGAGAGCGGTGGCAGCGCCTTGCCGGCCACCTGCGCGTCCTTGTATTCCTGGCCGGGGTCGCGCCGCAGGCCGGTCACCGGGCGCACCGCCTCGCCCCATACGCCGACGCCTTCGCCGGAAAAGCGCACGTGGCGGTCGTGGGTGGCGTCACTCATCGGCACCTGCGCCGTCACGCCGAGTCCTCCGATGAAATCGCGCGCCGGGTCGCCGTCATAGATAAAGGAGTGATTGATGCGCACGCTGTCCGACCCGGCATAGAAGTACAGGCGCACCGAGAACGGCAACCAGGCGCGCTCGGCGCCCGCGCGTGCGACATGCACGCCATCGAGCTTGATGACTGCCCGTACCGGACCGTCCTGCTCCAGCGCCACATGCGTGACCTTGCTGGTAAATGCCTCGCGCCGGACGCTGCCCGCCCCTTCCGGCTCGGCGCCATCCTGGCGCAGCGCCACCAGGCGCAGGTGCTGCATCGTCACCCGGCCGGCGTGGGTCGCGCGCTCGACCAGGTACTCGCCGCCCGTCGGCACGGTCCATGCCAGGTCGCCCGCGGTGACCGTGAATGCGCTGCCGGACTGCGTGACCGACACGCCGCCTTTGTCCACGCCCGCGCCAGTCTCCAGCTTCCAGCCCGATGCGGGGGCGCCGCCGGCCACCGCATGCGCCGTCCACTTGAGCGAGCCGTCCGGCCAGTAGGCCAGCGACCACGATTGCAGCGCCGGACCATTGCTGCCCAGCGTGAAGCGCAGCGCCTTGTCGGCCGGCAGGCGCATGGCGCCGCGCGGCCAGGGGACGCCGAGCGTGGCGCCTTCGAAGCGCGCCGGCGGCTGGCCGTCGAGCCAGCGCAGCGCGGTGCCGGCGACCGGCTTGCCCTTGCCGCCGACATTCGCGGTGGCGGCCTGGGAGTTGATCGGCGTGCCCGGCACGGCGGCCAGCGCGGCCGCCATTTGTACAAAGCGCCTGCGGGAAGGAAGGAACTGGGGCAAGCGGCGTCTCCATCTGATATATCAGTGCGACCGATTATGGAGCCGTGCGGCGCGCCTCGCGCTCCCCTGCCTGAAATAATCACGCATTGGATCGATTCATCTCGGCCAGCAAGCGCGCGCCCTTCATCATCTCCTTCTCGACGACGTTCTCCGACAGTCCCAGGCTGACGGCGGTCTCGAGCTGCGACAGTCCGTGGATCCTGCGCGCCCGGTAGACCTGCCTGCAGCGGCGCGGAAGCTGGTCGATCAGGCGCAGCACCCAGCGCAGCTCGGAGCGCGCCATGGCGACGCGCTCGGTCGACGGGCTGTTGTCCAGCGTGCCGACGCCGTCCAGGCTGGCCAGGATATCGATCCGCAGCGCGCTGTCGCGCCGGAAGCGGTCCAGCATGATGTTCTTCGCGACCTGCATCACGAACGCCCTGGGCGTGGCGATGCGGTCGACCGCGGCGGTGCGCAGCAGCCGGCAGTACACCTCCTGGATCAGGTCATCGACTTCATCCTGCGATGCGCACAGGCGCCGGACGCGGGCGCGCAGCTCCGCCTCGAAGGGCACGACGTTGACGGTGATCCAGCGGCTGTTCAACTGCATGGTGCATCGGCTCCTCACGTTGCGTCGACCGACGGGCCGAGGCGTTACTGGCCCACCAGTATTTACACCGATTACTCCGTTCGATCAACCCGACATGCATCGTTCCCCGATCCAGCAAGGCATCGCCCCCAATCGCTCAACAACTTGATCTTTACAGCCGGCAGCGGCGGGAACAGAGCCTGGGTTCGTCATTCAAGCGGTGGTCGGCATATCGCCCCGGTCGAAGGCGCCGAAAGCCGGCCACTTCCCCAGGATGCATGACACTCATATCGGAGACAGGAATCCCCATGAAATCCAGACACCAGCTTTCCCCCCGCGCGGCGTTACTCCACCGCAGCCTGACCAGCCTCGGCGTGCTCGGCATGCTCGCGGCGCTCGATGCCCGGGCCCAGGAGACCACGCCGCCCCCAGCCGACGACCAGGCCCTCGAAACCGTGGTCGTCACCGGCTTTCGCGCCAGCTTGAACAGCGCGCTGAACACCAAGAAGAACTCGGACGGCATCGTCGACGTCATCAAGGCCGAAGACGTCGCCAAGTTCCCGGACGCGAACCTGGCCGAATCGCTGCAGCGCGTACCCGGGGTGTCGCTGGTGCGCGGCGATGGCGGCGAGGGCAAGCAGATCAGCGTGCGCGGCCTGAACGCGGGCTTTACCCGGGTGCGCATCAACGGCATCGAGGCGATATCGGCAACCGGCGCCTCGGACATCAACGGCAGCACCAACCGCTCGCGCGCCTTCGACTTCTCGGTGTTCGCCTCCGAACTGTTCAACAGCCTGGAAGTGCGCAAGACCTCGCAGGCCAATATCGAAGAAGGCTCGCTCGGCGCCACGGTCGACCTGCGCGCTGCGCGGCCGTTCGACTTCAAGGGCGAGACCATCAGCATCGGCGGCCAGCAGTCGTACAACACGCTCGCCCACCGCCCTGCCCCGCGCGCCACAGCGCTATACTCGAATCGGTGGGATACCGGAATCGGCAAGGTGGGCTTCCTGGTCTCGGCCGCCTACTCCAAGCGCCATGCGACCGAGGAAGGCTATGAGGCGGTCGAACTGCTGTCCGCCGACTCCGACGGCGGCTTCTGCTCGCCGCTGGGAGCAGCGCCGCAAAACCCCGTCAACTCGGGCGTGAAGGGCATCACGCGGGGCAACTGCGGCTTCGGCCTGCCGCGCACCTCGACCGACGCCGCCTACGACGACGTGTTCGGCCGCACCGACAGCTATGGCAATACGGTGGCGACGCCGGCGCCCGGCTCCGGTGCCTTCCATCCGCGCATCCCGCGCTACCGCCGCTCGGTGGCCGAGTACGAACGCGCCGGCCTGACCGCGGCCTTCCAGTGGCGCCCCGCCGCCGGCACCGAGCTCAATCTCGACCTGCTGGGCGGCGACTTCAAGAACGACCGCTACGACAACTACATCTCGGCGATCTCGTTCGGCCGCAGCCTCGCCGCCGCCAACGGCAAGCCGCAGACCTCGATCCTCGAGACCTCGTTCAACCAGAATGGCAGCTGGGAATACGGCCGCTTCAACGGCGTCGACGTGCGCTCCGAAGGCCTGCTCGACGTGAACAATACCGAGTTCCGCCAGCACGTCTTCTCGGGCAGCCACAAGCTGACCGACACCATCAAACTCGACTTCATGAGCGGCGTGTCGCGCTCGACGCTCGATTCGCCGATGCGCGCCACGGTGCAGATCGACGCGCCCAACGTCAACGGCTTTTCCTACGACTTCCGCGGCAACCGCAACGTCCCCGCCATCGATTTCGGCATCGACGTCGCCAATCCGGACAACTTCAGCTGGGGCCCGGTCGACCCGGACGGCACGGTGCACGGCCAGTTCGTCGGTCGCAAGCTCGAAACCGGCAACAAGCTCAAGACCCATGCCCTCGATGGCAGCTGGGACGTCAACGACCACCTGACCCTGCGCACCGGGTGGTCGACACGCGAGAACACCTGGACCAACTTCGAGGTCGGCTCCGGCGCGCCGAACGGCTTGCCCAATCCGGCCGGCTTCCGGATGGACAGCGTCACGCGCATGATCAGCAACTTCGGCCGCGGCCTGGAAGGCAGCGGCTATCCCGGCCAGTGGGTGGCCATCGACCTCGACAAGTTCCGCAAGGTCTGGGACATCGAGTGCCACTGCGCCGCGGTCCCCGGTTCGGAATTCAATATGCTGAACCAGGCCAACCGCCGGGTGCTCGAGAAGATCGACGCGCTCTACCTGTCGGCGGACTTCCACTACGACGTCGGTCCCGTCACGCTGCGCGGCAATGCCGGCGTGCGCGCCGCCGAGACCAAAGCCACGGCCGCGGCCCTGGTCAATGCCGGCGGGCGCCTGGAAGAACTCAGCTTCGAGAAGACCTACCGCGACTACCTGCCGGCGCTGAACCTGACCGCGCAGCTGCCGCGCGACGTATTCCTGCGCTTCTCGGCCGGCAAGACCTTGTCGCGTCCCGAGTACATGGACCTGGCGCCGTCGGCGGCCATCAATGTGCAGGCGCAGACCGTCGGCATCGGCAACCCGGAACTCGACCCGATCCGCGCCAAGACCTATGACCTGCAGGCCGAGTGGTATTACGACAAGAACGCCATGGTGTCATTGGGCTTCTTCCGCAAGGAGATCGACACCTATATCCAGAGCGTCGGCGAGCGCGTCCCGTACAACTCGCTGGGCCTGCCCGATTCGCTGCTGGAAGGTCCCGGCTGCTCGATCACGGGCGGCACGCCGGCCTGCCCCACGCTGCCGGATACGCTGGTGACCGTGCGGCGCGCGGTGAACACGCCGGGCGGGCCGCTCAACGGCTTCGAGTTCAACCTGCAGGCGCCGTTCAACTTCCTGCCCGGCGTGTGGCGCAACTTCGGCCTGCTGGCCAACTATACGCGCGTGAAATCGACCATCACCTATATCACGCGCACCGCGACCGCCACCCTGCCCCAGCTGTCGATGGACGCAAACCTGGTCGGCATGTCGCCCAAGGCCGGCAACCTGACCCTGTACTACGAGGATCCGAAGTTCAGCGCACGGATCTCGGCGGCGCACCGCTCCGAGTACCTGTTCAATGTGCTGGGCGACGTCAACGGCCACGACTTCACTTTTGTGGACGCCGCCACCAACCTGGACTTTTCGATGTCCTATAACCTGACGCCGCAACTGCGCGTCACGCTCGAGGGTTCCAACCTGACCGACGAGCCGCTGCGCTACGGGCGCGACTCGCAGCGCAACGACACGCTGCTGTACGCGCACTCGGGACGAACCTTCGCCTTAGGGATGGCGTACAAGTTCTGAGGGGCCGGGGCTGTCGGCGAGCGTGCCATGCAGGCCGCCCGCCTGCGCCCGGGCAGTGATGCTGGCGCGCGGTCCCTTGACGCGCACCAGCACGCTGGCGATGCCGGCTTCGGTTGTTACGACCTGACTGCCGACGATCTCCGCGCCTTCGACCCCGGAAAACGCGACTTCGGTACCGCTCACGGGGACCGTGGTGGCGTTGGCGTCGCGCAGGCGCGCGCGCAGGAACACCAGGTCGCCATCGACCACAGGCACGCCAAGGTCGTCGAGCTCCAGCGCCAGCGTTGCTGGCTGGCCCGGCGTGCGCACGCGGTGCTCGGCCACGACCTGGCCGCCGGCATAGGCCAGCGCCACCAGTTCGCCCGGCACGAAGCCGCCGGTGTCGAATTCGCGCGGTGGATGCGCCAGGCGCGGGTGGGTACTGGAGGCGCCCTTCTGGCGTCCCAGCGACTTGCCGTTCAGGCGCAGCTCGACTTCCTCGGCATTGCTGAACACGCGTACACGCGGGCTGGAGCCGGGCTGCCAGTAGCTGGCGATGAAGACCATCGGGCCGCCGCCCCAGCGCGCGGAACGCTCATCCGCGCTGCGCTGCGAGCGGAAGAACTCGGCCGCGAACTTCGGCACGCGCTCGATATTCAAAAGCCCGGATTCCTCGAGGTCCGGCGCATAGCCGCGCGCATAGTCGAACATCACCCAGTAGCCGTCGGCGAAGGCCGGGGTGGACGCATTATCGTCGTGGGCCTCGGCCACATTGCGCGCCTGCTGCAGCAGCCGCGTTTCGCCGCTGCCCAGCGCCTGGCGGCTCGAGCGGTCGACCGGCTTGAGGTCGGCCCAGGCGTCCTGGTTCAGGCCCGCGTTCATCGCGTAGTATTCCCAGTCGCCGTACTCGGACACGATCAGCGGCTTGGCAGGCAGCGCGTGCTTGCTGCCAATCCTGTGCTGACGCGCCTGCAGATACAGGTCATAGGTCTGCGGCACCCAGCCAGCGGACCAGGCCTGGTCGCCTGGGTACTCCTGGTGCACGGTGGCGTGCAGCGCGCGCACCAGCGGATCCGGCATATCGGTCTCGTTGAGCGAGCACTCCCAGGCCACGACGCTCGGATGGTTGCGGTCGCGCCGGATCATGTCGGCGCAGGTGCGCACTGCCTGGCGCGCGAAGGCCGGGTCGGGATTATGGAACTGCCAGCCGGGGATGGCGGGCAAGACCATCAGGCCCAATTCGTCTGCCGCCGCCATGAAGGCCGGCGACTGCGGATAGTGCGACAGGCGCACGAAGTCGAAGCCATGGCGCTTGATCAAGAGCGCGTCGCGCGCATCGGCCTGCGGCGACAGCGCATAGCCGACATAGGGATATTCCTGGTGGCGGTTGACGCCACGCAGCCGCAGCGGCTCGCCATTGAGCAGCAGGCGACCGCCCTCGAAGGCGAGGCGGCGCACGCCGATGCGGGTCGCGACCACGTCTTCGCGGCCGGCGGCAGAAACCCTCGTCTCCAACCGGTACAGATTGGGCGTCTGCGGCGACCACAGGTGCGGCGCGCGCAAGGTGAGCGGCGTGGTGACGTGGCGGCGTTCGCCCGCCGCCAGGCGCAGCTGCTGCTCGGCGTGCGCGACCTGCCGGCCCTCCCAGGCCAGCGCGTGGCGCACGGTGACCACCTGCGCGCTGCTTGACGTGTTGCTGACTTCGGCCTTGACCTGCACCACCGCCTCGCGCTTGTCGGCGCGCGGATAGGTGACGAACACCCCTCCGCCGCCCGGCGTTGCCGACAGCATCTCGTAGGTGACATGCACCGCCGGCTTTATCACGAGCCGCACGTCGCGGTAGATGCCGCCATGCTGGATGTAGTCGAGCTGCTTGAGCGGCTTGGGGCCGGTGATCGGATTGTCTTCATTATTGGCGCGCACCACGAGTTCGTTCCCGCCCGTGGACCGTAACGCATCGGTGATGTCGAGGGCGAACGGCAGGTAGCCGCCCAGGTGCTGCCCCAGGTGGCGGCCGTTCAGCCAGACGTCGGCCACGTTCATCACGCCCTCGAAGCGCAGGATGGCGCGTTCGCCAGGCTGCAGCTTGACATCCAGGCGCTTCTTGTAGAACACCGTGCCCTGCCAGGGCGCCGTGGGCACGCGCGGCTCGAGGCGCGCCGCGTGCGGCAGGTCCACCCTGGTCCAGGCGCCGTCCGGCACCTTGTCCACGCTGGCGACCTGGCCACCCTCGTCGCGATAGAACTGCCAGGATGCGTTCAGGTTCAATTCCGCCGCCAGTGCCGGTGCGGACAGCGCCAGCGCCAGCAGCAGGCGAGCCGCGCCGATCGGGATCATCGTCATATTCATCATTCGCGCACCAGGCTGAAGTCGTCGAGGGTGAGCCAGTCGCCATCCTTCCCTTCCGAGTAGACGCCGACCTGCAGGCTGCCGGTGGCGACCTCGATGCCGGACAGTGTGATCTCGGTCCACTCGGCTAGCGGGTCCGGCAAGGATCTGGCGATCTCGGCGCCGCCATGGCCAGCCGCATACACGCGCGCCACCCGCTGGCCGCCGCTGCTTTTCACCCACGCCCTGAGCGTGTAGCGGCCATTCGGCAGCGTGACGTTCTGGATCGCGCTGCCCATCGTCTGTCCCGCATGGCGCAGGCTCAAGGCCCAGCGGCCGGTGCGGCCATCCAGCACGTTCATGATCGGCGCGTCGCCCTTGATGCTGGTCCAGCTGCTGACCCAGCCGGCGACGCTCGTCTGACGCACCCGGTCGGCCTCGAAGCCGGGGTTAAGTATGTAGTTGTTCCCCCTCCCGACGGACCAGGCGCCGCGCGCGGCGTCCAGCGTGAATTCGCTGAGCGAGTTGAATCGCGGCGCCGTGCCCTCGAACGACAATGGCGTCCAGATATGGTAGCCATGCCCGTTGCCGGCAAAATTGCTCCAACGGTCGCCCGCATACAGGACCGTGGTGCCGGCGCTGCCCTGGACCGGAATGAAGAAGCCGTTCTGCGACACGTGCGAGAAGTCCGCCTCGCTCCCCTCGATGATCCGCTCCGGCGTGTATGGCCCAAGGATGTTCGGCGACGTCATGTAGAAGCTGCGCGAGGCGTTCCAGCCATGCAGGTCGGACGAGCAGAAATAGTACAGGCCCCCGTGCTTGAACATCGCATTGCCTTCGCGCCCGCCCGCCGGCGCGCTGTGGATGTTCGTGGCAGCGCCGACGTGCAGGAAGTCGGACGGCCGCAGCGGCGCCACGTACAACTGGCGCCGGTCGCCGTTGCTGCTGAAAATCAGGTAAGGCTGGCCGTCGTCGTCGGTGAAAACGGTCTGGTCGCCTGAAGTAGGCGTAGCGACATTCTCGATGCTCGCCTGCAGCCGCTCGAATACGAAGGGGCCGTTTGGACTGTCGCTGGTGGCGAACAGCACGCCCGCGCCCTTGCCCTTGCTGCCGTACTGGGTGAGCAGCACGTATTTGCGGGTCGCCTTGTGGTACACCACGCCCATGCGTCCCAGCCAGGCCTTCGGATCGTGCTGCTTCCCCAGCCCTTCCGGCGTGAGTACGTCGCCCTCGAAGGTCCAGTTCACCAGATCAAGCGACGAATAGGCGGTGACCGCGCTGAAGGTCGCCTGCGCAGCGTGCTTTCCGGGTGCGTCGGCGTAGCTCACTGCTTCGGCATACTTCACGCCATACCAGTAATACTTCGCGCCGACCTTGAGCATGCCGCCCCCCTGCGAGTAGATCGGCGTGCCGGCGGTGTCCTTCCAGAAGACGCCGTTGCGGATGGTAGTGTCGGCGGCAGGCGAGGCGTCAGCGCCGGCCGCAGCCAGCACCAACGCCAGGCAGGCGAGCCGGCAGCCGCCTCGGCGAATAGTTTCGATCATTGGATCTCCATGGTGGGCGCCCGACGCTTCGGGCCTACGGTCGGCAGTATAAGAGCCGACTGCCCCCTCGGTTGACAACCATCCGATCAACATGCTGAGCATTCGCCTTTGCCCCGGCTCGGCCTGCAACACATCACCCATAATGGCAGTCTGTCAATCCTGCCTGGAGTCCGACCCAGCATGCATCGTCTCGTATCGTCGACCATCGCATTCGTGGCCACCGCCCTGCTCTCGGTGCAGGCGCAGAACCTGGCGCCCGCAGCTGCGCTCGAAGGCTTCACCGCCGACCCGTCGATCCGGGTCTTCGGCGACACCTATTACCTCTATCCGACTTCCGACAAGCCGAACTGGATGACCACCGACTTCTCGGTCTGGTCCTCGAAGAACCTCATTGAGTGGACCAAGGAGCGCATGGTGCTGGACGTCAGCCGCGACCTGAAGTGGGCCAATATCAAGGCCTGGGCGCCGGACGCCATCGAACGGGGCGGCACCTATTACTTCTACTTCAGCGCCGATCACAAGATCGGTGTGGCCACCGCCAAGTCGCCCACCGGACCATTCGTCGACGCCCTCGGCGCGCCGCTGCTGGTCCGCAGCGCCAAGATGACGACGAATACGATCGACCCCTACCCCTTCATCGACGACGACGGCCAGGCCTATCTGTACTGGGGCAACGGCATTGAGGCCAACGCCTACAAGCTCAAGCCGGACATGATCACCGTCGAGGGCGAGGTGCATCGCATCCCGATGAAGGACTTCCGCGAAGGCGTGGTGGTCTTCAAGCGCCAGGGCAAGTACTACTTCATGTGGTCGATCGACGATGCGCGCAGCCCGAATTATCGCGTCGGCTGGGGCACGGCGGATTCGCCCCTGGGACCGGTCAAGGCGGCCGAGAAGAACTTCATCGTCCTGCAAAAGAACGGCGCGGCGGTCGGCACCGCCCACCACAGCGTGGTGCAGGTGCCCGGCACCGACCGCTGGTACGTCGCCTACCACCGCCACGCCATCCCGGACGGCAACGGCTACCAGCGCCAGACGGTGCTGGCGAAGATGCACTTCGACGCCGACGGCAACATCCTGCCGATGGATCCGATGCAGCCGGCCTTCCGGCCTGGCGACGCCGGCGAGCCGATCGTCGACGGCAAAGGCCAGCCGGACCGGCCCAATTACCTGCTGGCGCACTTCACCAGCGAGACCACCGACGGTGAGCAAATCTACTTCGCCACGAGCCAGGACGGCTACCGGTGGACCGACCTGAATGACTCGAAGCCGGTCCTGCGCAGCACGCTGGGCGAACAGGGCGTGCGCGATCCGGCGATCGTGCGCTCGCCACAGGGCGACAAGTTCTGGATCCTCGCGACCGACCTGCGCATCGCCAGCGGCAAGGGCTGGCAAGCCGCCATGCACAAGGGCAGCACGAAACTGGTGATCTGGGAATCCACCAACCTGGTCGACTGGTCGGCGCCGCGCCTGGTGGACGTGGCCGGCGCGATTCCCGACGCCGGCAACGCCTGGGCGCCCGAAGCCATCTACGACGAAAGCCGCGGCGACTACCTGGTGTACTGGGCCACTATCTCACCGGCCGACGGCGTCACCAAGCCACGCATTTATTACTCGCGCACGCGCGACTTCGTCACCTTCTCGCCGGCCGCCCTGTACATCGACCGGCCCGGCACGCACGGCCTGATCGACACCCAGATCGTCAAGCTCGACGACCCACGATCGCGCTACCGCTATGTGCGCGCCTCCGGCGACGGACAGCTGACGCTGGAAGGCGCCAATGAGCTGCTGGGCCAGTGGGACGTCCTGGGCGACCTGCGGCCGCTGGGGCTGACCGGAAAGGACGTCGAAGGGCCGATCCTGTTCAGGCTCGCGCAAACCGGTGAATGGGGCATGTGGGTCGACCAGTATGCGCGCAAGGCCGGCTACCTGGCCCTGACCAGCGACGACCTGTCCCGGCCCGAGCGCTTCCGGCGTGCGGACCCGTCCAGGATCGATTATGGCCGCACCAAGAAGCGCCACGGCTCCATCCTGAATATCAGCACCGACGAATACCGGCGCATCCAGGCCAGGTGGCCGGCCGCCGCACCAACCAAAGCGAATCAGCCATGAAGCGACATCTGCTGCCTGCCCTCCTGTTCACCATCGTATCGAGCGCATACGCCGCCAATCCGATCGTGAGCGACATCTTCACCGCCGACCCGGCCGTGGTCGTGGATGGCAACCGCCTTTACCTGTACACGGGCCGCGATGAAGCCAAGCCGGGCGAGACGACCTACAAGATGAACGAGTGGCGCGTGTTCTCGACCTGCGACATGCGCAACTGGACCGATCACGGCGTCGCGGCGACAGTCAAGACCTTCGCCTGGGCCAAGGCCGACGCCTTCGCCGCCGACGTCGTCAAGCACAAGGGAAAATACTACCTGTACGCGCCGGTCAAGCATTCCACGATTCCCGGCTTCGCCATCGGCGTCGGCGTATCAAGCACGCCGACCGGCCCGTTCAAGGATGCGCGCGGATCGGCGCTGGTGACCAACGACATGACGCGCGAGACGCCGAACGGCTGGGACGATATCGACCCGGCCGTGTTCATCGACGACGACGGCCAGGCCTATATGTACTTCGGGAACAAGGTGCTCAAATATGTCAAGCTCAAGCCGAACATGATCGAGCTCGATGGCCCGATCCAGACCGTGGGCCTGTTCAACTTCGAGGAAGCGCCGTGGCTGCACAAGCGCGACGGCGTGTATTACCTGAGCTATGCGAGCGGCCTGCCCGAGGTGATCGCCTACGCGACGGGCCCCAGCCCGACCGGCCCCTGGACCTATCGCGGCGTGATCATGGACAAGAACAAGGTGACGCACACGATCCACCAGGCCTTCGCCGACTTCAACGGCAAGTCCTATGTGTTCTATCACAACGAGATGATCTCGAACGCCGACTACCGCCGCTCGGTCGCGGTGGAGGAATTCAGCTACGGGAAGGACGGCGCGATACCCCACATCGCCCAGACCCGTAATGGCCCGGCGGCCAATCCGGCGCCGGGCTGCAAGAACAATTGAGGATTACACCCCGACCATCGAAACGGCCTTGGTGTCGAGGTAGCGATGTAGGGTGGACGGCTTGCCGTCCACGCGTTCAAACAACATCTGATTTGCCATAGGACCGACGTGATCTGAACGCGTGGACGGCGAAGCCGTCCACCCTACGGATCACACACCGACCATCGAAACGGCCTTGGTGTTGAGGTAGGATTCCAGCGCCTCCGGTCCGCCTTCGGAACCGTAGCCCGAATCCTTGATGCCGCCGAACGGCAGCTCGGCGCTCGGCGTCGCCGGCTGGTTGATCCACAACATGCCCACTTCGACCCTGTTCATCAGGAGCTGGGCGTTCTTGATCGAGCTGGTGAAGGCATAGCCGGCCAGCCCGAACGGCAGGCGGTTGGCTTCCGCGATCGCATCCTCGAGGCTGTCGAAGCCGCGGATCGCCGCCACCGGGCCGAACGGCTCGTCGTTGAACACGCTCGCCTCCAGTGGCACGTCGGCCAGGATGGTCGGCGCGAAGAAGTTGCCGGCGTCGCCGACGCGCTCGCCGCCGGTGGCGATCACGGCGCCCTTGGCGCGCGCGTCGTCGACCAGCTGCGACATCGCCGTCAGGCGGCGCGGATTGGCCAGTGGCCCCAGGGTGGTGCCTTCCTGCAGGCCGTCGCCCAGCTTGAGGCTCTCGGCATGCTTGACCAGGGCGCGCGTAAACTCGTCCTTGACCGCGTTGTGCACCAGGAAGCGGGTCGGCGAGATGCACACCTGGCCGGCGTTGCGGAACTTGGCGCCGCCGGCGGCCTTGACCGCCAGCGCGACGTCGGCGTCGGCCGCGACGATCACCGGCGCATGGCCGCCCAGCTCCATCGTCACGCGCTTCATGTGGGCGCCGGCCAGGGCGGCCAGCTGCTTGCCGACCGGGGTCGAGCCGGTGAAGGTGACCTTGCGGATGACCGGATGCGGGATCAGGTAGCCCGAGATCTCGGCCGGGTCGCCGAACACCAGGCCCACCACGCCAGGCGGCACGCCGGCGTCGACGAAGCACTGGAACAGCGCGGCCGGCGAGGCCGGGGTTTCTTCGGGCGCCTTGCACAGGAAGGAGCAGCCGGTAGCCAGCGCCGCGGCCAGCTTGCGCACCACCTGGTTGATCGGGAAGTTCCACGGCGTGAAGGCGGCGACCGGGCCGACCGGCTCCTTCAGCACCAGTTGCTGGGCCGCCGGGTTGCGCGACGGGACGATGCGGCCATACACGCGCATGCCTTCGGCGGCGAACCAGTCGATGATCTCGGCGCCGGCCATCGCTTCCATCTTCGCTTCGGCCAGGGGCTTGCCCTGTTCCTGGGTCAGCAGGCGCGCGATGTCGCCGGCGCGCTCGCGCAGCAGATTGGCGGCGCGGCGCATAGTGGCGGCGCGCTCGGCGGCGGGAACGACGCGCCAGGCCTCGAAGCCTTGCTTAGCTGCGGCCAGTGCGCGGTCCAGGTCGGCGATGGCGGCGTGGGCCACGGTGCCGATCGGCTGTCCGGTGGCCGGGTTGACCACGGGAATGGTCTTGCCGCCGGTGGCGTCGACCCATTCGTTGGCGATCAGGAGGCGGATGTCGGGATAGCTGGAAGTCGTCATGAGCATCAAGGTTCGGGTGGTAAAACGTCCATGATAGACCTTTTCGCGAAGCTTGGCCGAGCGCGCCTCAATCTGCCGGGCCCGCGGCGCCCTACCCGCATCGACCCCGCCGCGAACCAGGCGGAGCTGTCGATCCTGCTGGTCACGACGACCCCGGCGCGCTGTTCGCCCTGCGCAGCGTGCTCTGCGACCTGGACGCCGACATCGTTACCGCCAGTTCCAGCAAGCAGGACTTCTGCGTCATCCTGATGGGCGTCAAGATGGCCGGCCTGGACGGCTTCGAGACCGCGCGCCTCGTGCGCGCCCGTCCGCGTTCGCGCACCACGCCGATCGCGTTCCCGACGTCGCACCGCGCCAGCGACCTCGATTGCAGCCGGGGCGTCGAGGTCGGCGCGAGCGACCATGTGTTCATGCCGGTAGCGCCCGAAGTGCTCGAGGCCAAGGTGCAGGCCTTCATCGATGACGCGCACGAGCGCAGCACCGTGACCGCCAGCGCGCCCAGGTCGCGGTGCTGTTCCTGGACCTGGACCTGGACCTGGACCACTTCAAGGAAGTCAACGACACCCTTGGACACACGGCTGGCGACCGCCTGCTGCAGGTGGTGACCGAACGCCTGGCGGCCAGCATGCGCGAGGGCGATACCGTGGCGCGGGTCGGCGGCGACGAATTCGTGGTGATGCTGGTCGAGGCTGGTGGCCGAAAAGATCATCGCCATCCTGTCGGAAGCCTGCAAGATCGAGGGCAGCGAGCAGCACATCATGCCCAGCATCGGGATGGCAATCTTCACCGGCGACGGCGCCGATCCCGACACGCTGCTGCGCAACGCCGACATCGCGACGTACCACGCAAGCGCAACGGCGGCGCACGCTACTGCTTCGTCACGCCGCAGATTCAGGAAGTAGCCAGGCCGTAGGCGTCCTGGCGTTCGGCCTTTACACAAGGCTGCACAGTCGCTCGGCAGCACGACCCGCTGTCGGCTGCACATGCGCTCCATGTTTGTACGCGATCAATTTCCGCAGGCCGGTTAATCCTACAATTGTTCTGTAGACGCCATGAATCCAGGACAGGAGTAGCCGTGGTGACCCCAATGCCGCCGTGCCATATCACCCGGCGTGGGCAAAGGATCAGGATGCATCAAGCATCCAGCATTCCTGCCGGACGCAGGCAGTCCGGCGCCTTCGCCGCCATGTTCGCAATTCTTCTGGTCGTCATGCTGGCCTTTTCCGGCCTTGCCATCGACGCGGCGGTCATCTACAACCGAAAGGCGGAACTACAGGGAATTGCAGGAAGCATTGCATTGGCTGCAGCCCGCGAACTCGATGGCACGGCTGCCGGGGTCGATGCCGCCCTTCTGCAGGCGAGCGAAGAAGCCCGCCGGCTGAAGTACCGGCACAAGCTCCGGCTTCCATGGGACAGCGGCGCCATTACTTTCAGCAATTCGCCAGCAGCCGGCGCGGAATGGGTCAGTGCGGACGCTGCACGGGCCTCCGCAGCCAGGCGGTTCTACGCAAAAGTCGATACCAGCGCGCTGGCCGATGAGGTAGGCAGTGTTCGCGCCTATATCCTGCCGCTATTCTGGAGCATGATGCCTAGCGCCAGTATCGGCCACACCGCGATTGCGGGCCGGTCGACCATCCACGTTATGCCGCTGGCAATTTGCGCGATGTCAGCCGCCGCAGGAGCTTCACGCTCGAATCCTGGGTCGCCGGCCGCGGTCGAGCTGGTCGAATACGGCTTTCGCCGCGGCGTCACCTACAATCTGATGCGGCTCAACCCGGACGGCATCGAACCAGCAAACTTTGCCCTGGATCCGCTTGCGCCTCCGGGAGGCATCGGGTCGGCGTCGAACACCAGCGCCTCCGCGATCGCGCCATTCGTGTGCGCCGGCCGCCTGTGGATCCCGCGCCTGACCGGCGGCGCCATCCGCGTAGGCTCGCCTTTTCCCATTGCCTCGCTGTACCGGGAACTCAATTCCCGGTTCGATCAGTACGACAGTGGTGCGTGCAGTCCCAATGGCGCGCCGCCTGACTTCAATATCAAGGCATACACACACGGCGCAGACGGAGGCGCGGCCTGGATGAACCCGCGGCCGACCCGCCAGAGCGCGCTGGAGTCGGTAGCCGGAGGACGGCTGCAGACGATCGCCGACCTTCCCGCGCCACCCACCGGGACCACAGGTGACATGTACGGACCACTGTGGGCTTATTCGAGAGCCGTCAAGTTTTCGTCGTACACGCCAGGGGCGAACGAACCTCGCAATGGTTATGCCAAGTTCGCGCCAGCCGATTGGACTACGCTGTACCCAGGCGCTCCTGCAGCAGGGTCGACCAGTTATCCCAGCCCCCAGCCCTACCAGCCGGCCAGCGGCGCGTATTACGCCCGCCCGGCGGACGACCTGCATCTCGCGCTTGCGGTGATCGAACGGCGTGTCCTCCACGTTCCCCTGCTTGCCTGTCCGGTCCCGTCTGGTCCCAACGTTGGAGCAACCGCTCTGGCAATCGGAAAATTCTTCATGACGGCGCCGGCAGATGAAGCGGGCGTCTATGCCGAATTCAGCGGAATTGTTCCTGAAAACCAGTTACTTGGCGAGGTCGTACTCTACCCATGAAAAAATATTCCTTGCCCGGCCGGCTGCAGCGCGGTGCAGCAGCCGTCGAGTTCGCTCTCCTCATCCCTATATTTGTGGTCGTGATGATATTTCCGCTTCTGCTGGGGCGGTGCCTGTGGCACTACACGGCGGCGCAGAAAGCCGCACACGACGCCGCCAGATATCTGTCCACGATCTCTGCACAGGAAATGCGTGAGCCTGCGCTGACAGTTGCCGCTGCGGACATCGCGACTCAAATCGCGGCCATGGAATTAGAGCAACTAAACCCTGGCGGTGATAACAACATCATGATCCAGGTTGCCTGCGGAGGATACCCCTGCGTCGGCGTGCGCGGCAGCACACTTCCGGAAACTGTAGGCGTACTAGTGAGAATAAATGTGCATGACCCGATATTTGGGATGGACCTGGGCCGCTATGGTCTGGAGATCGGAGCTCAATATGAGATGCGGTATATGGCGCGCTAGCGGACACGGGAATGCCGCGCGGGCTCGATCGCGCCAGGCGGGAGTGGCCGCGGTCGAGTTCGCAATTCTGGCGATCGTTTTCTTTACGCTGGTCCTGAGCGTGATCGAACTGGCGCGGGCGATGTTCGTCGTCAATACCCTGTACGAAGTCACCCGCCATGCCGCGAACGCAGCAGCGGTCACCAGCCATGCCGACACGACGGCGCTGGCCGCCATCCGGCAGCGCGCCGTGTTCCGCAACGCTCCGGGCGCCTTGCTGCTGTCCGCGCCCGTCAGCAATGAAAGCGTCAGGTTCAGCTATTTTGCGCTTCCGCGCGCTGGGGATGGCACCCTTGCGCTTCAGGAGATACCCACTGCTTCGCTGCCAACGTGTGCAAGGAGAAACCGCGAGATCTGCATGGCCAATCCGAACGCCGAGAATTGCATCCGCTTCGTCAGTGCAAGTATCTGCAATGAGGCCAATCAGCGCACGTGTAACGCCGTCATCTACCGGCCATTTCTGCCGCTGATCTCGTTTCCCCTGGCGCTGTCCAAGGCAACGACCATTCGAGCAGTCGAATCGTTTGGCTCGATGCCGGAGGGGACGCCCTGCCTCTAGCAGGATCCATTGAAGATCGACTTCGCACGTCGATTGGCGATCATGGAACGGCTGTGCGGTACCAGAATCTTGACCATATAGTTTTCTTGCTGCGTGATCGAGAATGAACCGCCAGTTGCACGCTTGCCCTGCTCGGCAGCGCTTTATATCCGATTCTTGTACATCGGCTCGCAGTTTCGCTTCACTTCGCTCGCTGTGGTCAGCTCGCGGCGGGACTTGCACCCGCAACAGTGCGCCCATGCTGGGCGCACCAAAAAAAAGCCCCTGAAATCAGGGGCTTCCATTACTGCTAGTGACTGAGCTTGCTAGCCCCGGCCGAGCTGGGAATCACTCCCACTCGATCATCAATGGATGAGCTAAGCAATTGAATCAACGGTAATTTTTTAGCGCCAGCCTCGTCAATGCCATGGCCGATACCATGCATCCGAACTGGCTCGACTTAGCCTCTTCCCGCTCAGCCATACGGCTTTGCTGGCCGTATCTCATCAATGAAATCAATGCAAAGCCTCCTCTCCCACCGCGATGAATGCGACCCAGACGTGATGAGGTGACCTCCGCCTCTACGCGCCATGTATCCTGATTCGGCATCACCGCGAAGGCGAACGCCGAAAAACGGCGAACACACCAGCGAAGTGTACTCATCGGCTTTACCTTTGGCGAGCAGGCCTCACAAAAAGGGACAATGGCAACTGACAGATCGGCCCGTACCCGCAGCCATGCGCGCGTTGTGAAATTGTCCCAGTCTCTCGGAATGCGCCACATAATTCTCTGCCAGCGCAGTCGCAAGCGCTAGTGATGCCCACCACGTTCTCCAGCTCGGGCGCTGCACGTCGCGCTGGAGCGGCGGGGCATTCCCAAAGGTGTGCAGCATGCTGGTCATTCACCTCGAGAAATACTCAGCGCGCCAGACTAGCTTATGCGCATCTTTGGTGTAGCGTCCCGCGCGCTCGCGGCTTCACTCGCAGTAGCACTGCGCCAGGCGTCCGCTATGCGATCGATGAATCCCCGTACGACGCCTGCCTCGCGGCGCTGCCGGAGCGCCCCGCCCTGCTGCCCACGCCCTGGCGCCAGAACGGCTATGTCGCCACTTGGGCGATCGTCCACGACGCGCTGTACTCACGCAGCTCAGTAAGGAGCCGCTGGCTCGGCAGTTTGCGGAGCGGCACGGCGCGGGGCCAGCGGCCTGGTTCAGCGGCTTCGTGAGGGTGGCGTGGCGAGCGGCGGGCCACGGGGTTTCCGCCCCGGACGTTTTACGACGAAGAGATCGTGATCGAGATCGTCGCCGGCCGCGTGCCCCCACCGATGGGTGCTAGACCTGCGCACGGTGCCGGGACAAACCGACGAGGAGCTGCGCCTTTCGTTGCCGCCCTTCCCGTGGCCAGCAAGCCTTGCAGGCACGAAGGCGTAACGCGTCAAGACGAACACCTGCACGCGAATACGCGGGTGGTCAACCTGGGCGGTGTCATCTCATTCCAACCGCACCCTCTCGTACGCATCCAGCAGGGTACGGGCACGCTCGGTCACCGGGATGAGTGCCGAAAGCAGGCCCGCTGCTTCATAGCGCGTCAAGGGCCAGTAACGAAAAGGCACCTGGCTCCACTCATGCAGACCAAGGTTGCGCAACCTGGCCGGAAGGGCAGACGGAAGCTTGCTCTTCAGCCCGTATTCGACGTCCAACAGGTAGGCATCGGTCGCGCTCCTGCCGGCATTTTTGCGCTTGGTCCCGGAAACGAGCGCGCGGAAGCTCAGGGCGTCCAGCACCGGCAGGACCGGCTCGTCCGGCTTCAGCCCGCATAGCGCATGCAAGACTGCGGTCCCCGGCACCATATGTTCGTGAGTCAGCCTGTCCCAGTTTTTCAGGTGCCCGATCAGCGAACGGGCTCCGCTCGCGCGACGCATGTCGTCGAGCCGATCGTATGCGTCATTGGTGATGAAGTCGACAGTCGCATAGAAATCCACCGACTCGCTGGCCACACGAATCAGATGCTTGGCGAGGAACTTTGCTTCGGCCACGCCAGCCTGCCTCACCCTCGGCTTATCGAGGAGCGGCCATTTCGAGCCCAAGGTGCTGCGCAGAATCTCGAGCTGCGACGCGCACAGAGCCAACTGCTGCGCCGGATCAAAGCTCCGGTTCCACGCTAGCCATTGCACGTCGCGATAGCGAACATCGAATCGATCGTTCACACACATCCTTTCAGTTTATGCACGCGGAAAACGCCGTGGCCGGATCCGCGCCGCGCTCAATGAGACGAATGATGGCTTCCTTCGGCCCGTTGTCGATGCGGTCTGGATAACGGCGCGGAACGGCAGACAGGTCCGCGCGCCAGGTCGCCACAAAGATTTTTTCGGCCTCTTCTCGGCTGTACCTAGTTGTCGGCGCAGGCGTGGCGCTAATCCTGGGCTGCCTGCGCTTGGCCGGCTCTCCTTCCCCCGGCATGCGGACCCGTGCCGTCCAGATCTCTCCTACCGGCCAGCAGCATTCGAAAGATGCCGCCTCGCCCCCCATCGGGACGGCCTGGTCGCCGAGACGTTCTTTCACCGCTTCATAAATCTCCTTGAGACCCGCGCCGTCCTCCCCTTCGAGCCGGATGGTGATGCCGAATTTCTCTTCCGGTTCCTGTCCGAACTTGACGAGCCAGATGTCGAGCAGACGGTGGACGGACGGCACGGAGACGTGAGGCGCGATCGCGGCGGCGAGGACATCGGCACGGTAGAGCACCTCGCTCACTACTGCACTATTCGTATACACCTTGAGTACCTGCTTCTGCGAGGCATCGGCAGGCAAGGTCATCAGCCATCCCAACTGGGAGAAGAGATAGGTCAGCACACGGTCCGGCTTCACGGTCTTGAACCCGAGGTCCATCATCAGATGCAGCGAAGTGATCGGTCCGAAATGCCCTGCAAAGCGCGCATGCACGTGTTGGAAGCGGGTGCGCTCGAGCCGGTAGGACTCGCCGTTCTGATGCTCAGGGATATGCGCGTAATCTGCTCCGGTATAGTACTCAAGCACATGCCTGCCCTTGAAGTTCTTCAGAAAATCTGCAACCGCCAGGTACTTCACCATCTTTTCGTGATGCGCCGAAAAACTGATGCCCTCGTAACGTCCGCTCTTGGTCATGATCGCGAGCGCTTCGGATTGGGGATGGGCGAACAGGGCAAGGCTTTGCTCCCACAGTTCGTTCTGGGCCTTTGCAAACGAGAGCCAATCGGTGAACCTGGCGCGGCTGTCGGCCCACTTCCGGGTCAGGGCCAGCCAGTCCTCGGCGCCCTCTCCCCACAGGACGGCACCCATTTCCTTCACGGACACGTCCAAAGCCATACTGGCGAGCAAATCAAGGTCTGCAGTCCCGATTTCCGCAGCCAGCCGGGCACGGTAACGACGCACCAGCTTGAACCACGCGAAGCGGCGCTTCCAGTGCTGAGAGAAGCGCTTCCATTCGTTCTTGTTAAACTGATACGCGTCTCGGTCATAGGCGCGGAAGTCCGCAAAGAGCGGAATCTGCTTGGGCATCAGATCGATTTCCTTCGACGCTTTGTCGGCGCGGGTGCCCTGATAAGCAATGCGCCCCCACGCCAGCTCCCAGAAGCTTGCGGCGTCAATCTCCGGCCGCCACTGACCATGGGCGCACACGCTGTCAATGGTGGCGAGGAGAATGGACTGGTTGGCCCGATGGGCCGCCGCGTCATAGACACCTAGGGGAACCGTGGCCTTGTCGAGGACAGCCAGCTTGACTGCCTCGAATAATGCGGGTCCCTGCCGAAAAATCTGCGCGTTGATGAGGTCGTTGTGTTGCCTGTATTCTGCCGGGGATACCATTGAGTGGCTCGCAATCATTGCAACGGGGAAATGATAATATATCAAAGCACATTTTCCGCCTACCCGCTAGTCAATGGCTGCGACTCCACCGGGCGCCTGACGTCACGATGTTGCCGGACCGGCGGCTCAGGTCCCAATCGATGATCAATACTGCCCTGGATCACATAACCGCGGATATACTCGAATGACGTAGCAGTTCATCGTGCCTGCGGATGGCAAGGTTTGACCCTTCGGATGCCTGGATGAAGCACTCCCTGGATCGTCTGACACCTTGCATATCCAAGGATCACGAGGCCGATTCAATCCCATCCACATCCTGGAGTCACATGTCTCACATTGCGCCTTCGGCGACATTTCGTGTGGTCGCGCTTGTCGCATCCAAAGATCGTCCGGCACTGCTGGCAACTCGCTCCCTACCATCCATTGCGGCACAACAGCGCTGCTGTGACGAGTTAATTCTGGTCGACGATTCGCTGGATCCGTCGTCCATCGAACGGACGCGGAACATCGCCGAAGACCTCGGTCTGCCCGTATCGGCGCTGCGAAATCGCCGCACCCGGGGCGCTTCCGGTGCATGGAACACCGGACTGGACCACTTGGCGCGCAACACCGCCGATCCTCGCAGTACCTATGTCGCGTTCCTCGATGACGACGATTCATGGTCGCCAGCCCACCTGGCGCACTGTTGCGACGCCGCTGCCAATGGCGCGACGCTGATCGCCTCGGGTTTTACGCGTGCCGTGAAAGGTTTGCCTGACGAGGAAATCATGCCGCCCGTGAACCTCGATGTGGGAACGTTCTACGTCGGCAATCCAGGGGTGCAGCCCAGCAGCATGATGGTCCGCCTCGACCGCCTGCTCAAGGCGGGGCTGTTCGACGAAGCCTTGCCCAGCTGTACGGATCGCGACCTCCTGATCAGGTTGCTGCGCATCTCTACGCTCGGCTACCGCTCGACGGGGGTGAACACGGTTCGCCACTTCGCGTGCAGCGACCGCGACCGCTTGTCCACTCCGGGTTCGCCGCAACGGCTGGCAGGCCTGGATGCTTTCTTCGCCAAGCACCGCGTGCACATGACGGCAGGCCAGGCGCTTGAGGCCGAATCGCGTGCAGCGCGGCTGTTTAGATGGCAGGCACCGGGTGCGAACCGATCAGGCGCGCCAGCGCAGACGTTGTCCGCGCCTGCCCCACCCGTTGAACATGCAGCAGCCGAAATCCATCTCGTCGTCGGTCTGATCACGGATCAAAACCGGCTGGGCGCGCTGGACGGCTTGATGGGTGACCTGCTGGCGCTTCAGGACACGCCGGGATTGGTTGGTCTCGATGTGG
The DNA here is from genome assembly GCA_002339265.1 of Massilia sp. UBA2604. GTDB lineage: Bacteria > Pseudomonadota > Gammaproteobacteria > Burkholderiales > Burkholderiaceae_D > Telluria. The sequence goes on along the minus strand of DDKG01000362.1, from coordinate 37,088 downwards.
TCGTCCTTGAAAACGATGTGTCCGACGCGGTATGTGCCGAGGGCCTGGAACCAGCCGCAGACCGATGGCGTGTGCAGGGCTTGCGGGTGCATGTGATCACGCAGGAAGCAAGGCTGCGCGCGATGCTGGCGGGCGAACTGTCGCCATCCAGGCCCGGGCGGCTACCCATCGGCCCAGCGCGCACGGCCTTGCAGACCTATCTCTACCACTTCCTCAAGCCGCGCCGCGGTGCCGTTGCATGGATACTGGACGACGACATGCGCCTCGATCCGCTCGTATCTGCGGGCGGAACTATCAGGCGCCAGCGCATGCCGCTCATCCCCCTTCTTGGGCGCCTGCGCGAGGATGGCGTGGACATCGCCATCGGCAACTACACTGGCGCGGCACCCTTGCCCGCCCTGTCCACCCTGCGTGTGCAAATGGTAGATCTACTGGCGAACCTGCGCTGGCTGGCGACCCTGGCGCCGGACGCCTCGCTGCCCGACAGGTCAGCATGCAACGCTGCCGCGCGCGCGGCACGCCGCGATTTCTATTACGACCTGTCGCACCAGGAGACGGATCGCCTCGAGACGCCGTTCTGGCTGGAGCAGGCGCATGAAGCGGAGACTGTCCATGCAGCCTGCGAACGCCTGTGCACGAACCTCGAGCGCATTCTGGACGGACAACAGCTGTTCCGCCCCCTCGTGCTCGATGCCGCAGCAGCTCACGCTTTCGAATCGAGCGAGGCCTTGCACCGGGGCGGCAACACCTTCGTTCTCAATCCCGATGCGCTTGCCGATGTGCCGAACGCGGTACCTGACATCGGCGGCCGTGCTACCCGTCGGTCCGACATGATCTGGGCCTTGATGCAACGCAGCCGCTGCCAGCGGAAGATCGTGTCGGTCCCACTGGGCGTCTACCACGCACGGGAGTCACAACACGGTACCCCCGAAGAACATGAACAATGCCTGGTCGATGATATTTGCGGCTTCGCCCTTTTTTCTGCACTTCAGGATCACGCAGCCGTTGCCTGCGTCGACCTGGGCGATCGTGCCGAGAAATTGCGGAATGAGCGCCTTGCCGCCTTTCGGCTTGCAGTGCACCGCATCCGTGGACTGGCCACCGAGCTTGCCGGAATCGCTCAGGCGCCCGGCGCTTTGGCGGGGCACTCCACAGCGCTTGCTGCATTTGCGCGCGCCGTCCTGGCACGCATCGACGACGCGATGCTCACTCGCGTGACACAGGCTGTCGCCAGACTCGATGCGAAACGGGCAGTAGACTTCTACGATCGGTTGCCCGATCTGATCGTGCAGCATCAGCGCTGTATTGCCTCCGCAGTCCTCATCCATGACCAATTGCGCGAACAACGGGTTCGCAACGCTATCGCTACGGTCATGCGCGTGACCCACAGCGACACAGAGCGCCCGCTTCGCCTGCGCTGGCTGGGCGATGGCGTTGAAGGGGTTGTGCTGACCGATGAGACGTCGGTATTTAAAGCGATCGACTACTGGAAACCCGCCGCGTCACAACGTGCCCGGCAGCGGCTCGGTGAACTGGTGGGACGCTGGCGTACCGGCGCTGGCCTGTACGGCATTATCCGTTTCATGACAGAGCGCCTCGACAACGTCATCGTCTACCCCTTTGAGGAGAGCCTGCCCTATCGCGGCGGAGACGGCCCGGGCATGGTCGACCTGATGGCCGACTGCTACGCGAACGGTCTGATTTGCCGAAACATCCACCCGAAGAACCTGCGTACTGTTGGCACGGCCGTCAGGCTCATCGATTATGGCGGCGACCTGGCATTCGCGTGCGAGCTCGATGACTTCGAGTGGGAATTCGAGCTGATGTGCCGCAGGGCTTATCTGTCCTGGCGATTCTGGCACAGGCCTGATCTGGCCGAATTGCTGCGCGCCAGCCTGAGCGACCAGAACATGCCCGAACTCACAGGTTTCAGGGACTGCTTCATGGAAGCCGTCTGGCAAACCACCGGCCGGGCCCCTGTGCAGGATCCGGTGCTGGCGATGGTGTCCGGCTTGCCGCGCCAGCGTGTGCTGGACTTCGGGTGCGGCAAGGCGGAACTCAGCCGCCAGCTTGCCGCCCAAGGGCATAGCGTCGTCGCTTACGATCCGGATCCGGCGCTCGCTGGGCGACTCGCCAGCCTCGCATCGCCCATGCTGATGACGGCGACTGATTTCGACCAGGCAATGGCGGACGGTCCATTCGACCTGGTCGTGTGCCGGCGCGTGATCTGCCTGCTCGACCATGCGGATATGCTTGGCGTGGTGGCGCAGCTGCGCCGTGCCGTGATGCGAGAAGGCCGTGTGCTGGTGGCGGTCTGCCACCCGGGATTCGCTCCCTGGATCGCGACACCGGAAGCGCAGCCGGACGCAGCTTCGGGCGCCGACCCCGACACGGCGTTCAGATGGGTTAAACGGCATCGCAAGAGCGGCCGCCATCTGGTCGAGTTCTACCGTCCCGAGCGCTCCCTGCGTAAGGTGCTGCAACGTGCCGGATTCGAGCTTACACGACGGGTAGAGCGCGCAACGATCGACCAGTTCAGGTTTGAAAACACATGCGATTTGCTGGTCTTCGAATGCCGCCCTACAGATCCGCCAGACTGCACCTTGTTGATCAAGGCTTGCGCCATGGAGGCCGGCACTGTCGCCGAGCAGGTGCGGCGCCTGGTGCAGCAACTGGCCATACCCAGGCCATTCCATGAGGTCGTCCTGACCCTCGATTCCAGGGTGGACGGCTTCCTGCGCCAGTACACAGCTAGCGATCTCGCCCTTCTGCGGTCCGAAGCCATGGCGCTGAAAGAGCAAGGATGGATCGATCGTGTGGTTGAAGCGCCAACCGATGCTGGCGAATGTTCGCGGCTCAATGCCAGATGGCTGGGACAAAACGATCCGGCGACGCATGCCGCCAACGGTGCACCGCTGTCGGCTATCTTTGCAGGGTTCGAAGCCTGCCGCACGCCCTATCTGCTACAGGCCGACCTGGATGTGCTGGTCGGTCGCAGCGACCCGGCGCATGACTATCTGCGCGATATGGTGCAGGCGCTGGTGGATGATGAGTGCGCGGTCACCGTTGCGTTCAACATCGCACAGACCGGCGATCGTCCCTATTCCGCCAGCAGCGAGACTGGACCGTGGCGGGTCGAAACCCGATTCTGTCTGTTGGAAATGCGCCGCCTCGCGGCCATCCTGCCTTTGAAGTTGCCGCCATCGACGTCGCTCGGGCACCTTCCTGCTTGGCACCGGGCGCTGGACGCGTCGGTGGAATCCGGGCTCGCGCATTCCTTGCGCGGTGGCGACCGGCGTTCCTTCTTCATTCACCCGACCAATGACCGTAAAGCGGATACGATCGCGCTGTCCCGCATTGCAGACCGCGTTGGAAGAGGCCAGGTCGACCCAAGCCAGTTCGGCGCCGTGAACCTGGTCGGTACATCCGAACAGTGGATTCGCCCCACGCGGTTTGAACGTTTTGTCTTCATCATTTCTGGCCGAAACGTCGACCCCGCTCGATTCCAACGTTGCCTTGATTCGGTGCTGCGCCAGGAACAGAGGGATTGGGGTGCGGTCGTCTTCGATGACGCCTCTCATCCAGCCTGGTCGGAGATTCAACAGGATTTGTGTAGCGCGCATCCGTCACGCATTACCTTCATCAGGAATCCCCATCGGCGCGGCCTGCTGACCAATACTGTCGAAGCGATCCGGGTGCATTGCGGGCGGCCGGACTCCGTGATGATCACCCTGGACGCTGACGATTGCCTCATAGGCAGCGACGTCCTTGACATTCTGGACGCCGAGTATGCGAACGGCGCGGACATGACGGTCGGGTCGATGTGCAGGACGGACAAGAAGGCCTACTACCCCGCCTGTTTTGAACAACCACGTGCGCACCGGGGCGGGAATGTATGGCAACACCTGCGCAGCTTCAGAAAATCCCTGTTCGAAGCCATCCCGGACGAATACCTGCGTCTCGATGGAGACTATGTGGAGCTTGCCAGCGACTGGGCACTCATGCTGCCAATGGCCGAGCTCGCGGAATCGCCACGCTGGATCGAACGAGCCCTGTACCTGCACGAACCTGGAGGCGCACGCGACCCAGTGACGATCCAGCAGCGGGAGCATGTAATCGCGGCGCTGATCGCGCGGGCGCCTTTGGAGCGTATGAGAGCCGGCACGGCCCGACTGGAGGACGCGGCATGAGCGCCGAGATCATTCGCCCGATACGCCCCTGCATCGCGGTTATTGGCGACGCCAGGCTGGCTCGCGACGATCCCCGACGAAACCTGGCGGAGTCGATCGGTCGTGGGCTGGTCGACGCAGGCTACCGGGTGGTTACCGGCGGTATGGGTGGTGTGATGGAAGCCGCGCACAAGGGTGCGCGCGACTCACTCAACTGGTTCGACGGCGCTGGGATAGGCATTCTGCCGGGCTCCGACACCCGTCAGGCAAATCAGTTTGTCGACATCGCGATACCGACTGGACTGGACCACGCACGCAACGTGATCGTAGCCCATTCCGCGGCGGTGATCGCGATTGGCGGCGGCGCCGGCACCCTATCCGAAATGGCGCTGGCGTGGGCCTATGGGCGGCTAGTCATCGGCTTGCGATGCGGTGGTTCGAGCGAACTGCTGGCAGGACGACCGATCGACGGGCGCGTACGTTATCCAGACTTGCCGGACGATCAGGTCTTTGCTGCCGACAGTGCCGCGCTGGCGATGGACCTGCTCACATGTTGGCTGCCTCGATACAACAAGGTTCATTACCGCATTGAGGCAGCCCGAACTGCGGATGGTCGATAAGTCGTGCAACATCCTAGACCGCCAACATGTAGTGATCTGGTATGCAAGGGATCATCCTGACCGCGCTGCTCGGCGCCAGCGTTCTGCCCGGCTGCAGTAAGCAGGCACCGGTCTACATCAAAGCGCTGTTCATCTGCTTCGCACACCCCGTACCATTGATGATAGTGAGCGGAGAATGATATACGAGCAAACCTCAACGGTCAGAGCCCTGAATCAGCACCATGCTAGATAGCATTAAAATCGCTTGCATCCCCCTTTGACAGGCACGAACCCGCCTCTCAGGCAACGAAAAAAGCTGTCGAGTAGTCACTAGAAAGCATGCTGAATCCGGAGCGGTAAGGCGCCCGAAACCAACTGCAGTATCTTGGGCACTGCCGTCAAAGATGAGTTTCGCATCACCAAAAGATGCTAAATGATTAGCCAACAGTGTTGCCACAAAGGTATGATGTTTCAGTGAGCAACACTGCTTGGGGAATGAACATGCGTGTCATCTGTGTAGAAATTCAAAATTTTCGAGGGGTAAAGCAGGCTCGAATGCTGCTGCCCAAGCATGGCGTTCTTATTGGAGACAACAACACCGGCAAGACAACAATTCTGGAGGCCTTGGATTTGGTGCTCGGACCTGATCGTCTAAACCGGCAGCCAGTAATCGACGAGCATGATTTCTACGGAGGAGTTTACAGGGCACGTCCTGCTGGTGGCGAAGAGCCTGGCCAACAAGTCATCACAGAGCCGCCTCCTCCGGACGAGTCAAGTGCAGAAGCTGCAGAAATGCCGGCACCGAGAATCGTTATAGAAGTCACGATTGTTGACCTGACCGAGGAGCAAAAGGGAAGATTTGGTGACTATATTGAATTCTGGGACACAGCAGCCGACACCTTTTATGATGCGCCGAATCCAGCTGGCGTTGATGCCGCCACTATAGCAGAGGCGCTACGGGTTACTTTCCACGGATGGTACGACGACGAAGAGGATGACTTCGAAGGTGTAACTTACTTCACTCGAAGTCTCAACGAAGGCGAGAAACCACAGCTGTTCTCACGAAAGGATAAGCAGCTTTGCGGCTTTTTATATCTGCGCACTGTTCGCACAGGTTCCCGCGCCCTAAGTCTTGAGCGCGGCAGTTTGCTCGACATCATCCTGCGCCTGAAAGATGTGAGGCCGCAAATGTGGGAGGATACTCTCTCCACGATTTCCAGCATTACAGTGGCCAGCGATCCGGCGTTAGGCATTTCGCCTATCTTGGAGAGCATTAATGCTGCATTAAAAAAGTATGTCCCAAAGGAATGGGGTGTCGATCCTCATCTCAAGATATCGTCGCTGACACGTGAACATTTGCGCAAGGTGATTACCGCATTCATCGCGACAGGCGACGGAATGCATGCGGCCCCGTTCTACCGTCAGGGCACCGGCACGATAAATATGCTCGTTTTGGCAATGCTTTCTCAAATCGCTGAGAGCAAGCAGAACGTAATTTTCGCTATGGAAGAGCCAGAGACGGCCATTCCCCCCTATGCGCAGAAACGAATCGTCCACGAAGTGCGCACGCTGGCCTCGCAGGCGCTTTTTACGTCGCATTCCCCCTATGTTTTGGAGGAATTCGCAACAGAAGAAACGGTCGTGCTCACCCGGGATAGTGGGGGGCTATTGAGACAAATGTCGATTGCCCTGCCCGATAATGTCAAACCGAAAAGATACAGACAAGAGTTTCGCACCCGCTTCTGTGAAGGGTTGCTCGCCCGCCGTATTCTCGTCGCAGAAGGCCCGACCGAGTATTCGGCGTTCCCAGTAGTGTGCCGCCGCCTTGCCGAACTCAACCCCGGAAATTACCTGTCTTTGGAGGCGCTTGGAATATGCATAGTAGATGCAGACGGTGAGAAAAATGTTCCTGGTATGGCACAGCTGTACAAGGAACTGGGAAAGCGGACTTTCGCAATTTGCGATAAGCAAGGCGACGTGAATAAGGAACTAATCGAAGGCCAAGTTGAACGTCTTTTAATGCATGAGGAAAAAGGTTTCGAGGATCTAATTTTAAAAGGCACTACTGAAGATGCTCTGAAAAGATTTGCAGGACAGGTAGATTGGCCCCAGCATTTGCTGCAGAAATACCCTGACCCAGTAGCAAACGCTAATGCTGCACTAGGAGAATATTTCTCTTGGGCTAAGGGGAACTGGGGTATTGCCGATTTCCTTGCTCAATGTAGTGAAGCAGAGATCCCAATATGGCTTCGTGAGGCTGCACAGGCATTAAAGGCTGCGTGCATTCCCGTTACTTCTGCTGGCGGAGCTGATGCTCATGCTGAAGCAGGAGCTGATCTGAAGGCCGGCGCTGATGGACTTAACTAAGGGCCAACGAGACGTACTGGAAGCAGCTGGGCACCTGCTCGTCACCGGCGGTCCTGGCTCAGGCAAGACGACCGTATCTATTATTAAAGCCGCACAGGTCACTGAAACAGATATTCGTCCGGGCCAAAAGATTCTGTTTCTTAGCTTTGCTCGCGCGACCATTTCCCGGGTGGTAGAGGCTATCGAATATGAACGAAACATCCCCATTGCCGCGAAACGCCTGATTGAAGTCGATACTTATCATGCTTTTTTTTGGCGGGTGTTAAAAGCGCACGGCTATCTAGTTGGCCTGCCCCGTCGCTTAGGCATTCTCACTCCACCTAACGAGGCCATTGCACTCTCAGAAATCAGATCAAGGTTTTCAGGGAGAAATCTTTCGGAGGAGCAAAAAACAGAAAAGAAAGTAGCTGAAGCCCAAGAACGTACCCGACTAGCACATGACAAGGGGCTCATATGCTTTGATCTATTTGCCACTTATGTAGGGGATATTCTGCGAGGTAGCGAACGCGTCTGTCGCCTGCTGTCTACTATGTATCCGGTCATCATTCTCGATGAATTTCAGGATACAAATGGTCCACAGTGGGATGTGGTTCGTACGTTGGGAAAGTTTTCAAGACTTATTGCACTTGCTGACCCGGAGCAACGAATTTATGACTGGATTGGTGCTGACCCCGCCCGCCTCGATCATTTCCGCGACGCGTTCAATCCAGTCGAGGTCGATCTAAGTACTGACAACCATCGAAGCGCCGGTACAGATATCGCCGTGTTTGGCAACGACATTTTGACCGGTCGATTTCGTCAGAAGGAATATAAAGGGATCGAGTTTGATACGTTTGCCTCATACCCTGACGCAGCGATGACGAAGCTCGTGACAACGACCTACGCTTCGCGGCAACGGCTGGTCGCGCAGAACACCAACAACTGGTCGTTAGCGATCCTTGTTCCGACCAAGAAGATGACACGTTTAGTGTCCGACGCGTTGCGCAGTCCGCCTGCTGGAATGGCGGAGGTATCGCACACTGCGGCAATCGAGATGGGGGCCGCGATTCTTGGAGCAGAAATAATTGCTCTCTTGATCCAACCTCCAAACGACGGTCGCCACTTTACACAGTTCATCGAATTGCTGTGCAACTATTTCCAAGGCAAAGACGGAAATGAACCGACGCAAGGTTCCCTTACAGAGGCCACAAGGATTCGAGCGGCTTATGAAGAGCTATTGGCACTCCAAGCAAAAGGCAAATCTATTCGCAAAAACAGCCTTCTCGTGAATCTGTTAGCTGTATACGATCAGGTGCGGGCTCTCGTCTTAATAGGAGACCCGGACCAAGACTGGCGAGCTGTGCGACAGGTATTAGAGAACGGTGCATGCAGACGCCTAAAAGGGGTTGCGGAAGAGGTCAAGAATCTCCGGGTGCTCGACCGTGGGACACAACTTCGGCAATACCTTTCTCAGGACTGGAGAGACCACAAATATCGCAACGCGTTGGCCATCACGCGGCAGGCTTTCATTGAGGAGCACTTCTCTACAGGTACTAAACCAGAGACGGGCGTGGTCGTTATGAACATGCACAAGGCAAAAGGTAAGCAATTCGACGAGGTGATCATCTTTGAAGGTTGGCCTAGGCGCGTGAAGGGAAAGATAGTCGCTAACCCAGACCGCATTGTAAGATTCAACGCTAAAGAGCAAATTGACGACCAAGCACGCCAGAATTTTCGGGTCAGCGTCACCAGAGGAAAGCGCCAGACAACCATATTAACGCCAGAGGACGACATCTGTGCGCTACTTCTTCCAGAAGAATAGATCCCGTTCCATGGCGCATGCTACGCTCAGCTTTTCTATGCGAGCGAGAACATTGGCAAGATACGCTCCGGCCAGGCAATGCCGTTCTAGAGTACAGAGTTCCGCCGCGGCTCCTCGGCCCTGATACATTCCCGATTTTCTGTCCGAGCTCGCGTCAAGTTACGCATGCGCTGTTCCAGTTGGCTCGCGCAATGGCAATCGGTGCTAATGAGGTTGAGTCACTGCAACTTTCTCGGCAGTGTCTGCGCTACCTTCCTGCCGTCTGGCGCGACTTCAAGATTATTGGATAAGAAGACAGCGAATTTAAGCCACGCGGTTGATGCACTTGCCTTCTATCCGCAGCTATGTAGACTGTTGAAAACCTATTGTGGAGCGACAATGAGCCGTTATGCAGCTTACATTGATGAGTCAGGGAACCACGATTTAGGAACTGGGAAAAACGGTGCGTCTAAATATTTTCTCATCTTAGCAGTTGTCGTCGAGCAGACCAAAGTCCCGGCTCTCAAGGCGGCGATTGAAGAAATTAAGTCGGAATTCTTCGGTCTAGGAGAGATGAAATCGAGCCGGGTGACAGAAGATCGCAGAATTCGCGTTCTGAAGGCCTTGGATCCCCTCGACTTCCGTTTCTATGCGGTCGCTGTCGACAAAGCCCGGCTTCATCGGGATAGCGGGCTGACATATAAGAAGTCATTCATCAAATTCACTAACGGACGCCTCTGCAACGCCCTCTTTCAACAGCTGCCCGAGCTGACCGTCTATGCGGACGGTCATGGCGGGAACGAATTTATCCAGAGCTTCAAGCGGTATATCGAAACCAACCACGTCCCCGATCTGTTCTCGCGTCCGCAGCTTGAAATCGTGGACAGCAAGAGCCAGATCCTGGTCCAGTTAGCGGATTTCCTCGTCGGGACCACAGCGAAAGTCTATGAGGAAAAGGTTACGGTCGAGTCACGCAAGGTTTTCCTTGAGTTTCTCGCGAAGAAACGGATCCGCATCGACGAATGGCCTCCGAGATTTGAAGCGCCGCAAAGTGCCGGGATTGATGCGAATGACCAAGATCGCCGTGTCAGGGAGATTTCCTCGCATACGGCAGCAGCGTTTCTCACAGCATACGCGGATACAGCAGATCCGGAACTGCAAATCCAGCACACTGTTCTAAGCTATCTTTTATTTCGAGCGCAGCTCCCAGCGGAAGAGGATTTTATTTCTACTCAGGAATTAGTCGACCATCTCCACGCGTATGGATTCTTGGAAGTGAATAAGCACTATCTTCGTTCCAATGTGATCTCGAAACTGAGAGACCGCGACGTGATCATTGCTAGCTCTCCAAAAGGTTACAAGATACCGTCTTCGTATGCGGACATCGTGGGCTTTGCCGAACTGGTGGACGGAATCGTGCTTCCACTGCTCCAACGATTGAAACGGGCGAACCAAATTTTTGATCTTGGGAGCGCCGGGCAGGTAAACTTCCTTGAAGAGGAGCGTTTCAGGAAGCTGCGCCAGATGCTGGACCTGGACGCGATCAGCTAGCAACAGTACTGCCAGGACTATTCACCGGAGCGCCAAGCACACGGATTGTTATTGCTCAGAACATGTGACGGAGGAGCAAGATGCTGGCGATGGTGTCCAGCTTGCCTCGCCAACCTGTGTTGGCCCTTTGGGTGCGGCAAAGGGGAACTCAGCCGCCAGCTTGCCGCCCAAGGGCATAGCATCGTCGCTTACGAGCCGGATCCAAGCTGCTCGCCAGCCTCGTCTGCCATGCTGATGACGGCGACCAATTCCGACCAGGCATTGGCGGACGGTCCACTCGACATGGTCGTGCACCCGCGTGATCTGCCTGCTCGAGCACGCGGACATGCTTGGCGTGGTGGGGCAGCTGCGCTGTGCCGTGACGCGTGAGAGCCGTGTGCTCGTGCCAGTCTGCCCTCCGGGATTCGCTCGCTGGATCGCGACGTCTGAAGCGCAGCCGGACGCAGCCACTAGCGCCGCCCCCGAGACAGCGTTCAGATGGGGTAATCGGCATCGCAAGAGCGGCCGCCAGCTGGTCAGGCTCCACCGTCCCAAGCGCTCCCTGCACAAGGTACTGCAACGCGCCGGATTCGAACTTACGTAGCGGGTAGAGCGCGCCACGATCGACAGTTCAGGTTCGAAAGCGCTTGTTACCTGCTGGGCTTTGAGTGTCGGCCTGCGGATCCGCCTGACTGCACCTTGTTGATCAAGTCTTGCGCCATGGAGGCAGGCATTGTCGCCGAGCAGGTGCGGCAGCTGGTGCGCAACTGGCCATGCCTAGACCATTTCATGAAGTCGCCCGGACGCTCGATTCAAGGGTGGACAGCTTCCTGCGCCAGTACACTTCTGGCGATCTCGCTCTACTGCGGTCCGAAGGGATTGCCCTGAGAGCGCAAGGAATGGATGAAGCGCCATCCGGTGCCGACAACTGCTCGCGGCTCAATGCCAAATGTCTGGGATAAAACGATCCGGCAACGCACGCTGCCAACAGTGCGCCCTTGTCCGCTATCTTTGCCTGGTTTGAAGCCTGCCGCACGCCCTATCTGCTACAGGCCGATCTGGATGTGCTGGTCGGTCGCAGCGACCCGGCGCATGACTACCTGCGCGATATGGTGCGAGCGCTGGTGAATGACGGTCGCGCGGTCACCGTTGCGTTCGACATCGCGACCCTGGAAATAAGTTCACAATAAATTCTGCGTGATTACTTAGACCAACCGCAGCTCAAGTCGAGGTGACCGTTACAGCACCACCGCTGGCGAGCGTACGCAGTCGCTCTACTACGCGATCTGCGTCCGCTACGTTGAAAGTCACAACCTCGAGGCGATGGTCCGAATTCGTTATGCCGTGGGACGACTGCATGCCATCGGCGCCGGGCAGGCCGGCGTGGTGCGGATACAGCAGCGTCAAACGATCGCAACCGTACAGGCGACCATATGCCATCATCTGGTAGATATCGGCTTGGGAAACGCCCTGCCTGCTATCGTCGACCCGGGAAGCGATGCGCTTCCACTTGGTGTCGATCACCTGCACGACCGTAGGCCCATCTTTCACCAGGATGTCCGGCCTGGTCTGGAACAGTTTGCCGTGCTCGCTGTCCAGGCAGTAGATCCGCCCACCCTGGCTGACCACGTGGAGGGAGGTGCCGGCAAGCGCCCTTCTGACCATGCGCGCAATGTATTCCTCGAATAAAGCGTGCATCTCGAACAGCAGTGAAAAGCCACTGCTGCTGCCGGACGAGGTGGACTGGAATCGTTCGCCGAGCAACAGCCGGGCCATGTTCAGCAGTTCGCGCCAGCGTAAATTGGTACGGTCGAGAACCACATCGTCCCAGCGCAACGCCGCCACTGGAACCGTGGCGATGTCCGCGAAGACGAATGCGAGTTCGCGCAGGCGGCGCTGATTGGCACTGGATCGGCTGATGCCGGCCAGACGGATGATCGCGGCCTTCAGGATGCGGTTCATTGAAATATCAGGCGTCAGCGCATCGTAGCGGCACGCGAGCCGCGCGGGATGCGCGGCGTGCTTCGTAAACTGGCGCCTTACGTCGAGCCGTCCCCGCAGGACAGCCAGATCGTCCTCGTGTCCAGCGTACCTGCGCGGCATGCCTTCGCGAACGGCGTCGGCCAGTTTTCCGGAAAAGATGCGTATAAGGATCTCGAGCAGTGTTTCGCGTTGCCAGTCCAGCGCAGTCACCTGGCCGGCATCGATCCGGATGTCAAGCGCCACTGCCAGCATATGCACGAGCCGGGCCCGAATGCGGCCATCCCTCTCCTGGGAATCTTTGCAGGGCACATCGATCTTTGGCAGGATTTCCAGGGCCGCATCGGCGCTCGCGATGACACCGACAACGCCGCGCGCCCGCAATCCCTTGCGCCCGTGCTCAAGCACACCACTACCGCCGCGTCCGGCCAGTGGCGAGGCGGCGGCGACTGCGGCGAGGCGGTCGGCGGCCTGCTGCGGAATTGTCCGTACGTTCTCCGGGTCCGGGCCGTAATCGATCTTTTCCCACTCCAGGATGGTACGGCGGATCATCCCTGGATCAGCCCTGCGTAATCGAACCGGTCCCGCACGCGCCAGCGAAAACGCGGAATTCCGTCCTCGTCGCTATCCAGTCCTTTTGGCGCCACCAGTTTCTTACGGTCGAGGAAGCCCCCCTGGCGGTCGCCATCGCCGCCTGCAGCATCGCCGAGGACTGCAGCGACCTTGCTCCAGTCCTCATAAAAATACTCTGCCAGCAACGGAATAACCCGGTTGCGCATGACGTCGTCGATGTCGCCGCGCGACCTGCAGTGAATGAAGTAAGCATGGCCGATCTGGTGTTCGCGATCGTAAAGGTATTCGATTCGGGCATTGATCGTGGCCAGCAACGCAGCCAGATCAATGCCGTCTACTGGCCGCAACAATTCCGGATTTGGCATCAGCTCACGGAACTCGAACCGACGACGCAATGCCGTGTCCAGCAGAGCGATCGAGCGGTCGGCCGTGTTCATGGTGCCGACGATGTGCAGGTTGGGGGGCACTCCGAACGGCGGCTCATCGGAATATGGTAGCTTCACCCTGAGTTCGTTGATCTGACCCAGGCGCTTGTCCGGCTCAAGCAGGGTGATCAGTTCACCGAAAACCTTGGAAATGTTGGCGCGGTTGATTTCATCAATTACCAGCACGTATGGCCGTGCCGTTACAGCGGGCTGCAGCAGGTCCGCGCCGAACACGATCGATTCCAGGGCGTCCCAGTCGATAATCTGCGGAGCCAGCCGATACACAGACTGGCGCCGGAACATGTTCTTGTAGAATAGATCGCGATCCGCACCCTCCTCGTCCTGCCAAAGCCATTCCACCTTGCGCCGGTGCGGATGATAGGTAGCGCCTGCGTCAAAATAATACTCGCCCGTTACCCGGCCGAAAGCACGTACCGAGTCGCGGCCGTCAGAAAGGACCACGTAGTCCCCGATCTGCATCTGCGAACGGAACGAAAACGTCATCTCGATATTTGGGTCCTTGCCTCCAGCCGTACCGTCTTTGTGCTCGCGCCATTCGCGGCGAATTTCCTCAAAGTCGTCGAAGCGTTCATCCGACCAGTCGATGTCGCCGCCCCAGCCGAGGTGGATCAGGCTCTTGCTCAGGCCTTCTGCAATACGGTTTTCTTCAATGCCCCTGCGTCCAAGCGCCATCTTGAAGATCGGCCGGTCGCGGTCGAGGCGGCGGTCGTCGTGCCTGTCGCCGCGGTCCAGACGCGCGCGCTTGCAGATACGCTTGAACACACCATCCTCGCTACGCAGCCGAAATCCTCCAGCCACCTGCGCCACACCTGCTGCTGCTTCCTGTTCGGCCGCCAGGGCGAGCGCTTCGCCGGGTAACTCGGCCGAATCTGTTGTGGGGCGCAATCCTTCAACGAAATCCTCGTATGAATACGATTGGTGGAACGTGACAAAATCGATGCGCCCAGCGTCGGCCAGCATGCGATAGGTCGCCATCAGATCTGCACGACGCTCTTCCGCCAGCAGGGGCGCTGCCTGCGCTTCTCCAATGCAAAGACGCACCGCCGCTGCAGCGGTCTCGTAGGTTTTGCCGGTGCCCGGCGGGCCGTAAAGGATCAGATTTGTTGCGGACTGGACAGGTAATGACATAGGCTCGGGTTGCACTTTCTGGTGGTGATTGAGGAGGGCTGCGCTCGTCGCGCCCTGCCCGGCTGCGCTTGCATACCAGTCGATCAGCTGCACGACCGCCTGCTCGCTTGCAACGAGCAACGCCATCTGCTTGCCGTACTCAAGGCTCGCGCCTTTTAATGTGTAAGCGCTGTTTTTGAACTGGCGGTCGATCGTCGCAACACCTTCAATATCGTTGGCTTTGCTCCAGTCGATTGCACTTCCGCTGGGCTGGCGCTCGAATACCAGCTTGACCTGCTGTGCGTAACCCCTCGACACGACGTCATTGACCTCGACCGCAAAATGCCGCGCCGACGCGGCGGTGCGGAAGATGAAGGCCTTGGTCTTGCGTCTGGACGAACTGACTCGTACAACCCTGCCGTCGGCTACCATGGCCTCGACAATCTGCAAGGCCCTCATACTGTTCAAAAATTTACTCCGGTCAATGCCGGCAGTACCGGCTCGATGTATATTGCGAGATTCAACAACAACTTATCAACGTGATATTGCTGTCTCGGATTGTACGCGAACTAGTAGTTGGCGAAACTCACCCATTCTCACGTCAATACTGCGTGTCGAGGCACCGTAAACCCCTCAACTTCTGCAGAGCATGTGAGCACGAGTGAGCCCCAGAAGTAGCCGAGTGTTTCAAGGAGTCAGGGGCTTGAAAATTGCATGCTAAAAGAAGTTATACATATTTCTTCATTAGGATAGAATTTACTGAGTGCAATTAATCAACCGGTTGCGGACATTATCATAATTGAATACTGAGCGATTCGATAAAAGTATGCTGTACCCATGTGAAGAAATTGTTCGTCAGCCTCGTTTAGCGTTCCGGTCTCCCAGCGTAATTCATGCCCTTTTCGAAACTATAAACAACGCACCGCATAATGCTGTCCCTGTCGCTGCCACCTGATTTACCAGGTCATGCAGATTTACAGGTTGTCGCCAACATCATCTACTTTTAACAACATGGGATTTATCAAGGGCACCATAAACGTCATCAGCAACATTGCAACGCTTGGCGGGGCATACAGACTGGAGGAAGCAAAGGCAGGTTACCAGACGAGATACTCCGAACACGAGAAGCTCTGCAGGGAGACCCGGCGTTTCAAGGTAAAGATTGATGCCAACGTTTCCGCCATTGGTGAATCGTTGACTGCCATTCGTCCTGTGCTGACGAAATGTGAACGGGTTCTTAAGACCGCTGTAGGTAACGCGAACAGCGTAAGATTCCCTTATGCCCTCAAGACCATCAGCAACGTCGAAAAATTTCACAGTGAATTTAATGCCGCGATCGGCATCGGAGCCGGCACGGTCGCTGGTGGCTCCCTGGCCGTTGGCTCATGGGCGCTCGTCGGTGCGCTCGGGTCGGCCGGGACTGGCGCCGCGATCTCCGGGCTGTCCGGTGCGGCAGCCACTAACGCAACATTGGCGTGGTTGGGTGGCGGCACCCTGGCTGCAGGCGGCGCTGGTGTAAGCGGTGGCATGGCCGTGCTGGGAGGCATAGTCGCGGTTCCGCTTATTGCAATCGCCAGCTACAGCACTCACAAAAAGGCAAATGAAATTCAGGAGGAAACGGTCAAGCTCGAGA
Source organism: Massilia sp. UBA2604 (assembly GCA_002339265.1). Classification (GTDB taxonomy): domain Bacteria; phylum Pseudomonadota; class Gammaproteobacteria; order Burkholderiales; family Burkholderiaceae_D; genus Telluria. Next base: position 20,904 of record DDKG01000362.1, on the reverse strand, counting down.
AGGTCATCGTCGAGCAGGAAAAACATCTGGTTATCCTGCCGGGTGTACTGGAGATGACCCAGCAAAAGAAACTCGAAATTGCCAGAATCTGCGACAACTTCCGAATTACAGCCACGAGGCTCATCAAAATTATCCGCCCTTTCGGAATCTTAAGCGTGCTCAAGCAGAAAATCCTGGCGCTGCTTCGCCGTGAACCCTTGACACCAGCCCAGACCGAGGCACTTGACCAGCTGAGCCAGCAAGTGTCCGGGTTTGTCGGCACATTCCAGGGCGAGAGTCGGACAAGTGATCATGACCAGAGACGCTCCGGCTGACGTAATCAGGCAACATGTCAACGTTCCTGTGAGACGGTCTGCAAAAGGGACTCTACGGTTCCTTTTGCCACTTTCACAGCGGTCTGTCATGCCCAGTGCCGCATCATCTTTTCCTGTTCAATAACCGCAGCATTGAGTTACACCGCCGGGCTCGTGATGCGTCAGCCTGCGGAATCAGGCTTCGACAACTCTTCCACTGGAGGACCGACCAGTGCATCGAGCGCTCCCAAACATGGATCAAGCCGGTCCGCCTGCATGAGCGCCCATGATCTCCAGCGCCCGTAAACGCCTTGGGCAGCCCCTTCCGTTGAATCCAGATGCCGCCTGTCGGCAGTACGGACGAGCGCGCGTATGTCGTCGGCATGGCGGCAGTTTGCAGCCTGCCCAAGCAGCCATTCGCGTTGCTCCGTCTCCTGCCGCTGGCGCCGTTCACGCGCTTCCCGTTCCATCCGTTCACGGGCTTCATGGATGTCAGCCTCCCACTTTTGCCTGCGCTCCTTGCACCATTCATGATGTTTCCGGACGGATTCGCGGTAGGCAAGTTCGCCCGTCACCAGAAGGTCGCATGCAATTTCAGCGATTCGCGTTTCAAGAGGCCGGGACGCGGTGTCGGACCATGCCTCGGGAGCGCCCGTTAGGCGGGGCCACGGCGCCGTTTTCAGCGCGATGCTGTCGTTCGGCGTTTCGCTGTCCCGTTTCCCGACACGTCGTTTCGCCTGGGAGCCCGTGATCTCAACCTCAATGAAGGTATCGCCTATCCGGAATCCAATCCTGTCCAGCTCCCTGCTGCTGAGGGACGCAGTAGATCCAGCGTGCGCCATCACGGTGAAAAGGGCATTCGCAATGCGCAGGCGCCGCTGGCCAATCCGCGAGTCAAATCTGGGCTGCTGCCACGAGAACCTGTTCTTTTCGGTCTCCCTGCGACGCGCATCGTCCTCTGCGATCAGCGCGGCAATAAGCGGGTGCGCGTTCTGCAATCCCTTCGGGACCCTGCAGCCCAGCAGCATGGCCTGCGCACGTGCACGTACGGTTTCTAATGTTTCCTCGAAACGGGGTTCCGGCGGCACCTCCTCCGGTTCGCTGCCGGTTGATGTTCCAAGGTTGGGCCGGCCGATCTGTATAAGGTCGGACTGGCCAAGTCCCCTGCGTGGCAGATCCGCCTTGTCCACCGGCTTTCCGGCAGCCAGGCGTGCCCAGTATCCGCGCGGCGGCATCGGTATCCCGGCCCTGATACACACTTTTGCCAGGCCAGTATCCGATATGCCGAGCCGCTTTGCGAGGGCTGCCCGCGGTTCGCTCCATACAAGTTCGTGCAGGTGCTGACGTGAAAAGTGCCGTTCCATCTATTCAGGTCCCTGGCTAGTGCAGTGAAGATAGAATGTTCATGTCGCGAAATACCGCTACCGAAGATTAGAGGAACATGAGGTTAACGGGGCGCTGAAAAAATTTGCGGTTACAGGAGGGGCATGCTGCCATTTGCTCCGGTTCTGTACTTAGCCATCGGCAGCTATGAAGCCTATGTCGTATCGCTTCCAGCGCACTGCCCGCGACGACTCTTGTGCAGTTCGGCTGGATGACTGACACAGCCGCGATTTCTTATTCGGAAAGATCTGCAGTCGGAGAGCTCCGGAATGCGTGAGATCCTTAGCGTATAACATGACGCAGCACGATCTTCGGCTTCGAACACGACCTGATATAGGGAAGCTGTGCAAGCATGGCAGCGATGTACACCGGGTTCATCTCGTTAAATGTGCGAATGCCCTTCAGATCCAGAGATCCGCGCGAGCAAATCGCATTAAAAGCTTCTTCGAACGCTCTCCGCGCTATTGTCCTTTCAGTCCCTGACCCGTGCGGGCGTATGACAACGCTCTTCTCATCAATGCTGACGATATCGAACCCGTTTCCACGCCCCAAAGTTTTAAGGCTCGTCCCCGAAAGGACGGCCAGTTCTCTCCAGAAATCCGTTTTTTGCATGTACCAGTCTCTATGGTTTCGGTTGTTCGTACCCACACAGCGGCTTTGGCCAGTACCTGCGGAAACGGGTGGATGGTAGCGATAAGACTGAGCAGGTTTCCGGTGTGGTGACATAACACCGGTTCCGTACCAATCTGCATGAAAAAGCCGGCGCCCCCTGCCTAACGGGACCAGGCGTTGCCGGCATTGCCGGGAGACTGCTCATGCTGTGCACATGGGGCGAACTCGTACCGGTCAAGGCTCGCCAGGAATCGCAGGGCCATAGCCGCCGTCTGGATCGCCTCGGTTCGCAGTTCGCCTTCCTGTACCTTGTGCGGTTCATAGGTGGTCTGAAGTACGGCCTTTGTCAGTTCGCCGAATTCCTCGCCTAATATCGCAACGGCATGAAGCGGATCATTCGGCCAGGTGGGGAACTTGTGCGTTGCCCGCCTTACCTCGTCCATTACCACCTGCCAGTCACCTATCAACCCGGCTGCGCTGGCGGCAACGCGTGTGTCGTCCTTCATGGACCGAATGGCGGTTGCAAGTTCGTTATGGCCAGGATTCTGGTTCGATTCCCGGTCACAGACCATGGCTGCTTCCTCCAGCGTCGCGTTTCTGGTCTGCTGGAGGGCCAGCAAAAGGTTGGCGTTCTGTTGTTTCAGATGTTCAATCTCATCCATGTGTTCTTACTTCAAGTGTAACTGCGGCGCAGCTGAATATCTGGCACAACGCAATTCTCGATCAAGTGACGATAGCATGCCCTGTCGATACGCAATCGGCCCATTACATGCCTTGTACTACAAGGGAATCTCAGATAGGTCTTATATCAGAAACACAGACCGGAGCAAGTCAGCGTAACGATAAATACCATTTCAACGCCGGCATCATACATTTTAACAATATAATGTCGACTAGCAATTGCGCCCTGCCATATCCAGCCCCGCCATACCATGCTCACAGAACTGCCCGGTCTCGTCCTTTCACGTACTATCCCGGACCACTGCCTTGCCGGCATCCTTACGGGCGCATACCAGGTCTGCGGCGGAGTCGTGCGCAATCCGTCGGGGCAGATTGTCGCCCACCTGATCAACAGCGGCGCCAGCATTGCCAGCGTCACTCCGTTGTCCGCCGCTGCTGAAGTCGTCAACATGACCCAGCTGTACCGGATTGGCAGGTCGGTCGCCTCGATCGAGGCGGTAACCGCGCAGCTGGTAAGCCTTGCACAGAGTACCGCTCTGCTGTCAGGACTTACGCTCGCCGCAAGCGTTGGCGGTTTCGCGTTCCTGTCCAGCCGGCTCGGCCGTCTGGACAGGAAGCTTGGTGAGCTGGCGAAGGAGATCAGGGCGATTCACACATTCCTCGCTTCGCAGGAACGGGCATCGCTGGGCAGTGCACTGCAGACGCTCGCGATGCTCCCGCCCGGCCAGGACGAGAAAATCCGTATTCCCCTTCTTGTGAATGCGCGCCAGACAGTTGGCTCCATCCACCAGCGCTACCGCGGGCAGCTGGAGACGGTCCGTACCGTCGAGGAGTTCCTGGCGGTGGAGGAGTACTTTTCGGTAACCGCCCTCGCCCATGCGCTGTGCACTGCCGAGCTCGGTATGCAGGCAGCTGCCGCTGCCGAGCTAGAAACGACCTATCAGCTATGGCTGTCCAGCGCGCGCCGCATCAGCACCGAAGTCATTCTCGCCAGCCCGGAACGTTTCCTGACGCCGGCTTACGGCACCGTGAAGACGGCGGAGCTGGTCGACTGGCTGGATTTCGCGCACGGGACACAGCACGGCATCGACTGGATCGACGCGCTGCGGGAACAGTCCGCAGGTTTCCGGCTGCCCCGCTTCGGCCTTGGCACCACCGACAGGCTGGGGACTGAACTCGTCAGGAAATTCTGTGCCCGCGACCGTATCCTGCAGGGCTATGTGTCCCAGTATGCCTATTTTGCCGAACATGACCTGCTGCCGGGCCAGCAGCAGGAATTCGTGGCCCGGCTCGGCGCCGACCTGGAAACCGGCGGCTGTTACATATTTCTCCCCGCAGAAGACGGGCACGCGGGTGAACACGCACAGGGAGGACCCTACAGCAAGGTCACCCCGGCAGGCCCTGCAGCGGATACGCGGCAGGCTGACCGCGCGTTTCCGGAACTGGCAAAAGATCCGGTCTGAAATCCCTGTACCGGCATCATGACGGTGACGGCAGCGTACCCGGGTGCGGACTTAACATTTCCCGCCCGGCCGCCGGGAGATCTAGTACGGGTAGATGTGCATCGGGAACGTCGCCACCTCTTCGGACATGCGGTGCCCCAGTTTCGCCATATGGTCCTTGAGGGCAAGGTAGGCGTTTTTCGGAAAAAGCCGCAGTGCCATGCCATATTCAGTGCGGATCGTGACGGTTCCTTCGCACTCCGGAAAATGATGCCCGTAGAACTGAAAACTCTCCTGTGCGCACTGGGTAAGCGGAAATTCGGCATCATCCAGCACCCAGACCCCGTGGAGGTTCCCAAGCAGATCCCCGTCCTGCGGTTCGGTTTCGTCGGACTGCATGAAGTCCTCAAGGTAGTCTGCGTCCTCGCCTAACATGTCGAGGAATTCTCCCCATGTGCGTGCGGTTCCGCGCGCGAGGTGAAACCTGCTTACCAGCGTGTGGTATGCCCTGGTGAGGATCACCCCGTGATCGCTGTCGGACCACCACAAAAAGACAAATTCCAGCGGTTCTTTCAGTGCTTCAGCCATCGATGCTGCTCCCAAAAACAGTCTGTGTTCCCGACATGTCTGCAGGTCACTTCCGGCACCACGACACTGCTCCACACAGTGCCGGATGGCGGTGCACGTCAAGAGAGCGGTCCTTATCGAATTTCATACGGCTCCGAACTATGTTCATGCTGGCTCCCCACGCGGGGGAGCTCCTCCAGTTACCCTTCGGCGTGCGGCAGCGGCCATGCTGTCAGCGGCGTGCGCCAGTGTCCCCTGCAGCTTATGCTCCAGCGCCGTCAGGCCTCTCCCGGATATTGACTATCCGGGTCAACGGACGTTGCCGCCTGATTTCCCGGAAATAAATCGCCCTGCCCTTTTGCCCCGTCAGCGATGCCAGCGTAGACCGGTGATCTCACCTCCGTATCAGGGCGAAGGACGGGATCACCGGAACGGATAGCGGATGCCACCGAGCGCTGTGAGCGATCTGGCCGCCTCGAGCACATCGTCAGCGCCAATCAGAAGATGCAGGAGCGAATGGCCACGTTCGCCAATCTGATCAAGCCAGTAATCGACCAGCCTGACGAGCAGCCGGCTCTGGCCTGTCTCCGGCCAATCGACATCTTCCGCGGAAGGGCGTCGCGCCAGTACTTCATGCAGATCCGCTGCGCCCTCATCCTCAATGCTCAGATCCTCCCTGGAAATGATCCAGCCTTTTCCAATCGCGCTTCTAATGGCGCCCAGAACATTGTCCAGCTCACCCAGCCAGCTTCCTATCCCGATGTCATTCAATGCCGCGTCATCCAGGAGGGCAGACACATGGCCTGCCAGAACCTGTAAATCTTCGAGCGCGAGCATGAGACCAAACGTGGGAGCGTCAGGGGCAGCGTCCGGCGTGGCGTTCCTGTGCTGCGCTGCCGTAGCGGATGGCCGACGGGGTGATGCGGGCTTCTGTGGCCGTGGCAGGGCCATTAACACGATTCTTCGGGCCGGCTTTGCTGTCATGGGTCATCTGCCTCTTCAGTGCTGGTTGAAAATTCACTATCCAAACGGAAATCATTGTCGATGCGGACTGCCAGCAAGACAACAGAATCTGAAACATTTGAAACAGTCAGCCTCTAAGGCTCTAGAACATTCCCCGACACTGCCAATCACTGGCGTCAGGTGGAATACCTGTAGGTTACAGGGAGCTTCAAACTGGCCAGATCGTCCCCGCTGATAACGGGCAGGCCATCAGTATGACCATAGTCCAGTATCGCTGCCAGCGTAGCTCCCCCTTTCTGCCCAAGCCGCAGCCCCTCGTGCAAAAGGCGCAGGCGCTCCCAGCTCACTGCCCACTGCCTCCGTACGAGGCCGCGGTGACCACTATCCCTGTCTGACGTCTGCGTTACCGTGTGCCCGTCGGGTGCCGGCTCACCCTGTGCGCCGCCTTCAGAATCTTCACAGGCATAGGTCCCGGGCCCTCCCAGGACGGCTGCTAGCCACCTCCATCGGTTATGAGTGGAAACTGTGTTGAGCCACAGAACGGGCTCGCCTTCTTTTGTCCAGAATGGCGCGACCAACAGCACCAGCAGCGGGGTAATACCCAGCTTTGTCATGAGGTCAACAGTTCCTACATGCGGATACCTGTCAATTGTGAGGGCATAAGTACGGGACGGATACTTCGGCTTGAACTCGACCTGCCTCAGCTCCGCCCGTGAATTCAGCACGAAGGCATAAATGTCGGCGGGATCCGCACCGAGTGCAGCGCCAAGCACACAGTTGAAAAACCTGCGCTGGACCGACAGCCATGCCATATCTTCCACATCCATTGCAGCAAGCTTCGTCACAGCTGGTGCGCAGAGGCCGGCGGGCGCGTCCATGGAGCGTGGTTGGCCGCCGGCTTTCTTCCGTGGGAGCGTATCGAGTATTTTCGAAAGCGCATTGTAGGCGCTTGACTTCCCGCTGCCATACATCCGCCCCAGAAAACCGTTTCGCTGCATGTCGAACCGCACCTGTACGACCTCTGGTGCCGGCAACCCCGCCGACTTACCGTCTGCGAGCACACGTCCGGCTACCGCTTCGTCGCAGGCATTCCAGTCAGCTTCATCTTTCTGCAGGCGGAACCAGTATGCGGCGATGCCGTCGTCGTCGTATCCGATATGCCAGCCAGTTGTTACGACCAGATCCTGCCGTTCACTGCTGACGGCCAGCAGCCGTCGCTGAAACAGCTTTTCGAAAACCAGACCGTCGACACGGCGTTTGCCCTCCAGAGCGAGCTGGGCCCTGACGTCCTCATGGTCGTCATGGCGCAGCCGGCCAGTATCGAATCCTGATGCAAGATCCTGCATCGTCTGCGGAGAGATCGCGGACTTTACGTCCGCGCCAGGAATGGCCGAAGCGACACTGTGAGTCATTGGTCAGAGAAGCTAATTTTTCTGTTAGCCGCAAGAATATACGCGGTCAGCCCCCATTCCAAATTTTTCTCGTCTAACTGCCACTGCCGGCATTGAACACGGTCCCGGCAGCCAGTGCACACTGAACAGGCACTAGCAGGCTATCCGGCGCCATTGTGTTCATCCTTTGTACGGGGGCGCGTATGCGATGCAACGCGACAGTGCCCGTCGCTTCATTACCCGAGACTTATGTCTCTGTGACAGAAACAGCCGGACAAGCACAGTTCAAGAAGGGAGCTCTGCTAGGGGCCGGTCAGCAGCTCCAGTTTTGCGACAGCCACGCTGAATAACTTGTCATGAAATCAAGAACGTTCTATTATCTTTAGGAAAAACTGCAGTTGCTTTCCGGCAGCGTGCCTATGTCATCCAAGACCTCGCCATCACAGCAGTCGAACCGCTCCGTACGCATTATGGTTTCGGCACCTCATACCCGCCGATCCGTGACGTCGCCGGAAAGCCGTGATGGAGAGACCATGACGACCTTCCGTAATCCATACCTTTACCTTTGCAGGAACATCCCCCTTGCCTGAAATTCTGGAAGTGCTTCCCGATCCGGTAAGCCTGATCGAATCCATGCGTGCAATCGGTTACACGCCCGAAACCGCGCTTGCCGATCTCATCGACAACAGCATCTCCGCCGGCGCATCGGCAATCAGCATCGAATACGATGCGGCAGGCGAGCCGTTCGTGGCGCTGCTTGACAACGGACACGGCATGGATGCCGCGGAACTGACCAGCGCCATGCGCCACGGCAGCCGCAACCCCACTGATGCCCGTTCCGCGCTGGATCTCGGGCGTTTCGGCCTTGGCCTGAAGACTGCATCGCTGTCGCAGTGCCGGCGCCTGACGGTGGTCAGCAGCCAGGGTGGTCAGGTGCACGCCCGCTGCTGGGATCTGGATGTCGTCCAGCAGGAGAACCGCTGGGTAGTCGTCGTACCGTCGCCGAAGGAACTAAAGAACCTGCCGCTGTATGCGGAACTGGTGGCACTGGCAAGCGGTACGCTCGTGGTCTGGCAGTCGCTCGACCGGCTGATGTCGGGCTCGGCCCGTCCTGCCGAAGAGATGACGGTGCGGATGGCGGACCTGCACAGCCACCTGTCGTTCGTATTTCACCGCTATACCCGGCGCGAAGGCACCTTTGCGCCGGTGAACATCCGGATCAATGGCGTGAAGCTGAAGGCGCTCGACCCGTTCCTGAAGGACAACAGCTTCACCCAGCCGCTCGAAGGTCAGGAGATCCGCGTCGACGGCGAGCGGATCAGCGTACAGCCTTATGTCCTGCCCCACATGAGCCATCTCGACGCTGATGAGGCGGACAAGGCCGGCGGCCGTGAAGGCCTGCGCAGCAGGCAGGGTTTTTATGTGTACCGGAACCGAAGACTGGTGATCTGGGGTACCTGGTTTCGACTGGTGCCGAAAGAGGAGTTCTACAAGCTGACCCGCGTCCAGGTGGACATCCCGAATACCCTCGACCACCTGTGGGCACTCGACATCAAAAAGTCGGCCGCCTACCCGCCGGACGTGATCCGCGACCGACTGCGCGACCTCATCCCGCATTTTTCAGGAACCAGCCGCAACACAATCACCTACCCCGGGCGCCGGCAGAGGCAGAAGGCGGGATTTGTCCCGCTCTGGGACAGGATCGAGCCGTCACGCGGCCGTTTCCGCTACCAGCTCAATCCGGACCACCCGGCCATCCGCCACCTTTCGGACGGCTTGGACGCTGCTGCCCAGAACGCGCTGCAGCAGGTTCTCGACCTCGCCGCTGCGGCGCTGCCACTGGAATCGATCTACTCGGATATGTGCAGCGACGGCCGTGGCGCGGGGCAGCCGGCACAGTATGCGGAGACGGCGGCGCTGGCCGCAAGAATGATGGAAGTCACCGGACTCGGTCTGGACACCGTCCTGTCGCTGGATCCGGTTGCGCGTTTTCCCCAGTACCACGAACAGATCCGGAAGGAGCTTGCCTGATGAACGGTTTCGCATTCGATCACGTCGGGATTGCCATGGGCATCATCAACGGCCGTCCGCTTACCGACACCCTGCTGGAGGACGTCCTTGGCCGGCTGGCGATGCTCGATCCCGGGCTCGGGCAGGATGGACTGCGGGGCGTGCGCAGGAAGCTCGAGTCGACGATCGGCATCCGTATGACGGTCGGCGAGGTGGTCCGGGAAAGCAGCTTCTCGCCATGGGTGTCGGACGCGAAGGGTGAAATCACGTGGAACTACTGGGACAGCTATACCCGGCTGCTAGCCAGCCAGGGCTGGAACCGCGATGTGGTGCGGGTACTCGACGAGGACACCGACAACATCCTGACGGAGTGCGGCAACCCGGCCTGGGAAGGTGCGTGGAGCCTGCGTGGCCTCGTGATGGGCGACGTCCAGTCGGGCAAGACCGCCAGCTACAGCGGACTGATCGCCAAGGCGGCTGATGCCGGTTACCGCGTCATCGTCCTGCTGACCGGCATGATCGAGGACCTGCGGCGACAGACCCAGGAACGTCTCGACCTGGGCTTTGTCGGCCGCGACAGCCGCGACGTATTCGGCAACAGCCGCAGCGCCGATCCGATCGGCGCCGGAAAATACAGAAAGCGCTCGGCCAACGTACTGACCTCGGTCGACTTCGATTTCCTGACGAATAACGCGAAGATCCTCGGCGGAATCCCGCTGGCCAACATCAGCGAGCCGCTGCTGTTCGTCATGAAAAAGAACAAGGCGCCGCTAGAGAACCTGACGGCCTGGCTGGACGCCCAGCTCAAGCAGTCCGGACACGACACCCACCAGCTGCCTATACTGATCGTCGACGACGAGGCTGACAACGCCTCCGTCAACGTGCGGAAAGAGGGGCAGGAACCGGCCACGATCAACCGCCTCATCCGCGGCATCATCGCGAAGTTTGCCCGCTCGTCGTACGTGGCCTATACCGCGACCCCGTTCGCGAACGTGTTCATCAATCCGGACAATGAAACCGACCTGTTCCCGTCGAATTTCATCTACAGCCTGAATTCGCCGTCGCACTACATCGGCGCCGCCAGCATTTTTCTGGAGGACGGGAAGCACCATCACCAGCTGCGCGACATCAACGACGCCGAATCCAGTTTCCCTTACGTGCACAAAAAGGACCATTCCGTCCCCGCGCTGCCGGACAGCCTGAAGGAGGCGGTCAGGGTGTTCCTGCTGGGCTGCGCAGTGCGTGACCTGCGCGGCGAGGAACTGCGGCACCGCTCGATGCTGGTCAATGTCAGCCGGTTCACCGACGTACAGTCGCGCGTCTCGGAAAGGATCCGCAGCTTCCTGTACGGCCTGCAGCAGGAAATCCACCAGTACCTCGCCGGCAGCTCGTGGCGCCTGCACCCGGACCTCGTGCACCTCGAACAGGTCTGGAACAAAGAGTTCGCCGATACCGGCATTGCGTGGGACGCGATCCGCCAGAACCTGCACGAGTCGGTCGCTTCGATCAAGGTGGTGACCGTCAACCAGAAGACCGAACAGGGCGAGAAACTCGACTATTCCCGCTACCAGAACACCCGCATGGGCCGCCGCGTCATTGCGGTAGGTGGCCTGACGCTGTCACGCGGCCTGACCCTCGAGGGACTGGCCGTCAGCTACTTCTACCGCAACTCGAAGGCCTATGACACCCTGCTGCAGATGGGGCGCTGGTTTGGCTACCGGCCCGGCTATGAGGACCTGTTCCGCATCTGGATGGATGCCGACGCCCAGAGCTGGTATGCGCACATCGCCGGAGCGGTGGCGGAGCTGCGGACCGATTTCCGGCGCATGGCCGCCAACCGCCTGCCGCCGTCGCAGTTCGGCATCCGGGTCCGGGCGCATCCCGACACACTGATCGTGACCGCGCAGATCAAGATGAGAAGCGGCAAGGATGTTGCGCACTCGGTCTCGTTCAGCGCGTCGGGCGCCGAGACGCCTTTCCTGCCGCGCGTCGCGGCGCAGAACGCCGCCAACGTGCAGCGCGTTGCCGCCTTCATACGTGACGAAGGCGCCGCCACACTGGCTGGCAGCCGGTTCGTATGGACCGGCATTCCGAAAGCGCGGATTGCGGAACTGCTTTCCGGCCTCGACATCAGCAACATGAACATGCAGTTCGTGCCGGACGCCCGGGACGGTGTGCGGCCGCTGCTGCGTTTCATTGCCGAAAACGGCCAGGCAGCGCTGGACAGATGGGATCTATGCATCCCGCAGGGTCTGGGCCGTGGCGTGCCCGGCGTGCTGGTACCGGTGAATGGCGGCGTGCCGGCCGAAATCCGCTGCCGCGAGCGGCAGTTCGAAAAGACCGCGAAAAATGTGCCCCACCTGAAAATCAACAGGCAGCGTGTCGGCGACGCCAGCGACGAGCGGGTGCTGATGACTGAAGACCAGATCCGTGATGCCGAGGCGGACTGGCTGCGGCAGAACGAGAAGGACCAGAAAACAAGGGCCGTGCCCGGCCACCAGTACCGCCGGTTCCGCTCCAGACCGCTGCTGACGCTCTCCTTCATCGAGGCAAAGGATCCGACCGAGAAAAATGCTGAAAAGATGATGAGTGCTGCGGAAGCGGGAACGCAGCCGATGGTTGCGGTCAGCCTCAGTTTCCCTAACTTTGATCCGTTGGCCAATGGCGAGAAGGTCGTGTACAGGCTGAACCGGGTTGCGCTGCGCGACCTGTTCGGTGACGACGAAGGCGAGGACGATGACACGGATTGAAGAGCTCTGGGAATCGCTGCGCTCAGGCGTGAAGGGCAGTCCCGGAGACGCCGGCGGCTGGCAGCTGGTGCGGATCGACCTGGAGCACCCGTTCGACATCTACGCCGGGGTCGATGGCGGTGGGGCTGCCCTGTTCGCCATCAGCGTCGGTGTGCGTCCGCCAGCCATCGATGCCGATACCCAGGCCCTGACCTATTTTACGATGCCGCGTGCCGGCGGCCGCACCCTCCTAGGGCTCCGGCTGACGGCAACCGCACTGGAAAGTGTGTTCGGGCGCCTGTGCCAGGACCTCACGGACGCCGCAGCGGATGTCGCCGGCGAGGCGGCGTTGGTCTCCCTGTTCCGCGCGCGCCTGCAGCTGTGGAAGCGGCTTTTCAGAGATGGTGGTCTCGGGCTTCTGAAGAAACAGAAGATCCGCGAACTGGTCGCTGAACTGCTCGCGCTCGGCGAATTCATCCGTGTGGGCCGGGAAGACCCGCTGCAGCCGGTCACCTGCTGGAAGAATCCCGGCGCCGCCCAGGACTTTGTCTTCCCTGACCGCGCGGTCGAGGTCACCTCGGTTCCGCCGGGTGCCGGCACCGTCGGCATTGCGTCGACGCTGCAGCTGGACGCCGCGGTACCGCTGACGCTACGCCTCTGCGTGCTTCGCGAAAGCGCCCCAAGCGATCCGGGCGCACTTACCCTGCCGCTGCTGGTGGCGCGCACAGCGGAGATGCTCGCCGACGTGCCGGGTGCGATGGCCGCGCTGCACGACAGGCTGCTGGCGGCGGGCTATGTCGAACACGAACATTACCAGACCATCGCGTTCGTGCCGCTCGAGACCCGGCACTATGCGGTGGGCGACAGTTTCCCCAGGCTGGTCCCGGCGACCCTGCCGGCCGGGATACCGGACGTCACCTACACCATTCTTCTCGCCTCGATCGGGGCATTCCAGATTCCGGAGCATTCCAATGCAGCCTGACGATTTTCTTACTGAACTGCGCCAGCTGGTAGCGCGCCGCAGCCAGGCGGAACACCTGGTGGATACCCTTGCCTTTGTCCGGGAGGTGGCCGACCGGCTCGGGGAAGATCCGGTCTTCGGCGAGTTCGAGCCGGTCGAATACCAGGGAACCGGTCCTAAAAACAGGACGCTCAAGCTGCATGGTTTCACCAAGCTCGACGAGGCCGACGGCAGCATCGGCATCGTGCTCGGCCGCTGGGAAGAGCTGGAGGCGCCGGCGACGCTGAACACGGCGACCGTCGAACAGCTGACCGGATGGATGGAAAACTTCGTCCGCGAGGCGATCGAAAACGGTCTTCACGAGCGCGTTGCGGAAGCCAATCCCGCCTACGAGCTGGCGCTGCAGCTGGACAGCGAGGCGGCAAGGATCAGCCGCATCCGGCTGCACATCTTCACCAACCTCACGCTCAGCAGCAAGTTTAAGGAGGAGCTGCTGGACGACATCGCCGGCATCCCTGTCGAACGCCACATCTGGGACCTGCAACGCCTCGCCGCGCTGTATGAATCGAGCCGCGAGCGCGAGGCCGTTCACATCGATCTCGGGGAACTCGGGGGCATGGCCATTCCGTGCCTCGAGGCGGCCCGTTCGGACGACCTGCGCTCGTATCTCTGCGTGGTACAGGGCGACCAGCTGGCCAACCTGTTCGACCGCTACGGCAGCCGTCTGCTCGAAGGTAACGTGCGCTCCTTCCTCGGCATGAAGGGCGGGGTCAACAAGGGAATCCGCGCGACCATCCAGGACGTGCCGGACCTGTTCTTCGCCTATAACAACGGGATCGCGGCGACCGCGTCGGACGTCACGGTCGAGTCGCGCGGCGGCCAGATGGTGATCACCGGGCTGACTGACCTGCAGATCGTCAATGGCGGCCAGACCACCGCCAGCATCCTGAACGCGCGCAAGAAGGACAGACTGAGCCTGAAGGGCGTGTCGGTCCAGATGAAGCTGACGCGCGTGCTGCCGGACCAGGCGCAGAACCTGATTCCACGGATTGCCGAATTTGCCAATACCCAGAACAAGGTGGCTGCCGCCGACTTCTTTGCGAACCATCCGTTCCACCGCAGGATGGAAGAGATATCGCGGCGTCTGCTGACGCCTGCGAGGGCAGGCCAGCGTATCCAGAGCAAATGGTTCTACGAACGCTCGCGCGGCCAGTACCAGAACGAACGCCTGTATCTCAGCAAATCCGCGCAGAACGCGTTTGAGAATGAATACCCGGCCAGCCAGCTGGTCAGCAAGACCGACCTGGCCAAGTACGCCCATACATGGGATGAGAAGCCGCACTGGGTCAGCCTTGGCGCGCAGAAGAATTTCTCCCGGTTCGCGGGACAGTTCTCAAGCAGGAGCGCGGAGGTAACCGAGGCCGAGTACTGGGAACGGATCAGTCCGGAGTATAGCGACGGCTATTTCAGGAACATCATTGCGGTGGCCCTGATCTGGCAGAAGATGGAAGAGATCGTCGATGCCGGACGGGGTTCCTGGTACGAGGGCGGTTACCGCGCCAACATCGTCACCTATACGGTCGCAAAGCTGTTCCACGACGTCAGGCAGGCACGTGGCGAGATCGACCTAGAGCGCATCTGGACGCGCCAGGACGCCGGGCCCGAGGTGACCAGCCGGCTCGAGCAGCTTGCGGAGCGCGTACAGGAATGCCTGCTGCTGCCGCCCCCGGGCGTGAAGAACGTTGGCGAATGGTGCAAGAAGGAAGAGTGCTGGAAAAGCGTCGCGGCAATGCACCTGCCGTGGGACGGCAGCGTGCGCCAGATTGCGGTGTCGAAGAGCCGGTTTGCGGAGAAGAAGGCCGATGACAGGAAGCAGGGCCAGGTGGATGACGGCATCGAACTGCAGACCAGGCTGCTTGACATGACCATGTCCGGCTACTGGACTGCCCTGCATGCCTGGTCACGCAAAACCACGCATCTGTCCCCGCCTGACATGGCGCTGGTACTGAAGGCCAGCACGCTGCCGGGATTCCTCAAAATTACGCAACTGAAGGACCAGAAAAAACTGGCACTGCTGAAGCAGTCGGCAGAGGCCGAGGGTTTCCGTCATCCGGCACGGTAGGGTCGGGCAGCCGCGCTGACGGCAGGAAGTGACGTACCCGGTGGTTCCCCGGGCAGGAACGACGGGTCAAGGCCGCTGTTCCTGCCTTGCAGCATAGCGCGGTTTCAGAATTTGCAGAAAGCGGTGTGGGCCAGCCCCGACAGGTCGACCATGTATTCGACTTTCACAACACCTGCCGGCAGCGCGCCGCCGGCAAAACTGTCGGGTGTAATGCGCGGAAACGACGCGTCCACCGCAAACAGCCGGGAATCCAGCAGTCTGTAGGTCTCGGTGCGTGCCGAACTGCCCGGCTCCAGACTGCACATCTCCAGCAGCTGTTCCAGCCTGCCACGATCTGCCCCAAGCGCGGTGAGACGGCCGGCAACGGCATGGACAGATTCGCCCTCCGGAGAGGGCTCGAGACGCTGGTGCACCATGTACAGGTCTGTGCCCTCCGGGGCTGCCAGCTGAAACTGCCCTGCAACATGCACATGCATGTCGTAACGCGTCAGGGTCGACTTGACCTCATACCATGCCCCCGGTGTCTCGATGTCGACGGAGCCGCTTGCCGGCCCCTTCCAGGCAGGCTTTAGCCCCTGTACGAGCAGGTGCTCGAGCGCGAGCATCTCTCCCAGAACGCTGTAGGCCGTGACGTTCACGACGGCATTGCCGAGCAGCTGGCGCCAGTTCTGCCACCAGCCGCGCGGGTCCGCAAGCAGCGCATTCCGCGCGGCCCCGCCATGTCCGGGATCGACCATCTGCGAGCACACGACCGCAAACTCGTTACGCAGGGCGTACGACGACGATTCCAGACGCAGCAGACGGCGGAGCACGCCGGACACCACGCGGTCCACCGTCACCAGCCGGGCGCCGGCAAAGCGCTCGGACACGCATATGTGCTCCGGCACCGGCACGGCGACACCGAAGCTGTCATCCTCGCGAAACACCCAAGCAGTGAACCCGTCCATGTCGGACTGTAACCTGAGCATCGAGCCGCCCGTGTCGAGGCTCGCCATCCCCGTTCTGATTTCGTTCAGAAGTTCCATGATTTCCGTGTCTGTCACCGGGCCGGGGCTGCCCTGCGCCCTGCGTTCCTGCTGCGGCCGGCCAGTACCGCATACAGGCCGGCAACGTACCCGTCGAGGCCTTTCTCGTGCAGCTCCGGTTCCGTCATGACGGCCTTTACCGTGTTGAGCGTCATGATTTCACGGAACTGTTCAGTGCCGGCCGCATGGGCCCTGCGCGCGCCGCGGGCGCGCATGATCGCACGGTACAGCCCGATGCGGAAACCGTGGCGGCCGGGACGCTCGACCAGCTGGACCATGTCGTCGGTCGTGATGCCGTCCAGGATGTCGCGCGTCTTCTCTTCGCTTCCCTGCCAGGACAGGTGAATGAACCACCACACCACACGCAACCAGATCCGGCTGCGGCTGGACCAGAAGCGTGCCGGCTGGCGGTCTTCCCAGCGTGCCGCCACCACGTCAGGTAGCACTTCAAGCGACAGGTGACGCCAGAAACCGTCCGCCGCCGCCTGCCGCTGGGTAAAACCGTGGCACGCCAGTATCCGGTACAGCGCCAGCCCGGCCTCGACATCATAGCGACCCCTTGCCGTCCGGGTGGCCGGTGGAGACGGCAGGACGGCCACCAGTTCATCCCTGATCCCTGCATAGTCGGGTGTCAGTGTGCCCGGGTCAAACTGTCCGGCCGCCTCCATCCCGGCAAAACGCCGCTGTGCGGTAACGCAGTCGGTTTCCATCCATTTCATTCTGCTGCCTCCTGCGCCTGCGTGCGTGTCAGACGGTCGAGCCACAGCTGGGCTGACTGTAGTCGCGACAGCGCCGAATCAGTATCGATTTCACCAGCACTAACCAGTCCCGCCACGGTACGGGCGATACTGCCGGGCTCGGAAATGCAGTACTCGTCGCCGGTAATGCGGTTGAAACTGTCGCCGGTTTCATCGGCCACCCGTGCAACCAGATGGGCCAGCCAGCACGCCAGCACCTGCTTCATGAGCGGGGTCAGCCCCGCAGCCGGATTCTGGACGTCGCGCAGCGCGGCGGCGTCAGGATGACCGGTATTCATGACCAGCGCAACATGGTCGGGCGAGAACGGATCGGTGAGCGCATCCTTCCAGTTTTCACGGAAGTCCCACAGCGGACGCCCGGCTCCCAGATCCTCTTCCACGATCGGAAACAGGGAGCTGTCGGCATCGATCACGACCGTCACCGGTCCCCACAGCGTACCAAGGCGTGCACCTTTCGTGACTGCCGTTCCAGGCCGTACGGAGCCGGGTCCGCGGCTCTCGAGATAGACCTGCAGCGACAGTCTGCCGGAACCCCGCAGCGTGCCGCGTTCGAGGGTCAGCGACAGCACCAGCGGCGCTGCCCTAGCCGAACAGTCCGCCAGACGCACCACCACGCCTTCACCGAGCGCGCGGTAGCCGGACTCAGGCGACGTCCACTCTGCCGCAACAAGCAGCGCCGCGCGTTCGCCGGCAATCCCGCCGGCACCGAACAGCGCCTTCAGGCCCGGCGCTTTCAGCGTCCACTGGATCGTGATGTCATGCAGGTCAGCGTTCCAGTCACTGTCGCGTCCAAGCGCGAATTCACTGTCCTTCGCGTGTGCACCGGGATCCGGCCCGGTCGAACTGAACACCGGCATGGCGGATACCTCAAGACCGTCGGGAAAGCCGGCGGCGATTGTACGGAAAGGGAAAATGGCGGTCCTGCTCACAGTGCACCTTTCATGACAGCCGTGGCCTCTACCAGCGGACACAGATCCCCGGTACCCGCATCCGGGAACACGATGCTGAAGCTGCCCTTCAGTACCAGGGTATCGGGCTGCTGTTTCGAACGCCTGTCCGGAACCAGGCGCAGACAGCCTGCTGTCTGCTCGGTTTTCAGGGGAACACGGGCACCCGCACTGGGTGCCAGCTGTTCGAGCACGACATCGTCAAGCAGGAAGGGAAAGGTTCCCAGTCCGTTCTCATGCCACACCTGTTCGGAAACCGGTCCACGTTCGGAGTCGACCGACACGGTAATCTCGCGCGCTTCGCTTCCGGTTCCCCAGTCGAGCAGCCAGTCCACCGTAATCCGGTCGCGCCCGTACTGCTGACCGGTGACCTCGAACGCAAAGCGGCTTCCTTTTCCCGTGCCACGTCCCCGCCCGGTTCCCATGCCCCCGGCTCCGGGCCCCGTTCCCGGCACGCCTGCCCCTTTGCCCCGGACACCCGGCGGGCGTGGCGACGCACTCCCGTTACGCCCGTCAGGACCAAGCCCGCGCTGGGGAAGCAGCAGGTTGGCAAGACGCCTCGCAAGCCCGATTGAAATCCCCTCCCCTGCTCCCTGCAGCGGCGGAATGACATGGTCACGCAGGTGCTTCGATACGTGGTTACGGATCCGCCCTGCAATGCTGTAGCCCGAAAGATCGGCCCACTGGTGATGGTCTGAGCGCTCGCAGCTGCGCAGGTACGATTCCACCGTCGCATGCGGCTGGTCCAGCTTTTTGCGCAGCGCAGCCGTGAGGCGCATTCCGGGTTCGGGGACAAACAGTGCCACAACGTATTTCCCGTCCGGCGCGCCTTTCAGGCCGCGCGCCCACCCCCGGCCGGACGTATTGTCATCCCAGCGGATCGACATGCCGGGACTGCGCATGAAGGTGACGAGCGGCCGGAATGGTGGTGACTTCTCGGGCCGCCCGTACAGGCACAGATAGGGATCGGGGATGTTCTCGGGCGCTCCGATGCCAAGCTGACGCGCAGTCAGCTGCACTGCCACAAGGTAGCCGGCCGGCCCCGGCGGCTCGTAGACATTGTTCAGCGCAACAGGTTCGCAGAGGACGTTTTCAAGCGGTACTCGTCTCCTTCCGAGATAGTCTCCCGGCATGCGTCCCCGACTGCCGATCCGGTTGTACAGCGACTGGGTGACCTTGAATAACGGAAGCATGTCTTCACGGCAGATCTTTTTGCCGTTGACGCTGGCATGCAGCCACGGGCCGGTACGGAACATCGGATTGTCGAGCCGTACGCAGAACCAGCGCTGCAGGGCCACCTCGATATAGCTCTCATCGCTTGCGAACCACCACGCCGGCAGGCTGCCGGACGGCGTGACTGCATCGTCGTCCGCTGCCGGCAGGGTGACGAGATCACTGCGGAGAAAAGGGATGATGACCGCGGTGCCGGTTTCGTTCGGGCCAAAGGGCCGCACCTCCAGCGTCGCCAGAATTCGCCGGATGGTGGCGCTGTCGGTTATCGCGGCCGGCCCGCCTTTCCGGCCTGTACAGCCCCACCAGCCGATACCGGTCGCGGTGTCGGTCTGCAGCCTGTCCCTGCCGTTTTCATCCTCGACCATGCTGGCGACCAGCCGCTCTTCCGGTCTGCCGTCAGCGTGGGTGCGGCTGTAATAGAAGACGAGTCCGGCACCCATGCGGAAGTAACAGGTCTTGCCCAGTCCCCACGACCCGCCCGCGGCCTCGTCGCTGCGTGTACGGCCGACTTCGTAGATCAGCTTGATGAGGTTGCCGTGACTGTCGCCACGGCCGAGCTGGTCCATGGATACGGGTCCTGACAGGCCTTCAGTACGCGAGTCGCGGATCTCGAGCATGCGCCCACCCTTCGGAAATTTCCAGCGGAGGACGCTGCTACTGATGTGTTCACCCAGCAGTTCCGCGATCGCTGCCGTTTCGTGTCGCCGCACCGTAAAGTCGACGTGCACTTCGCCGCCAGCCCTGTCTTTCTCAAGAGCCGCGTCGAGGCTGTTCTGGACTGCCTCCCGGACAAGCAGGTCGAGCGGCACCATCGCCACGTTCTGCATCGACCGCAGCAGCGCGGCGCCCGATTCCTGCATGGGTCCCTGTGGGGGCGTGAAGTACTTCATCAATTGTCCTTACTCCTGTGTTTCCACAGCTTCGTCACCTGTGTCCGCCATAGCGGCGGGAATTTTCACCGTCAGATGGGTTGCGAACTGCCCCGACTGGCGTCCGCTTTCGGGCAGCCAGATGCTCATGCCCACGATGTGCTCCTTCGCCTCAAGTGGTGCGCGGTCGTTCCGGTCCGGCGACGGTTTGCTGTTTCTGTCGATCAGGTACAGCAGCAGCTGCGGCACGCGGCCAACTCCACCTTCGGTACGCAGTTCCGCTATGTTGTCCCTGGTCGGCTTTGCAGCGCTCTGTTCTTCCGCGCGGCTGTCCGCAAGCAGGTCGGCAGGATCACGCAGCACACCGACCGATACCGAGACCCCCGGCCTGCTTCTTGCGACCATGCGGGTACGGTTAACCCGGCCGACGGTACCGCCGGGCACGTTCCAGTCCCGCGTTCCGTCAGCTGCATTGCCGGCCACCACTACGTTCCATGCGCCGTAGCCGGTTTTCTCCTGGTTTTTGCCGTACCAGTCCAAAAACGGTTTCAGATCCGAGAAGAACTGGGCACTCTCGTGAAACGAGAAGCCGCCGAGGAAGGCTTTGATGTCGGCGAACCGCACACCGCGCCAGACCACCGAATGACGACGCCCGTTTTCAGCTTTTTCCGCACCAAGCTTCTGCAGAAAAGCTTCCGTATGGGCGAGATTCTTCGTATGGCCGGCTTTTGCGTCCGGCCCGTCATTGAAGACCGTCGTCTGCCGGTTGACGCCGGAAAAGTCATACTTCGCTCCCTTTTTCGCCTGCATCCGGTTCGCTGCCGTCGGACGCAGCCACGAGGCGCGCGGATGGACCCGGACCCGCGGACCGTACTCTGAGGGTCTGCATCCGAAATCCATGAAGCGCTTCAGGTCGTC
>DDKG01000274.1 GCA_002339265.1 Massilia sp. UBA2604 | reverse complement strand
CCGGCGAGGATGCTCAGGTAGATCTCCTGCTGCACGTTCATGTAGACGGTGTAGTCGGTGTTGTCGACGTAGTACACCACCTCGTAGTTGAACACCGGCGCCGCGATGCCGGCCAGGTGGGCGCGGTCGAAGCGCACCTGCGGCTGGGCGACGACGATCTCCTTCACCATCTCGGGCAGGCCACGCAGCAGGCTCGCCGGCGTCAGGTGCGACACCCCGAACTGGAACACGACGCGGCGCGACTCCATGCGGCGCAGGTTCTGGATGCGGCTCTTGAGCAGGTCGTTATTCGAAAACACGATCTGCTCGCCGGAGAGGCTGCGCACGCGGGTCGTCTTGAGGCCGATCTTCTCGACCGTGCCGAGCATCTTGTCGACGATGATGAAGTCGCCCACCACGAACGGCTTGTCGAGCACGATCGACAGGGAAGCGAACAGGTCGCCCAGGATGCTCTGCACCGCCAGCGCGATGGCGATACCGCCGATACCCAGGCTGGCCACCAGGGTGGTGATGTTGACGCCGAGATTATCGAGCACCATCAGGGCCACCACCGCCCACAGCGCCACCCGCACCAGGAAGGTGATGGCGGCCGAGGAAGTGATGCGGTCCGGATCTTCGTTGCGCTGGGCGCGGGTCGCGACCAGCCAGGTGCGCAGCGCGCGGTCGCCCCAGATCGCGACCTGGAACAGCACGGCGGTGATGGTAATGCGGCCGATGAACAGCTGCGCCTTGTCCGGCAGCGCCAGGAAGCTGGCGCCGGCGTAGATGCCGACGATGACCAGCACCAGCAGCTTGGTCGAACGCAGCGCGGCAACCGCGATGTCGTCCCATTTGGCATCGGTGCGCGCGGCCAGCGCTCCCAGGCGCCGCGCCACGATCGATTTGACGGCGTCGAGGCCCGCCGCCACGGCCGCGACCACGGCCAGCGCCACCAGCCAGTCGGCGACCGGATTCTTGAGGATGACGTATTCCATCACGGTTGTGTTTCCCTTTCAGTCAATGTGCAAATATCAGGCGGCGGAGCGCTCGTCCGGCGCGTCGTCCTGGCTTGACGCCGGCAGGGCCGCCAGCGCGGCCAGGAAGTCGTCGCCCCAGCGCGCCACGTCGCGGTCGTTCACGATCGCCGCCATGCGTCCGGAGCGGTAGGCCACTTCGTCGGCGCCCATGGTCAGCGCGTGGTACAGGGTCGCGCTCATCGCGTTCCTGTCGTACGGGTTCACCAGCAGCGCGCCGTGCAGCTCGACGGCGGCGCCGGCGAATTCGGACAGCACCAGCGTGCCCGGACGGCCTGCGGCATGGCGGGTGGCCACGTATTCCTTTGCCACCAGGTTCAGGCCGTCGCGCAGCGGCGTGATCCAGGCGACGTCGCAGGCGGCGTAGTGGGCCACCACGTCCTCGAACGGCAGCGAGCGGTAGAAGTAGCGCACCGGGACCCAGTCCAGCGTCGAGAAGCGGCCGTTGATGCGGCCCACGGTGCGGTCCAGTTCCTCGCGCAGGCTGTCGTAGATCTCCATGCCCGACGCCGCGGGCGTGATGATATTGATCAGCATGACCTTGCCCAGCAACTCCGGGTGCTGTTCCAGCATCCGCTCATACGCTTGCAGCTTCTCCAGCGATCCCTTCACGTAGTCGAGGCGCTCGATCGAGATGATGCCGGTGCGGCCGGCGAGGTATTCGTCCCATTCGACGATCTGGCGCTGGACTTCGGCGCTGTGCACCAGGTCTTCGATCAGGCCGGCGTTGGTGCCCACCGGATGCGCGCCGAGAGTCACCCGGCGTCCGCCCACTTCGAGCGCGGTGTGCATGCGATCGACGCCCAGCGCGCAGCCGAAGGTCAGGTAGCGCGGCGCGCACGGCACCGCGTCCAGCACCTCGACCGGCGCGCAGGAGCGCGCGGCGTCGACGAAGTTCTCGACATAGCGCGGGATGTGGAAGCCGACGTAGTCGCACTGCAGCAGGCTGCCGATGATGTCGTTGCGCCATGGCAGGATGTTGAACACGTCGGACGACGGGAAAGCCGTGTGGTGGAAGAAAGCGATCGTCAGGTCAGGGCGCAGCGGGCGCAGGAAGGCCGGCACCATCCATAGATTGTAGTCGTGGATCCAGGCGGTGGCGCCGGGCGCCGCCTCGCGCGCGGTCTGCTCGGCGAACAGGCGGTTCACTTCCAGAAAGCGCTCCCAGTGGTCCTGGCGGAACTCGGCCTTGTCGGGGAAGGAGAAGATGATCGGCCAGAACGCCTCTTTCGAGAATTTTTTATAGAACTGGTCGATGTCGTCCGCCGTCAGGGGAATCCGCGCCGCTTTCAATTGCGGATAGCGCTGCGCATCGACTGCGACGTGCGGGATAAAGCCGTTTGGCGTTCGACTTGCCTGCTGCGACCATGCCACCCACGAGCCCTTGCGCCCGCCCGCGAAAAAGCTGAGCAGGGTCGGCATGATGCCGTTCGGGCTTTTCGGGCGGCGCTGGTAGGTGACGCCGCCTTCGACCACTTCGTCATAGGGCAGGCGGTGATAGACCATCACCAGCTCGGCCTCGCCATACGAAGTCGCCTCGAGTGCGTCGCCCTCGTCGTCCAGGCGCAGGCCGTGGCGGCCGAAGGCCTGCAGGATGCCGCCGCAGCCGGCGGCGTCGGCCACCACCACGCGCGGCATCTTGCGCACCGCCTGCACCAGCGCCGGTTCGGCGGCGCCGACCACCACGCCGCGAAAGCCCGCCTCGAACATCGACAGGTCGTTCAGGGTGTCGCC